>PHBH01000075.1 GCA_002840535.1 Deltaproteobacteria bacterium HGW-Deltaproteobacteria-15 | reverse complement strand
TTTCAGGTTTCAGTGTTCAGGTGTCAGGAAAACCGGGCTGACACCCGAAACCTGACACCTGACACCCTGCAAAGTTTCCCGTTCGATAAAACTGGCCTCGGCAAGCGGCTATGCTGACTCCTGTCTCGTGCTTCTACTTCAGATCCCTCAGGATCTCCATCGGCGACTTTCTGACCGCGCGCGCCTGTGCGACCCGGATCTTTTCCTCCAACCGCTGTCTCTTCTCGTAGGCCTCTTCCGCCTTTTTGATCAGTTCGTCAAGGTCAGCGGGTTTCATGAGGTAGTCCGTGGCCCCGGACTTGAGCCCGTCCACAGCGGATTCCACGGTGGCATGTCCTGTCAGCATAATGACTTCCACAAGAGGATAACGGCTCTTGATCGCCTTCAAGGTCGCGACCCCATCCATCCCGGGCATCTTGACATCGAGGATCACTACATGGACGTTTTCCGTGATGAGCTTATCAAGGGCCTCGGAGCCGCTCGTCGCGGTCAGAACGTTGTAGCCCTTTCTCAGTAGCAGCTTCTTGGTGGTTTCCAGGAATCTTTCTTCGTCATCCACCAGCATCAATTTCATCTCACTCATATGCGTGTCCCCCATTTCTTAATGATTGAATATCGAAAAGGAATTTTGGACGATGAAGTCTTTCGTGCGGCGCCCGGAGATGACCTTCAAATTGAAATCTCCTGTTCCTTCCTTCGACATTCGATATTCGCCCTTTCTCCGCGTCTCCCGCGGAACATCGCACGGGATCCAAGGATCTGCGAGAGAATCCTCTTCAGGTTCCAGCGGCGGGAAGATGGATGGTGAAGGTGGTCCCGACCCCCTTCCGGCTGGTGACTTCCATCGTGCCTCCCATGCCGTCGACAATTCCATAGCAAACGGAAAGCCCCAGCCCCGTACCCTTTCCCACGGGTTTGGTCGTGAAGAAGGGAGCGAAAACCCTTTTGAGGTTCTCAGGGCTGATGCCGATGCCGTTGTCCGCTATCGCAATCATCACCCTTCCATTCGTGGCCGGCCGCGCCTGAACGGAGAGCTCGCCTCCTTCTGATCCATGTCGATCCGCAATGGCGTCGATCGCATTGTTGACAAGGTTGATGAAGACCTGCTGGAGCTGGGAGGGATCCGCATGGATGAGAGGAGTATGCGGCAGGATATCTCTTTCCAGTTTGATCCCCTGGACGGCCGCCTTTTTCTCGACCATGGCGAGGACATCCGGGATGAAGACGGAAAGGTCGATATCCTTTGGCGCCGAATCGCTCTGGCGGCCGAACCTGAGAATGGCCTGTGTGATCTTTGCGCACCTGTCGATCTGGAGCTTGATCTGGCTCATGGAGTCTTCCACATCTTTCAAATCCTCCGACTCCTTCAACTCCCCTTTTTGCTTGAGATCCGAGAAGATGGTTTCAATCAGGGTCTGCTCCGATTTCATGATCTGAAGAGGGTTGTTTATCTCGTGGGCAAACCCGGCGGCCATTTCACCCAGTTCGGCAAGCCGGGTTGCACGGATGAGCTGACCGCTCAACTGTTCCCGGTCCCTTTCCATCTTCTCCATACGCCGAACAATCCACTCCGTAAGATAGAAAGCCACCCCCACGATGAGACAGCCTCCCAGGACGATAATGAGGAGGATTGCATAGGAGGCGGAACGCAACGCCTTGAATGCGTCGGCCTTCTGCTGCCGCACCACCAGGAGCCATGGTTTGTTCGTCAGCCACGTTGTCGCATACAGGTACTCCTCGCCCGAGCCGTCCTTCTTGATGGTGATCTTTGTCCCCGAATCAGAGGCCGGGTGGTCGATGTATTCGGAATCCCTGTCCATGAGGTTGCCGCCCGAGCGCCGGTCGGTCTGGAGATAACCCTCCGAATTTACAATGTAGGCTTCCCCCGTTTTCCCTATCCGAACGCTCTTGACCACATCATTGAATATGTAGGTGTCGATTGTCGCTCGAAGAATCCACGATCTTTCCGGCTCGGTCTTTTTCAGGGCAATGACAAAATGGGGAACCCTCCGGAAGCCAAGGAAAATATCGCTGATGTAGGATCCGTCCTTCATCACCTGAAGGAACCATTCCTCTTTGCCGTAATCTCTGCCCGTGAGTCTGTAGGGCCCGTAATAGACCAGGTGAATGCCTTCCTCGCTGAAGAGGCCCATGTCAACGAATGCGCTGGACTCTTTCTGCAACTGGAGGAAGGTGTCGTACAGCTTCTGGCTGTCCGAAAGCTCTTCGAAGTTTTGCGTATTGAGAATGAACTCCAGATCGGCCTTGCGCTCGGCCAGAAAGGAGTCGATCATCCGGCGGTGGTCAGCCATGATCCGGGTCATGGTGGCCAGCGTGCTGCTTTCAATGGAAGAGGTGAAGTAATGGTAACCGATTCCAATCGTGATAAAAAAGGGAACGGCAGGGACGAGGATCATAATCAGGAATATGATTCGTTTCATCTTGGCGTAGGGGCTCTGGTTCATTTTCCTGACCTTCTCAGGAGTCTTTCTGCCACGAAGACACAAAGGCACCAAGAGAGATATCTTGATTTTCTTTATGTCCCAGTGCTTGTTGGATCTTCCTTCGACATCGGACACTGCTCGATTCGCTCTCCAAATCCTATTTGGGCTCGTCCTTTTCCTGATCGAAGACGCGTCCGGGAAACCGCATCAGCTCTCTGATCCTGGCCGCCCGGATCTTCTGCTCATGAGTGCCTTTCTTCTCAAAGGCCTGAGCCATCTTCATGATGAGATCTTCCATCTGGACGGGTTTGATCAGGAAGTCGAAGGCGCCCAGTTTCATTCCCTCGATGCTGGACTCGACTGTAGCGTGGCCCGTGAGAAGAATGACCTCTGAGAGCGGCTGGATATGCTTCATTTCGCGAAGGGCCGCGAGCCCGTCCATTCCTCCCGGCATCCTGATATCGAGGATGACCACGTCGAACAGCTTCTTCTTCATGAGCTCAAGGGCCGCCTCGCCGCTTGGGACGCCTGTTGCATCGATGTTTCTTTTTTGCAGACGATTCACCAGGGTTTCCAAAAACTCCGTTTCATCATCCACGACCAGCACTCTGAAGAGTTCCATGGACATTCTCCTTCATTCCGACCGTCATGCGGAGCTCTACTTCTTCTCCGGCACAACAATCGGGAGCTTTACTGTAAAGGTTGTTCCCTCCCCTTCCTTGCTCGCGAGGGTAATGGTTCCACCCATCTTTTCGATGATGTTGTAGCTGATCCAGAGGCCCAGTCCCGTCCCCTTCCCGCTCTGCTTTGTCGTATAGAACGGGTCAAAAACCTTCTTGTGCGCTTCTTCCGGGATGCCCCTCCCGTTGTCCGAAATACTGATATGAACCTCGTCTTCCGAACGGATGCTGCTGATCTGAACGACGCCGTTCTTGCCGATGGCATCGATGGCATTGGAAATGAGGTTCAGAAAAACCTGCTGAAGCTGGGCCTGGTCGCTCGCCAGGATAGGCAGATCCGGGGCAAGATCGGTCCGGATGACGATGTTGTTGATCCTCGCGAAGTTATTCAGAAGGGAAGTGGTTTGTTTGAGGGTATCGTTGATATCCACATCTTCCAAACGAGGCTCCATCTTGCGGGCATACCCCAACATGCCATGGACGACCTTTCTCGCCCGCTCGACGTGCTCTTCGATCTTCCTGATGGATGTTTTGAATTCGTCCAGATTCTCGCTGGACTTCAAGTCTTCTGTCTGGAGCAGATCCTCCATCCACCCTGTCTTCTGAAGGATCACGGCAAGGGGGTTGTTGATCTCGTGGGCCACTCCCGCAGCCATCTTGCCGATAGCCGCCAGTTTGTCAGACTGGACAAGCTGGGCATTCAAACCGTTCATTCTGCGGTCCGACTCTCTCAACTGGTTGACCATAAGTTGTGTGGTAAAGACCGTGGCCAGGACAATGGCCAAAATTCCGGAGAGGATGATGGCAATCTCCACGTTTCTGGTTGTAAAGAGCCCGCCCATCTCTTCAGCCGCTTCCTGCCTGATAAGAAGGAGCCAATTGTGCTTCTTTAGCCAGCTTCCCGCATACAGCATGGCCACCCCGTCCTGGGTTTTCAGTTCCATGAGGCTGGTGCTTCCCCCGAAAAGACGGGTGTCCAGCCCCGATTCCGTCAGAATTTGCCCTCCGAAGCGGGGCCGGGTCTGGTAAACGCCCGCTTCATTCACGATAAAGGCGTCTCCTGTCTTTCCCACCTGCGCGGAACGCACCAGCGCTCCGAAAACGGCAGGGTCTATGGTGGCCCTCAAAATCCAGGGATTCTGACCCTCCTGGCGCCGAACAGCGATGATGAAATGGGGGAGCTGCCGGTATCCGAGATAGACATCGCTGATGTAGATGCCTTTGCTCATGACCTCACCGAACCATTCCTGCTGGTAATAGTTCAACCCCCTGAGCTCGTAAGGGCCCACGTAAGCCAATTGCTGCCCGGCATTGTTGATGACCCCCAGATCCACAAATGCGCCGGCCCGAACATTCATGACGGAAAAGATGCTTCCGAGAATTTTTTCCTCGATCATCTCGTTAAAGGTGTGGGTGTCCGCCATCGCGGCCAGGATGGCCGTCCTTTCCTTCAAAAAGAGATCCATGGCCTCCGCCTGGGCCCATGCCCGATACTGGAGCTGCTCCTGCACCTTGGTCCTGTACATCCTTGCAAACTGATAATAGATCGTCACGCCCAGCAACAAGAGGGGGGCGAGGGATACCAGGAGGGTAACCGAAATGATCTTCTTCTGAAGTTTTGAGTAAATGGCCGTTTTCATCATCAACAATCTGAAATCTGAAATTTGAAATTTAAAATTTAATCACACAACAATCTGAAATTTGAAATTTGAAATCTGAAATTTACATCGCCGGCCAGGAGAGAAAACGCCAGTATCCGAAAATGGCCCAGAACCAGAGCACAATCCAGGCCAGGATCGTGATCGGCAATCCATATTTCATGAAATCCATTACATCCAGCAGCTTCTCTCCTGTTTCCGGGTCCCTCCCCATGCCGTAGGCTATGGCGTTGTTGGGGGTTCCGACCACCAGGAAGTTGGCAAAAGAAGAGGAGAAGGCGCAGGCCAGGCCTATCTTCCACACGTGGACGTTCGCCAGGTCGGCCATGGGCAGGAATATGGGCCCGAGAGAGGCCACTGTCGCGCCGTCGCTCATGAAGTTCGTCATAATTCCGGTCGCGAGACTGACGCCGATGGTCAGGTTGTCGCCTTTGACCAGGAAGTCGGGAAGCACCCCCACAAAGGCCTGTGCCAGCCATAGCGCCCCACCCGAGAATTTGAGCGCCACTCCCATGGCGCAGGCTGCTGCATAGAGGCCCACCACGTCGAAGGCAACGCCTTCCTGAACATCGTCCCAGGTAAGGATTCTGGCGAGGAACATGGCCATCACCGCATAAAGCGTCGGTCCTCCCAGCCCCGCCTCTTCGCCCAGCACGATCCACGCGATGACCAGAACAACGAGGATGACCGCCATTATGGCCTCTTTGCCGCCGAATTTGGGCATTCGCGCCACCTCGGACTTGACCACCTCGCTCGGGTTCATTCCCCCCACTACGAAGCGCGGCTTGAGCCGCAGATACATGTAGGCCCCGATAACGACACCCATGAGGGGCACGAACATGAACCCGTACTTCATCCATTCCAGAAAGGATATCGGGGCGCCGTGAGCCATGAGGTACCCCACCATGATCGCATTGCGGCCTCCCGCTGCAGGGGATCCCGGTCCCCCATGATTGGCGGCAAAGCAGATGCCGAGGAGAAGGAAAATCGCGAGCGCCCGGTCCTTTTCCACACCATACATCCTGCAGGTCACTTTGTAGACCCCCATCAGGACAGGGATCAACAGGGCCACAAGGGCGTGCTCGGACAGGAAACTCGCGGACATGGCGAGGGCGGGCATGAAGATGAAGGCGAACGCCTTGGCGCTCTTGATGCGGCTCAGCAGGATCAGGCCGATCCTCTTGTCGAGACCTGTCTTGGCAACACCCACGGCCACAGCCAGGATGCCGAAGATGAAGAGCACCGCATCCTGCATGTAGGCCTTTGAGATCTCCTCTATGGGCAGGATCCCGAAGAGGTAAAGCATCACCGCGACGAGGATGTCGGTGGCCCCCAGCGGGAGGGCTTCCGTTCCCCAGAGAAAGACGACAAGCGCGAAAATGACAAGCGTCGCCTTTGCCAGGCGCGCCACTTGTTCCGAGGTCAGCAGGGGCTTCGCCTTCTCATGGGCCGTTTCTTCAGCGGGAATCAGCTTTTTTCCTTCTGCAGGGACCTGTCTGCTTGCTGAGGCTTCTTTGTAGGCGGCGGAACGGAGTTTATGATTCACACTGTCCGTAATCGTCTTGCCTGCCGTCACCTTGTACCCGGGCGGGTTCTCGGTGTTCATCAGATCGAGCAGTCCTTGCGGGGGGGGGAGGATAATCAATGTACAAAAAACGACGAAGGCGATCAGGATCAGCACGGGCTTGTACCCGGGCTGGCTGGCCCAAAAGCCCGATGACTCCTTCCTATCGATTGAAGCGCCATGAGCTAAACTTTCACCATGGTGAACCATTACCTTCCTCCTTGGATATGATCTCTGATGTCCGGCCTACGGATCTTACTTCCGTCTCCTTTCGGTCAGCTCCCGAAATGAGCAAAAAAGCGAATTTTGATCGGGCATTCTATTGGGGGAGGGAAAAGCCGGTTCCAATGTTGTGCGGAAAATGCAAGTCGCATGCCATGCACCTCAAAGGTCCAGCAGGGAGGGAGTGCTTATACCCTGTTGTATTTCAATGGGTTGTCAGGTCCAACCAACCCGGCCGAAACGCTATTGTAAACAGTTAGAGGACATCGGCTGTTCATTGCGAATGGACAGATTCCTCCTGATGCCCGGCGAGGATCCGCCGAATATCCCCGGTAATCTTGTTCCTGTAGTACTGCAAGGAGGCCTGATTGGCCATGATCATATCGAGCTGCCTGGTATGGATGGTTAGAAACCCCAGAATCCTGAGCCGCTCCTTCATGAAATCCTTCTCCTCTTCCGCGAGCCGGGCGACAAGGGTATCCTCCTTCACTTCTGTTCTGAAACCATACTCCTCCAGAATCTCCTGGATAAAGAACGCCCTCCTGCATCTTCTCTCCAGGTCGGCTGCGCCTCCCTTAAATTGAAAGCTGATATAGTTCTCGGTCGCTCTCTCGCTTACCAGGGCTTCGATCTGGGAGAAATGAAAACCGAGCCTGGAATACAGGCTGCAATAGTTCCTGGAAATCATGAAATAGTTCCTGTTCCCATAGCTCGATCTCATCCCCGGAACCAGCGCGGTATTTCGGGTGGCCTCGAACATGACCGACATCATTCCCCTTCCGTCGACAGGCGGAGGACCTTCCCAGGGCATGGCAGCAATTCCTTCCCAGATGGCGAGCATGGGAATGGAAACAATATTCTCGAGCCGCACATACCGGCCTTCAACCTCTTCATGAAAGCCGTCATCCAGGTTCAAAATCCACCACTGCATGGGAACTTCGCAGAGCAACTGCTTGCTGGATCGCTCAGGAAAGCGGTGGTCCTTGCCGAAGCGGAACATCTCGTGGACCGCTTTTTCGTGACAATACCGGGTAATGTCATGAAAGGTCCTGCACCGCTCCGGCCTGAATGCGGGCGCGTCGGGATCCAGGAGATTCAGGGGGACAATCAGATCGGCAGCCTGTTTCAGGGCCTCATACACCGGGCTCCCTTGCATGAGATTCATCGGCTCCTCCCTGGACTCGAGGATCTCCTCTATCCTTCCCTCGTAGAGGGTCAGGCCGTCGGCATCCACAGTGACCATCTCGCCCGTCTCAACACGATCCATGACTTCCTTTAATCCGAACAGGGCGGGTGTGCGGAATTCCCTGCAGACATTTGCCAGGTGCCCTGCAATGCCTCCCTGGCTGGTGACCACGGCTGCGGCACGGTTGAGAAGGGGCGCCCAGCGCGGAAGCGGCTGTGCTGCAACCAGGATCCCGCCTGAGGGAAATTTCAGGGCGTCCACGTCTTTCCGGACGATAAAAACAGGACCGGCGGCAACACCGGAGCTCGCAACGACACCTCCCTTGAGGATCACTTTCGCGGGTTTCTCTGCATTCACATTCCTGCCGGCGCTCTCTTCGGAATCGGTCCTTTGCTGAAGGGGGCGACATTGGAGCAGCACAATGGAACCGTCTTTTTCAAGCGCCCATTCCACGTCCTGGGGCGTTCGATAGAACTGTTCGATCTCCACGGCGAGGCGGGCCACTCCAAGGGCCTGCTCATCGGTGATGGATTGCAGGTGACTCTGCTCTCCTGTCAGATCCATCCGGCATACCCCCTCCTCGGGATAGCATACGAACTTCTGATCCTTCCTGGCCACCTCCTTCCGGAGCACGCGCATGGGATCTCCCCTCTCGATCACGAACAGATCGCACGCGGTGCTTCCGTCCACCACCGATTTGGGAAGCCCCCACACCGCATTGATCACGACCGCATCGTCCAGGATGTTTAATGGATTCCTGGAGTACGCTACACCGCCGGAGAGGGCGTCCACCATCTCCATGCAGCCAACGCACATGGCTATCTGCTCGTCCGGTATTCCCCGGTTCAACCGGTAAGCCATGGCAGGAAGGCCGTACTTGCTTGCCAGGATCCCTTTGTAGGCATCGAGGATGCTGTCGCCGCTCACATTGAGTTCGGACCGGTATTGGCCTGCAAAGGAGGCGCCGGGGAGGTCTTCCCCGAGGGCGCTGCTTCTCATCGCCACCGTGGTCCTTCTTCCATGGTCCGAAAGCCTGAGGTAATGCTCCCGGATACTGCGTTCCACCTGTTCGGGAACGGGGGAGTTGATGATCTTCTGCTGGATCGACGCGCTCAGGGTATAGAGCTGATCCATGCTTCCCATGTCGGTGGACTGAATGCGCCGATCGATTTCGGTCTGAAGGTCGTTCTCTTTCATGAACGCTTCGTAAGCGGATGAGGTGATCGCAAATCCGCGGGGCACCTTGACACTGATCCCTTTTCTGATCTCTCCCAGGTTGGCCAGTTTGCTGCCCACGAGATCGGCCATGGACTTGTTCACTTCATCCATAGGGATGACCGGAGGACCCTGCGTGACGAGATGGTCATGCCGGATAGGAACATTGAGGGCTTTTTGGATTTCCTTGAAGCGATCGAACAGCGCTTCATACTTGCCGGGGGCAAGCTCGGTCAGATTCCTCACAATTTGAAACACACTGGTGGATGCGGCAGTGCAGCGCGATCGAACAAAGCTCATTCCAAAGGGACTGATCCCTTTCAGAGCCTCTCCAATTTCGGCCATAATGGCGAGGGCTTTGTTGTTTGCGTTCAGAAGGAGCTTGAAATGGTGGCTCTCCCGCCCCCATTTCCCGGGGAAGAGCCTTTTGAGCAGAGTTATTATCCTTTCCATGGTTCACCGCCACATGAACGGAGCCGCTCTAGTGAAAGTCACGAAAAACGAAAGGCCGGAGGAACTGGAGAAGATCCTTTCCCGCCGGCCTTCCACAAGATGCCGTCTCCGCTAATGGCCGAGCCTGAGCCCCCACCCCTCGAACATGAAGAGGATGGAAAAGCCATACCAGAGCGTATACACGACATAGAAGAGCAGGGAAAAGACGACCGTGCCCCACCGTTCTCCGATCTTCTGTGGTTCAATTGTATAATAGTTGTAGGCGGTTTCCACGGCCTTTTTCTGAACGAGGGAGACGAGTTTCGCCTCTTTGAACAATTTGTCCTTGTTCAGGCTCTTCTGCATCTCCTCCATTCCTTTCCACCAGTTGTAAAGCGCTTTCCTTTCTCTGTATCCATACCTGCTCGTGAGATCCTGGCCCTTGTTCCAGTACATGGCATCCGCATCGACCAATGCATTTCCAAGGATCTTGGCCAGGTCGCCGGTAACCGTCAGGTTCTGACCCTTCGTCTGCACCGTCGCGCCGCCGGCCTTGAACAGAAGGGCTGTTTGAGACGCCTGCTCCTCCCCCGTCATCTGAAGGTTTACCGTAACGGTATTGTTGGCGAACTTCTCCACATCCTTCTTCATGCCGGGGATGTAATAGGCAGATCCTTTGGAAATGGAATTATAGAGGTTGTCCAGGTAATCCAATCCGTTCTTGCCGCCAAAGATGGGCATGAAAAAGAAGACGAGCACCACCACAAACCCGATCATGAGGCCGAGGCCCAAATAGAACTCGTTTTTTCTTTCGATCATGACAATGCCTCCTCGCCCTTGAGAACCCGGATGTTCTTCAAGAATGTGCCGATGACCCAGATCCCGAATCCCCCCACGACGATGAAGAAGGCGACGATCCCGATCATCTCAAGGACCGCCCCCGCCTGTTTGGACAGAGGAATCACCTCCATCTCCCCCAGTTTTCCGGGAAGGGCGAATATGCGGTTTACAAAACCTGCCAGAACGGCCATTGCGTAAAAACCGCGGATCGTGATTCCCTTCACGACCTTGGTCACCATTGCCCCGATCTGGATCCCCACGAGTGAACCCAGGAGCATTCCCATGGCCAAGGTATAAAAGATGAAGCCGTAAATGGCGTACTGGGTGATTGCGGCATAGCCGGCGGTAAAGATGATCTGAAAGATGTCGGTCCCCACGGTGGTCATGGAAGAGACCCCGAGCATGTACACGAAAATCGGGAACGTGAGGAACCCCCCGCCTACCCCCATGATCCCTGCGGTCAGCCCGACCAGAGCCCCGCTCAGCACCAGGAATATCCACGACATGCTCCTGCCGCCAGGGGTGAAATCCTGATCGAACTTGATCATTGGAGGCAGCTTGACCGACTGGATTCTCCTGGGCAGGTTCCCCAGGTCGGCCCCCTCCGCCTTGCCGCCGTGCGCGCCTTGTCCGGCGCCATGGAAGTCCTTTTCCCTCTTGGATGCTCTTATAAAGTCGAGCATGGCATAGAATCCGAGAAAACCCAGCATGAGAGCGTAGATGGTCGTGATGAAGGCATCGCTCAGGATAGGATTGATCTCATAAAGGACACGGTTGATGAGCCCGCCCACAGTCGCGCCGACGATCGCGCCGATCAGGAAGACCACCGCCAGGGAGACGGAGACATTCCCCAGCTTTCTGTGGATCACGCTTCCCATGATCGCCTTGGCGAAGATGTGAAACAGGTCGGTGCCCACGGCAAGGATACCCTTGATGCCTGCGCTCATCAAAGCAGGGGCGATCACGAAGCCGCCTCCCGCTCCGATGCAGCCCGTGATGAGGCCCGCAATGATCCCGATCAGCACAGAGGCAACAAAGATGCCGGTGCTGTAAAACGCCGGGCTATACGCCTTCTTCCCGCCAAGAAACTGCGGCAAGGCGTCCCCAAGCGGCTCTGCAAGAGCGACGCCGCCGAGGATGATCGGGACGATCAGAAGACAAAGCAAGACTATTCGCTTCCTGTCCCTGAAGACGGTATTGGAGACATCGATTTCCCATCTGGCCTGGGCCCTGGCCCCCGCCATCATGAATTCCCCCCACGCTTTCATAAATCCCATGTTTTATCTGTCGCCTCCGTTGAATTCATCAGAAAGTGATCAAATTACAAAACCCCTCCATAAGATCACGAAGCGCTGTGCGCATTTCACCCTTCGTGTCCCTCGTGCTCTTCGCGGTTGAACAACTCGTTTTCACCACGAAGGGCACGAAGAGCACGAAGAAGGGCAATGTAGTAAATGGGCGGTTTCAGCAACCTGCCGGTGTCATGTCCCTGAAGTACGACTCTACGATCCCTCCGGGGGAGACCCTGCAACCTCCCCCATTCTGCGAATCTTTTCGGTTTGAATCAGTCTCTTCTTGTAAGCATCCTGCACTTTGTAAAGGAGCTCATCGATATTGATCGGTTTCATCATGTAGTCGAATGCGCCGGCCTCCATCCCTTCTATCGCCACCTCCAGACTCGCATGCCCGGTAAGCATGATCACTTCGATCAAGGGGTGGCGCCCCTTCATAAGCCTCAACACTTCGATCCCGTCCATGTCCGGCATCTTGACGTCCAGAACCACCACATCCACCGGATTCCGATCCAGGAACTCCAGCGCCTCCGGTCCGCTTCCTGCGCCAAACGCCTGTACCTTGCGCAGGTTCAACCGTTTCACCAGGGTCTCCAGGAATTCCCTCTCGTCATCCACCAGCAGTACGCAAAAGGAGTCCATTTCAAAGGTCCTTGTCCTGCGTGATCACTCTTCCCGGAAAACGTATCAGGTCTTTGATCTTGGCCTTGCGGATTTTCTGATCATGCTCGGATTTCTTTTCAAAGGCATGGCCCAGCTTCACCAGAAGCTCTTCAAGGGATACTGGTTTCAGCAGGTAATCAAAAGCCCCCAGCTTCATCCCTTCAATACTTGTCTCCACAGAAGCATGTCCTGTCAGCAACAGCACCTCTACCAGGGGGCGAATCTTTTTCAGCTCCCGCAGGGTCTCGATACCGTCCATCCCTCCGGGCATTTTGACGTCCATGACCACCACATCGAAAAGCCTTTTCTTTACAAGCTCCAATGCCTCTTCGCCGCTCGTTACCCCGACAGCCTCTATGTTTCTCTTGATCAACCGGTTGACCGTGGTTTCAACAAAATCCTTCTCATCATCCACTATCAAAACCATGAAAGAATCCATCTGGTCCTCCTACTTTGAGGGACTGACTGGAAGAAACCATTGCCTTTGCGGCCCAAGCGGGCGGATTCATTCTTGCAGTTTCTGATCCCCGCCCTTTCTTTTCAGCGCAGCGGAAACACGGGCAAGCAGATCTTCAAGCTTGACGGGCTTCAGCACATAATCGAATGCGCCAAGTTTCAGTCCCTCTATGCTTGTTTCCACAGACGCATGTCCGGTGAGCAGGATCACCTCGGCATAGGGCTGCATCTTCTTGATAATGCGAAGAGCCTCGATGCCATCCATTCCACCCGGCATCTTGACATCGAGGATGATCACACTGAATTCCTTTTTCTTCAGTTGCTCCAGCGCATCCTCGCCGCTTCCAACACCCGTCACATTGATCTTGCGCTGCTCCAGCCGTTTGACGACCGTCTCAAGAAAGTCTTTCTCATCATCCACGACAAGAACGCTGAAGGTATGCATAAGCCTCCACGAACGGGGTCGCCCGATCAGGACTCGGTTAAGAATGTCTAGAGGGAGTACTTGAGAAAACGAAATCCGGTTTAGGTATATCCCATATCGCGCACCCCTGCAAGCACAAGTACTTGAACCCTTTAAGGCGCAGGTTTTGCGTTCAGCTGAGCACTTATGGCTTCGAGAGTTGCAGGGGGAGAAATTGGGGTCTGTGGTTTGGGGCTGCAGGCGAGTCGACTGGATAGCGCTATCCGTTATGTGTCTGCATTTGCGGCTTTTATGCGGATATCGACCCCTGACTACCTCTCCTTGTACACCTTGCAGAGCATGGTTCTCAGAGCCCAGCCCCCGCTCACGGGGTTGCAGACTTCGGGATCGTCGTCAGTGAGGACATTGGAGTTGGATTTCCAGACTCCGTGAAGACTCGGATCCGCCCCGTCCTCTTCCGGAAACCACCACCCGTGTTGCACATGAACCACCCGCGGGTCAATGCCCTCGAACAGCCGGCACTTCTGCTCGATTCGGCCTCGGGCGGTTTCGATCCACACCCAATCGCCTTCATTTATGCCCAGCCGGGATGCCGTGTCCGGGTGGATCTGCACTATCGGGTCCGGGTGCATTTTCCTCATGGAGTTCACCTGGCGGTGCTCGGAGTGATAGAAGGGGAGATGGCGTCCTCCCGTAATCAGGATGAGGGGGTAGGTTTCAGCCAAATCCGGGCGGCTGTAAGGACTTTCCGGCGGCTCGCGAAACGCCGGCAGGGGATCGTAACCGAGGGCGGCCAGGGTCCTGGAGCTGAGCTCGATCTTCCCGGTGGCCGTTGCAAACCCGCTCTTCTCGTATCGGCGGGGCTCCTTGGGTGAGGACAAAAAACCGCCACGGCTCATGAACTCCTCGAAATTCAAGCCGATGGGGCGCAGGCGATAGTCGTAGAGCGCTTCCAGGCTTTCCCATGGCCAGTCAGTGCCCTGCCCGAGCTCAAGCCCGAGACCTCTCCAGAAATCGAAATCGTCGCGGCGATCGTACGCACCCTGCACGCTCTTCGGCATGGCCCGTTCGCTCCCGACGACACCGGAGTAGGTCCACAGCCACGGCCGCTCAAGATAGGTGGTGGCCGGGAGGACAAAATCGGCAAGCTGGGCGCTTGGGGTCATGAAGAAATCCATCACCACATACAGATCGAGGCTCTTGATGGCCTGGTACACGAGCCGCGTGTTCGGGGCGGTCACCATGGGATTGCTCGAGAGGGTGATCAGACCTCGTACAGGATAGGGTTTGCCGGTCAGGATGGCCCGATACAGGGTAGGGCCGTGGGCGAAGACCTCATAAGAGGTGCGGTTGTATGCCTCGTTGCCGTAAACCCTGCTGACATGGGTCTGCACCAGGTCGAACCCCTTTCGCGACATGAGGCGGAACCGGTCTATTCCCAGTGTCTTTTTGATCTGCTCCTCGGAAAGCCTCTCATGGGCGGCGATGGCCTGCTCGTGAACGATGCCCGGATAGGGCGTAGTGAAGATGTCGCCTCCCTTTTCGTCCACGTTCCCGCAGAGCGCGGAAAGCGCAAAGTGAGCGTGAAGGGTTTCGATAACGCTCGGGAGGTGTTCGATTCCCATTCCGTGGTTCGTCACCCCCGGGGTGAGGGTCGCGTACCACTCGGCTGCAAGTCGGATCTTGTCAGAGGGAACCCCGGTGATCTCAGCAACCCTGTTGGATGTAAACCCCGATGCCCGCTCCCTGAGCTCATCGAATCCGTGACACCACTTCTCCACAAACGGCTTGTTGTAAAGACCCTCTTCTATGATGTGCCGGATCATGCCGAGGGCCAGGGCGCAGTCTGTTCCCGGTCGAATCTGAAGCCACAGGTCCGCATGTCTCACCGAGTCGATCCCCCTCGGGTCCACCACGATGATTTTTGCCCCGTTCTCTTTTCGCGCCCGGACTGCCGATTTCCAGAACACATCCCAGTAACGCGGGCCCCCGCCGCCCCAGAGAAGGATGCAGCGCGTGTTGTCCCGGACCACGGGGAAGAGCCGCCAGCCGAACAGCACATGGCTCATCACGCAAAAGGGACCGTAGCAGATCTGGCCTGCCCCCGTGTGGTTCGGTGAGCCCAAAAGATTGAAGAATCTTTGCCTGATCTCGTCATGGGTCCGGCCCGTGCCGCTCGTGGTGGCGACCGCCTCCGGCCCGTGCTCTCCTATGATCCGCCTGAGCCTGGCGCCGATCTCCGAGAGGGCATCATCCCACGATACGGGTTCCCACTTGTTCTCGCCGCGGCCGCCCGTCCGCCGGAGAGGGTAATTCAGCCGGCCCGGATGGTAGAAGTACTCCAGCACGTTCCTCCGACGCGGGCATGCCGAGGTAATCGGGTAGGACGACTTTGCGCCCGGGAACTCCCTGTCCGGGTCGACCGAGACGAGGCGGCCGTTGTCCACCGTTGCCGCGAGCCTGCACGCGTTGTGGCACTGCGTACAAATCACTTTCTTAACCAAGGCGCTCACTTTCTACCTCCAATTCTCTATTTCGCCCGCGGATCTGCATCCTTTCCGGGACCAGGGGCCGTTTCAGCCCGGCCGCTTCTCCATGTAGGTCACCCGCTCGAGCCCTTTGATCCTT
Source organism: Deltaproteobacteria bacterium HGW-Deltaproteobacteria-15 (assembly GCA_002840535.1). Classification (GTDB taxonomy): domain Bacteria; phylum Desulfobacterota; class DSM-4660; order Desulfatiglandales; family HGW-15; genus HGW-15. The sequence goes on along the minus strand of PHBH01000075.1, from coordinate 34,142 downwards.
TCATCCGTCCATCGTCTTGCCTTGTACTCGAAGCGGGGAAGCGTTCCGTGGGCCACTTCCCTAACCCGCATGGACACCTGGGTCTTGTCTTTAATCTTCTCGCCGATCCTCTCCAGCAGCCCGACCCTGGTATCCGCGCCGGGGCCGCCCCTTTTGAACTCCACCAGGACTTCCGCCACCTCTTTTGCGTCGTCCGCAATATATACCCTCCCGGAATACTCGTCCACATCCTCGAAGGAGAAGATCACTTCATCTACGGTCTGTGGCCAGACATTGGTGGCCTTGATCTTGATCATATCGTCATATCTCGAGATGGTGCCCGCTTCCCACATCGCGCGGGAAACCCTGCCGCAGTCACAGAGATCCGGAGGGAGCAGTCTCACCCGGTCGTTGGTCCTGAAGCGGATGAGGGGCATTGCCTCCCTGGAGAAGGTGGTGACGACCGGTTCTCCCCATTCCCCGAAACGCACCGGCCGATGCGTCTCGTGATCGATGACCTCCACCATGGCAAAATGGTCCGCCAGGTGATAGTACCCGCGCTGACCGTCCGGCGCCGCCCCGTACTTGCAGGTCACGGCGTAATTGAGGTTCAGCTGTGTGGACCCGTAGATGTCGTGGACCACCGTGCCCCAGATCTCTTCCATCCGGACCGCCCAGGCCACGGAAAAGGGTTCTGTCGAGAGGGTTACGCCTTTGAGCCGCGGGAAGAGCTCCCTGGGCTCCTTTCCTCTCTCCATGCAGAGAGAGGTAAGCCGCGTCAGGTAGGCGGGAGTGGTCAGCACATGGTGCACGCCGAAGCGATTCATCATATCGATCTTCTGGGTCGCATTGAACACGGCCAGAGGGAGAGGGGTGGCGCCGAACGTGCGGAGCCCCTCGTAAGAGAGCATGCCCCCGGTCATGGTCCCCAGCGGATAAAGAACCGCGGAGAGGTCCCCCTTCTTGAGACCCGCGGCGGCAAAGTGCGAGGCGGTTGACGCGTTCGCGGCCCGGATGGAGCCGTCTTCATGACAGTGCACCTCCTGACCCATTCCCGACGTCCCGCTCGTGAGATTTACACGCCGCACCCTCCTCAAGGGGACGCAAAGCCTTCTTCCGAAGGGCGGGTTATCCTGCTGATCTTTGATGAGGGCCTGCTTGTCCGTGAAGGGAAATCTCTCAATATCGTCGAGCCGCTTAAAATCCTCCGGTCGGACTTTGGCCGCGTCGAAGAGATCGCGGTAGAAACCGCTTCCGTGGTAAGCCCTCAGAAGGGTCCTCTTGGTCCTCTCGAACTGCAGCGCTTCGAGCTGCTCCAGGGGCAGCGTCTCGAGGGTTCGCAGGTGGTAATGGTTCTTTGCGTCTACACGATTTCGATCCATAGAGCATCTCTCATAGGAAATCAGGTTTGGGATAAAGGCCGCCCATCCCGGCCACCAGGACGATCATGACTCCGAACCAGAGGGGATCGAACCCGAGCTTCGTGATCGCCGGGAAGAAGCATGCCGACGCAATGAACGTCCCATGGGGGGCCTGGTTATGCAGGTCCCCCATGGCGGGCGTCACCTCATTTCCGGAGGGCCGGTGACGGACTTGATCTTCAGCTCGATCTGCTTCCTGGTCCAGTGGTCGATCCGTTCCCGGAGGTACTTGATCCAGCCCCTGACCTCATCCTCCTTGTAGCCTGCGCCGACCATGCTCTGGACATAGGCATCGACGGCAGGCACGGCAGCGGCCTTCCACCTCTCCACCTGATCCGGGGCGAGATCGATGAACTCCACACCCTTGCTGGCGGCAAACTCCTTGCCGTCAAAGTCAATCTGGTTCCACATCCTGGCAAATTTCTCTTCGTATTCCTCGCACAGCTTGTCGAGCACTTTTTTCACGTCAGGCGGGAGTCTGTCGTATTTCTGTTTGTTCATCACCACGTAAAAGGCATAGACGTTTCCCACTTGCCAGCTTGTCGTGACGTATTTGGCGACTTCGGCGAACTTCCAGTTCTTCAGGGTTTCGAACGGGGTGTTGACCCCGTCGACAACGCCTTTGGACATGGCATCGTAGGTCTCCATGAGGGGAACGGGGGACGGGGTCCCGCCCAGGGCCTTGATGGTGTCGCCGATCCTGCCGGGCGCCCGGATGGTGAGGCCTTTCATGTCTTCGAGACTCCGGACCGGCTTCTTGGAGATGATCAGATTGGGCGTGCTCGAGTGCATCCAGAGGACGTGCACCTCGTCCCACTCCTTGGGTTTGAACTTCTTGTAGAAATCGTTCATCACATGACAGGCGACCCATCCGCTTGGATAACCGAGGGGCAGATCGCAGGCTTCGGTCACCGGCATTCTTCCCGGCGAGTACTCCACATGGGAGAGCCCGATGTCGGCAATGCCGGTCGAGACCCCCTTGAACATCACAGGAGCCTTCAGAAGCGCCCCTCCGGCAAAGTACTGCACTTTCACCTTGCCGTTCGTCTGCTTTTCCAGATCCGCTTTGAACTCCTCGCAGATCTTCGACTGGCTGGAAGGAGGGGGGAAGAAGTTGGCCATTTTCAGCTCAATGTCTTTCTCTTGAGCAAAGACTCGATTACAGGGGATACCGTTCAGGATCAGAATCGATGAAAGGATGGTGAAGCCGGCCAAAAAAAGTCTCTTGTATTTCATTTCTTCCCTCCTCTTGGTTGAGATTCGATCTGAAGCAGGCTCTTCAGATAGCTTAGAGCGGAGGACATCTCCGCACGTGCTTCTTTAACCAGGCGGACGTAAATCAGTGTTGCAGTTTCTTATCGGGCTCATTCTAAATGGTTCTCTATCCTCCTCCGAGCATCTCGATGTTGATGACTACGCTGGCTCCGTCTTTCAGCATGGTGTTGATCCCCTTTTCGCACATATCGAAAGAACGTCCTTCAATTTCGATGACCCAACCACTGTTCAGATCGGTTCCGTCGCGATTCAGAAACCCGGGAGAATTGGTGGCGCGTCGGGTGATGGTGTCAAGAAGCTCACGCAGCGTAATTTCAGAAGAGTCAAACTCCATGCTGTCGATATCCGCATCCCCAAGAAGCAGGAAATTGGATTTGAGATTGATCTTCAATTAAGCCTCATATGAGCTTCTTGGAACACGCATCGTCTCATCACTCATCTCTTCATCGCCTTGGCCGCAGCCAGAATGGAGTCGGCGATCTGCTGATACCCGGTGCACCGGCAGAGATTCCCGGAGATGGCTTTACGGACCTCCAAAGCGGTCGGGTCGGGATTTTCATCGAGAAGGGCCTTGGCAGACATGATCATGCCGGGGGTGCAGTAGCCGCACTGGATTCCGCCGTGTTTCACAAAAGACTCCTGAAGGGGATGGAGCTTCTCGCCGTCGGCCAATCCCTCGATGGTGGTGATATTCCTGTTCTGGGCATCCATGGCCAGAACCAGACAGGACGCCACAGGCTTTCCGTCCATGAGAACCGTGCAGGCCCCACATTCTCCTTCGTTGCAGGACTTCTTGGTCCCGGTGAGCCCCAGCTTGTCCCGAAGAACGTCAGTAAGGGTGAGATTCGGTTCAACGGCGATCGTATAGGTAATGTTGTTGACCGTAAGGGTCAGATCCATGAGTGCTTTCACTGGACTCCTCCTTGGTTCAATCTGTTCAGGGCCTGAAGCAGAGCCCGTTTGGTGAGCACCTCCACCAGGCTGCAGCGGTACTCCTGAGTTGCCCGCACATCGGTGATGGGTCTGCAGACAGTGGCCGACACCTTTCCTGCCTCGGCGGACAGTTCTTCGGTGAGCACCTTGCCCAGGACAACCTTTTCCGCGGCGGCGGCCCTGATCGGGGTGGGGGCCACGGCGCCCAGGGCAATCTTCACATCGGTGCAGACCTTGCCTCCATCGCACGCAAGGTAAGCCGCCACTCCTGCCAGAGCCAGATCGAGCGCCGCGCGGCGCATGGATTTCAGATAAACTCCCCTTCCCTTCGGGATAGGGATTCTGATGCCGGTAAGAATATCGTCGGCGGCAAGAGCACAGGAGGAAGGACCGGCAAAGAGATCTTCAACAGGGCAGGTGCGCTCACCGGCCGGACCGGTAATCCTGGCCTGGGCAGAGAGGACCATAAGCGGCGGGGCGGTGTCGGCCGAAGGAACGGAACTCACGAGGTTTCCACCGATGGTAGCGAGGGTTCTCACCTGGGGAGAGGCCATGACGAGGGCGGCATCCCAGAGCGCAGTATACGTCTCCCTGATCACGGATGAGCGCTCTATCTCGGCGATCGTGGTCAGTGCGCCAATGGTAACGCCTTCTCCGTCGGCCTCGATGCCTGAAAGACCCGGTATGGTCTTCAGGTTGATCAGATGGGCGGGCGTGACGTTTCGCTTCTTCATGGCAAGAACCAGATCCGTTCCTCCTGCAAGCAGCTTCGCAGCGCCTCCGTAACGGGACAGGAGTTCCAGGGCCTCTGGAACGGAACCGGGGGCATGGTATTCAAAACGGGGCAGTCTCTTGATAAACATCACTTTCCCTCCTTCCTCTTCAGTGCGGCCAGGATCTTCTCGGGGGTGATGGGAAGATCCTTGATCCGGACTCCGACGGCATCGTAGATCCCGTTGGCGATAGCGGCTATGGTGGAGCAGGAACTTGCCTCGCCAGCGCCTTTGGCGCCAAACGGCCCATAGGGGTCGTGGGTATGAATGTGGTCGACAATATACTCCGGTGTGTCGAGCGCCGTGGGCTGCTTGTAGTCTCTCCAGGAGTAATTGAGCATCCGGCCCTTTTCGTCATAGAGGGACTCCTCCATGAGTGCGTGGCCGGTCATGTGGGCCGAGCCGCCGTTCACCTGACCTTCCAGCATGACAGGGTGGATCGGCTGGCCTGCATCGTCGCCGCTCACGCCTTTTATAAGGGTTACCTTGCCCGTTTCCGAATCGACGTCCATTTCCACTGCAGTGGCGATGAAGTCGACCCCATGGGCAAGGTTGCCCCTTCCAGTCTTCCAGTCGACGAGGTCGATGTCCGTGGCCGCCCAGTACCCTCTCCCGTAGAGAGGCGTTCCGAGGTCATAGTATGCGGTTCTCGCTGCGTTGATGAGTTTCATTGCCTTTTCCGGCTGGCCTGCCACAGAGATCTTGGCGTTCTTGAACACGAGATCCTCCGGTTTGGCCTGCAATTTCTCAGCGGCAATCGCCGCCAGCTGGCGCTTCAGGTCGTTGGCTGCTGCAATGGTGGCATTTCCGTCCCAATAGGTGCATCGATCGGAGAACATGCCGGAATCGAGAATCGCCGTGTCCGAATCGCTCGGTCCCTGAATGACGTCCTCAAAGGGAATGCCGAGGACCTCCGCCGCCATCTGGCAGAAGACGGTGTTTGCGCCCTGGCCTATTTCGGTGCCTCCGTGGGTCAGGATGACCTTCCCGTCTTCCTGGAGCTTCAGAAGGACCGATGATCCGAAATGGCCGCCCAGCCGTACGCCCGAAGGATGGGCAGCGCAGCTGAAACCGATCCCCCTGCCTTTGGGCCGAGACTTTCTGCTCTCCTCCCACCCTATGGTCTTGGCCGATTTCTTTATGCATTCGGGCAGGCCGCTCACGTCGATGACAATGCCGTTTACAGTGGTGTAGTTGTCGGTGGCGGCATTGACGGCGCGGACCTTTACCTGGTCGATACCGAGATCCTCCGCCATGATGCCGAGCATGGAATCCACGCAATACTGTGCGAGCACGATCTCCTGCCCGCGCACCGTTCCGCAGGGGGCCCTGTTGGAGTAAACGAGCTTTCCATGGAAATCGATGGCCGGCACTTTGTAGGGGAGGTTGAGCCACGCCCCGAAAAAGTAGATGTTGAACGGCCCTATGCCTGCGATGGGGCCGCCTTCAAGGACACATTCCGTCTTGAGAGCAGTGATCCTGCCGTCCTTTTTCATACCCATCTTCACCACGGCATCCATGGCGTTCCGCTGCCGGTAGCCGGCCAGCACCTCGTCGTAGTTCAATACGATTTTCACGGGCCGGTTCGTTACCTGAGCGAGTTTGACCGCGGCGAAATCCACGTCAAACGGGTCATGCTTGCCTGAGAATGCGCCGCCCACGAAAGGCGTGACGAGCCGCATCTTGGAGAGCGGGAGGTCGAGAGCCCTGCACATGTGGCGCCAGGTCGGATAAGGGCTCTGTTTCGATCCTTGCAGCAGGACCCTGCCCGTCGCATCCACTTCAGCAAGGCAGGCATGGGGTTCTATGAAACCGACGGCAACGCGCTGCGAGCTGAACTTTTCCTCCTTCACGTAATCCGCCTCTTTAAAACCGGCGTCCGGGTCTCCGAATCGAAAGTCGGACGCATAGGCGATGTTGCTCTTGCAGAACTCGTTCACCAGGACCGCTCCGGGGGCCAGGGCATCCTGGGCAGTGAGCACCACGGGCAACTCTTCATAATCTACCGTGATCAGATCGAGGGCTTCTTCAGCCGTATCCTCGTCTATGGCGGCTACAGCAGCGACACCCTCGCCGAAATGGTGGACCTTGGTGATCGGCAGGGGAAGCTGGTCCCGCGTGTCCGGTCTCGTGCCGAACGGGATGCCTGGAAAGTCCTTTCCGGTAATCACTCCAAGAACGCCCGGCAGCTTTTTTGCCCTGCTTGTGTCTATGTTCAGGATCTTTGCATGGGCAAAGGGACTCCTCAAAAGCTTGCCGTGGAGCATGCCCGGGGCGACAAGGTCCCCTGCGTAACGGGCTTTGCCCGTCGCCTTGACCCTTCCGTCCGTTCTCTCTACAGGCTTACCTACAACCTGATATTCTTCCTGGTGCATCTCTACCCTCCTCTGGTTTTCTTTCTCCATTCTGCATTCGATTGCTTTTGTCTCTTCCGTCCCTCGTCCGAGCGAAGCGGTCGTCCCTCGGTTCTTTTCCCCTATTCAGCACTCGATGTTGAACGTTCGATGTTCGACGTTCATTCTTTCCCTTCCTGCTCCAACTTTCTTTTGATCACCTCTCTCAGATACTTCTTATCTACTTTTCCCACCTTGGTCATCGGGATCTCCTCGATGATCTCTATCCTCTCGGGAAGCTGGAGCACCGAGGCGCCCTTTCCCTTCAGATGGGTGACAAGCCCCTCGAGGCTCACCTGCGCACCGGGCTTGACAACCACATAAGCACATACCCTCTCCCCGAGAATCCTGTCCGGCATCCCGACCACGGCCGAATCCACGAGGCCCGGATATTCGCTCATCATGCCCTCGATTTCCACGGCGCTGATATTCTCACCGCCCCGGATAATGATGTCCTTGATGCGGCCCGTGATCCAGATGTTCCCCTCTGTATCCTTCCTCGCCTGGTCGCCCGTTCTGAAAAAGCCGTCCCTGGTAAAGGTCTTCTCCCGCTCGGCCGCTTTGAAGTACCCGGTAAAAATGCCGGGTCCCCTGGAGACGAGCTCGCCATCCACGCCGACGGCTACTTCCTTGTCGTATGGGTCTACCACCTTCAATTCGTCATAGGGGCAGATGGGTTTTCCCACGCTGCCGCAGATGAGCTCGATGCTGTCTCCCAGCTTTGTGCTGGCGCAGGTGCCTTCCACCGAGCCAAAGCCGTTGACGAACTGCGCGCCGATTTTCTCATTGACGCTCTTGACGAGTTCCGGTGTGCTCGGGGCGCCGCCAACGGAGATCTTTTTGAGCGAACTGAGATCGAATTTGTGAAGGTCGTCCATTTGCACAATCCGCGCGAACAAAGCGGGGACAGTGGGGATCGCCGTCACTCTTTCCCTCTGGACCCACTCACAGATATCCTGCGGTTTTGTCGAATCGAGGAGCACAAGCTTGGCATGGAAGAACAGCGCCGCAGCCATGCCCCAGTGTACACTCAGGTTATGGCCGAGGGGGGTGACCACCATGATGGTGTCCTGACTCGTAATTTCCCAGCGATAGCCATGGTATTCCACGTTGTTCATGTAACAGTTGTGCGTCCGCGGGCTCACCTTGGGCAGCCCCGTGGTCCCGCCCGTGGGCAGGATCTGGGAGACCTCATCCGGGTCGGGCCTCCTGTTCTCCAGAGCCTTCTCGTCCCCGGACGTGAGATCCCCTCGATCCGTCAGCTTTTCCAGGCAATGGTAAGCCTTTTCACTTTGACCCCTCGCCTGGATGATGTTTCGGATCTGCGGATTTTCCTTCAGCACATCCTCGATGATCGGCTGGTAGGCGACCTTTCCGTACTGTCGGGGCAGCACCCAGGCCACGGGCTCCGTCAACTTGCAGATATGGTTGATCTCGGTCTGATTGTGGCGTGGGATGAGGATGACGGTGATGGCGCCTATTTTCTGGAGGGCCAGGAAAGAGAAGACGAATTCATGCCAGTTCGGCAGTTGGAGAAGCACCCTCTCTTTCGGCTGGATACCCAGTTCCATGAGACTGACGGCCAGCTTATCCACCGTCTGGCGGAGTTGTCTGTTGGTCCAGCGGCCCGTGCTGTCCACAAGGCCGATTTTGTCGGGGTAGATATCCGTATGTTTGTTAAAGATGTCCCCCCAAGTCATCCCCAGCCACCATCTCATGCTGCTGTACTTCTCAACCTCTTCCTTCCCATAGGGTGTGAAACCTTCAATCGGCATATGCAATCTCCTTAATGGGTGGTGAGCGCATGTCTTTCGGCCGGATTCTCTCACCCGCTTCGCTAGAGATCGCAGAGTCTTAAGAGTGCCAGCTTGTCCTGTTTCTTTCAAAAAAAACAGGACAAGCTTCACCCTTCGGGGCAAGAGCTATAAGCGGCATCTCGGTTCTGCCGTCGATCAAGTACCAACGCGCTCTGTGGGCTCTGCGAGATAAATGCAAACTTTTGTCTGCTCTCCGTAATAAATGGATTCCTAAATCTTCAGATAGCCAAGGGCGGATGATGTCGCGGAGCAGGCTTCCGTGACCATCTTGATGTAGCGATCGATGTCGTTCTTATTCTGGCTCTTCGCCATCATGACCACAATGCCCATGGCTGCTACGACTTTGCGAGAGTAATCCCGAATGGGACCGGAGATCCCGATCACTCCTTCCACAGCCTCCTGTCTTTCCACGAGATAGCCGTCTTGCCGAATCTGTTCGAGCCGAAGGCTAAAGGCGTTTTCATCGGTAATGGAAAAGGGGGTGTGCTGTTGAAGGGGGTCTCTGGCGAGCAGCCTTTTTACCTCTTTCCGGTCCATAAATGCCAAAAGAACAGGGCCGAGCATTCCATAATGCACGGGCCTTCGCCAGCCGATATCCGAAGATATGCGGATCATGCCGCGGCCCTCACGCTTGTCGACATAGAGCACCTGGTCCTCCATCATCATTCCGAGAAGGACGGTTGCCCCCGTTTCCTTCTGCAGCCGGTTCATGGAAGGGGCCGCAGCCTGTCGCAGGGAAAAGGAGGAAAAAACGATTCCTCCCAGTTCAAAAAGACGCAGCCCGAGACGGTAGTTCCTGGTGGCCGGATCCTGCAGCAAATACCCCCGGTGGGCGAGATTGGACATGAGTCGTTTCGCCGTAGTCTTGTTGAGGCCGGTTGCGTGGGCTATCTCGGCCAGGGAAAGCTCCCGACTCTGGAAACTGAAGCAGTCCAGGATGTCGAGGGCCCGATCCACTGCCTGCACTTTGTACTCTCTTTGAGAGGTTTGCATAGATTTCATGATTCGATACGAAGCGATATGGTGCATTCCCTGCCTGACGCCCGGAAGAGCCAGGTCGTGAACAGATGAAACCGGCTTGGGCTCACCGTGTGCGGTGCCGCTCACGGCTTTCGTTCCTGAGGGCCATTTCGCGCACCCCGCCCTGGCCGAATTTGTTGATCTTCATCCCGCCTGAGAGGCGGGGAAAGTTCTCCATGCTGCAGAGCTCGTCCGGAAGCTTGTAGGAGGCAATCTTGTCCCCCAGGAATCCCCTGATTTCCGCAAGCGTCGGTGCTTCCCCTTTCGCGGGCACCACGCAGGCGCAGATGCTCTCGCCCAGGACAGGGTTCGGGGTAGCCACCACGCAGATCTCCTGAACCTTGGGATGTTCGGCGATGAGCGTCTCCAACTCATAGGCGTAAACCTTGAACCCGCCCCTGTTGATCAGATCCTTGGTTCGGCCGTAGATCCGGATGTACCCATCCTTTTCCCTGGACACGAGGTCCCCCATGAACAGCCAGCCGTCCACAACCTGCCTGGCGGTCTCCTCCGGGTTGTTCCAGTAGCCCTTCATCACATGCCATCCCGAGAGGGTCAGCTCACCGATTTGTCCGTCAGGGAGTTCTTTCCTGGTCGCGGGGTCCACCACGCGCACCTTTGTGCCGGAAACAGGCAAACCGATGTATTCCTCCCGGATCTCCAGGGGAGAGGGGTAGGGGCACATGACACCGACACCGGGACCCACCTCCGAGGCTCCCCAGAAGGACGTGAGATAGACCCCCATCTCCTTCTGCACCCTCCCGATAAGCCCCTCCGGCGCGATTTGCCCTGCGATGAGCCCTGCCCGAAGGCAACTCAGGTCGAAGTTTGCCCGTTCTGGATGGTTGAGCTCCAGAATATAGTGTGCCGGGGCTCCGAGCTGGAGGGTTACCCGCTCCCGGGCTATAAGATCAAAGCAGCGTTTCAGGTCGAACTTGTCCATGACCACAAGGGTGGAGCCGAGCAGGAGAGGCTGAATCAGAATGGACCCGCAGCCATAGGAATGGCTCATGGGCAGAAAGCCGATGAAGACGTCTTCAGGACCGGCATTAGTGCCGAGGGAATACTGCCGCGCAGCCCCCACCGCCTGCATTTGGGTGATCATGGCCCCTTTGGGCCTTCCGGTGGTTCCAGAGGTGTAGATAAGCATAGAGAGATCGTGCTCGGGGTCGATCGCCGGTGTCGTGGGCCGCTTGCCCTGTCCACCCTTGAGCAGGTCGTCAAAGAGGGAAACCCCCTTGCCCTGGCCCCCGCCTGCGACAAAGATTCTCTCCAGGGAAGGAAGCTCGCTTCTCATCTCCAAAAGAGCGCTCAGGTAGTCATACCCTTCCCATTCCCTGAACAGGAATACCCCTTTCGCCTGGGAGTTGCTCAGGATGAACCGCGCCTCGGCCACCCGGTAATTGGGGTTCACCCAGGCCACAATGACCCCAAGCTTCTGCAAGGCATAGAAGGCCGTCACGAGTTCCAGGGAGTTCTTCATGTAGATGGCAACCCTGTCCCCCTTCCGATACCCCAGCGCCTGAAGGCTGGCTGCCAATCCCTCGGCCATCGTTTCGAGTTCCCTGTAGGCAATCCTGCGTTCCCCGTCCACAAGGGCAGTCTTCTCGGGAAAACGCTCTGCGCTCCTTCTAAGAATGTCAGCCGTTGAAAGCAACATCTTCTCTTCCATAAGCCCTCCGAGAGGAAGATCGTTTCATATCGTGACGAGTCATTTCATTATAAGAACTCCATACAGGAGAGATTGCCGGTGTGTCAAGCTGAAACTTGGGCTTCCATGTTGCCATGCCCGCTCGAAAAGAACTTTGGCCATGGCCTGCGCTGCTGTCTGAGGATCGAAGGTTCGGCTCCGGGGGGTGTGACCCGTCTGCTCAGGGGGGAGGAAGTGTCATTGCGGTGGAATGCACCCCAATTTCACGATGAGAAACTACCGGGGTGCAGGAAGAGGAATGGCGGGCAGGACATTCCAATCTTTGAGATGCGACGGGCAGGACATTCCAATCTTTGAGATGCGACGCAAGAAAGGGCTAATACCAGTTCTTGTATTTTTCCAGGAAATCCTTGTCCTGCTCCTTCCAGTTCTCCCCGAACTTGCGGTCGAAAAACGAGCTGAGCCGGCCATACCATCTCGACCAGAGGTGTTTCCCCTCTTGTTGCGCCTGCAGCACGTCGTTCAGGAAGACCACGATCTTGCTTATCTCCGCCTTGGGCAGATAGGCGGCCGCGCCCTCCTTGTAGGATTTCATCACATTGTCCGCGCTGAGGGCATGGGCCGTGAGCATGACCCCGAGGACATTCCTTTCGTTGGCGATGGAGAGGAGCTGGTATCCATCCACGCCCATGATGTCGAGGATGGCGATATCGAAGTACTGCGTCTCCAGAAGCTCCTTGGCCTTTTCAAAGGCCGCCGCCTGGACCACCTCGCACATCGTCAGCAGTTGCTCGAGTGTGTCGAGGACATCCTGCTCATCGTCCACGATGAGGATTCTTTTTCCTGAGAGAAGATCGTCACCCATTGAACTGCATCCTTTCTTTCAATAGGAAATCAGGCTCGGGATAAAGGTTGCCACCTGGGGGAAAACCATGAGAATAGCCGCCAGAAGGAACAAGGCCCCAAGAAACGGGAAGATCCCCCTGAAGATGACGTGCAAAGGCACGTCCGGGACGATCCCCTTGATTACAAACACATTGACCCCGACCGGTGGGGTGATCACACCCATCTCGGCCACCAGGACGATCATGACCCCGAACCAGATGGGATCGAACCCGAGCTTGGTGACCACGGGGAAGAAGATCGGTATGGTGACGACCACCAGGGCCATGGAATCCATGAAAAACCCGCCGAGAAAGTAAATGCAGATGATGACGCTCATGACGGCCCAGGCAGGGATGGGGAGGCCGCCGACCCAGTCGGCAAGCAGGAAGGGGATGGTCGTGACCGCCATGAAGTGCCCGAACACCGTCGCCCCCATGATGATGAAAAGGACCATGCAGGCTGTCCGGATCCCCTCCTTGCCTGATTCCAGAAATCCCCTCCACGTAAGCTGCCTTCTCCCGAGTCCGATCAGCAAAGATCCGCCTGCCCCGATCGCCCCTGCCTGGGTAGGGCTGAACCACCCGAGAAAAAGCCCGCCAATGGTGAGGAGAAAAAGGATCAACGCCTCGATGATGCCCCCGGTTGCAACGATCTTCTCCCTGAAGGTGGTCTTCACGCCCGGGGGGCCGAGCTCCGGGTTGCGGCGGCAGAGGATATAGACGGTTGCGATATAGAAAAGTGTGAGAATGAAACCGGGCAGCACCCCCGACATGAAGAGCTTGCCGATCGACTCTTCGGTCAGGATGCCATAGACGATGAAAATGGTGCTTGGCGGGATCAGGATGCCAAGCGTACCCGCCGCGGCGACCGTTCCCGTGGCAAAGCGCATGTTGTAGCGGTATTTTCTCATCTCAGGGATGGCGATTTGCCCCATGGTGGCGGCGGTTGCGGCGGTGGAGCCGCAGATGGCCGCAAACCCGGCACAGGCAAGAACCGTGGCGATGGTGAGTCCCCCCCGGAGCTGCCCTACCCACGCGTGTGTCGTCTTGTAAAGCCTCTGGCTGATCCCCGAGGCGAAGGCGAAGGTGCCCATGAGAATGAACATGGGGATGACGCTCAGGGGGTAGGATGAGAAGGTTTCGAAGATGTCCTGGGGCAGCAGGTTCAGTGCGGGTGACAGACCGGATACGTATGCAAAACCGGTGAACCCCACTATCGCCATGGAAAAGGCGACCGGCATACCCGCGATGAAAAGGATCAGGAGAAGAGCGATTCCTAAAAGACCAGTTTCAGCCGGGCTCATGCGTGACCTATCTTTCTAAGGGATTTCAGGAGATCCGCCAGGACCGCCAGGCAGATCGGGATGAACGAGACCGCGGCGGCATAGGCAAAGGGGCTGAGGGGGATGCGCGCCGTGGCGCTCACCTCGCCGCCGGTGCCGGCGCCGTACACGAACAAGCGCCAGACCATGACCGCGAAAAAGAACAGCACCAGGAGCCAGACCACCGACTCGATCACCCCCCGCATCCGTTTGGGCAGGAGCATGACCACGAATTCGACCTGCACGTGCCTCCCCAGGAGAAGCGTGGCGGTGCCCGCAAAGGAGATGGCGAGGAGCTGGTTGAGCATCACAATATCGATCGCGCCGAGGATCGGCTTGAGAAACACCTTTGCGCCGATGACATCCAGGCAGGTGATCGCGACCATCATCAGAAGATTGAGCAGCGCGAAGTACTCGAAAATGGAGCTCAGACGTCTGATGATCCGATCGAACCGGGAAAGCATCTCCATCTACCCTTCTCCTCTGGCCGGTGGAACCCCCTTTTCCCGGGGGCGCCACCGCCGTTTCTCCAACAATTATGTGCTCCGCTCATTGAGTGTGCGCTATCTCATTTCCGGGGGTCCGGTGACCGACTTGATCTTCAGCTCGATCTGTTTCTTGGTCCAGTGGTCGATCCGTTCCCGGAGGTACTTGATCCAGCCCCTGACCTCGTCTTCTTTGTAGCCGGCGCCGACCATGCTCTGAACATATCCGTTGATGGCAGGTTCTGCAGCGGCCTTCCATTTTTCCACCTGCTCGGGGGTGAGCTCTATGATCTCCACGCCCTTGCTGACGGCAAACTCCTTGCCGTCTATGTCCACCTGGTTCCACATCTTGGCGAATTTCTCTTCGTATTCTCCGGCCAGTTTGTCTACCACCTGTTTCACGTCGGGCGGAAGTTTGTCGTATTTCTGTTTGTTCATCACCACGTAGAAGGCATAGACGTTTCCCACTTGCCAGCTTGCCGTGGTGTACTTGGCGACTTCTGCGAACTTGAAGGTCTTCAGGGTTTCAAACGGGGTGTTGACCCCGTCGACAACGCCTTTGGACATGGCGTCGTAGGTCTCCATGATGGGAACAGGGGATGGAGTGCCGCCAAGGGCCTTGATGGTGTCGCCGATCCGGCCGGGCGCCCTGAGGCTGACCCCTTTCATGTCGTCGAGGGTCCTGACCGGTTTCTTGGAGATGATCACATTGGGCGTGCTCGAGTGCATCCAGAGCATATGCACCTCGTCCCACTCCTTGGGTTTGAACTTCTTGTAAAAATCATTCATCACATGACAGGCGACCCATCCGCTCGGATACCCGAGGGGCAGATCGCAGGCTTCGGTCACCGGCATTCTTCCCGGCGAGTACTCTACATGAGCGAGCCCGAAGTCGGCTATTCCGGTGGTTCACCTTGCCGTTCGTCTGCTTTTCCAGGTCGGCTATGAACTCCTCGCAGATCTTCGATTGCTGGGAAGGGGGCGGGAAAAAGTTGGCGAATTTGAGTTGGATGGTATCCTGGGCATAGGCCTGATGCTGCGACGCGAAACCCAGGATCAACAACGCCGAAAGGATGCCTGCCAGATAAATGCTTCTGCTCTTCATGTCTTTACCTCCTTGGGGTTAAGGGTCATTGAAAAGCTTCAAGCTCTCCCGGGGCTTCGGAAAAGCGCCGTGCTTCCGAAAGGGTAGGCTTCACTCCTTCTCAGGTGAACAGCAGAAACGAAGAACCGCATTTTCATGCGGTTCTTGTTCAACCTACGAAGATCTCTCTCTTGTTCTCCTTATGATCGATCACGTAGAGCAGCTTCGCAGTTCCCTTGAGCTCCTTTTTCAAATCGGCAAGCCTTTCACGGTCAAGATCAAAAGCCCTGATATAAACAGTGCGAAACCCCTCGGGTGCACCCTCGAAGGAGCTCAGGATACTGGCCATGCGGCCTTTGTATTTTCGAATAATGTCGGCCACCTCTTTAATGGAGCCGGGTCTGTCTTCCAGAGAAAAGGCGAACTGAATCGCTTCTTTTCCAAAGCCGGTCACAGAGATGAGCACTCTGAAAATGTCTGTCTGGGTAATGGTGCCTACCACGTTGCCGTCTTTATCGACAACCGGCAAACCGGAGATTTTGCGGTCCAGGAGAATTGCCGCCGCCTCCTCCACCGTATAATTAAATGGGACGGTCACCGGGTTCGGGGTCATGATCTCCTTTACCGTGATTTTGGCAGTGAGATAAAGAAGCTCATGCGCTTCCAGCGTGGTTGCCTCGGAGGGTGAGGCTTTCTTGAGGTCCCTGTCCGTAATGATTCCCACCAGCTTCCCCTTCCTGAGTACGGGCAGACGGCGGATGTTCTTTTCCTTCAGGAGTTTCATCGCATCCAGCATGGAATCTTCGGCGTCAACGGTCACCACGTTCCTGTTCATCCAGTTTTCAACCAACATGGGTTCCCCTCCCTGATTAAAGGATTCATGAATGAAACCTCGCCAAAAGGACTGGACCTGGAGTGCTGATTGCACCCCAGGGTCAACTGCATGATCCGGAAGTTGTGAATTCTGGGAGAAACGAAATATTGCAGGATGTTTCGTGTGAGTGAGAATACTATCCTGCTCGGCCCTGTGTCAATCATATGCTCCTTTGCTCTGCCTTGAGCTGCTTCCAGACCGCTTCTACCTGTCTTCTGGTCTCTTCAAGGGAGCCGTCATTGTGAATCACGAAGTCGGCAGAGCCAACCTTCTCCTCGATCGGCAACTGTGCCTTGAGGATATTTTCCGCGGAGGTTTTGCTGATTCCATCCCTTTCCATCAGCCTGCTCACCTGCACTTCTCTCCGTGTAAAGACGAGGAGCACTTTGTGGAATCGATGTTGGAGATTCAGTTCGAACAGTAAAGGAATGCCGATCTGAATGATGGCATCGGGGGTCCGGGCCGCGATCTCATCGACCTGCCTGCACATCTCTTCGAATATACGGGGGTGGGTGAGGCTTTCGAGCTTCTTTCTTTTTTCGATATCCCGAAAAACCATATCGGAGAGTCTCTTGCGATCTATCCGGCCATCCGGGAGGAGGATCTCACGGCCGAAATAATCCACGATCTCTTCCCACGCGGGTTTTCCAGGTTCGACTACTTGCCTGGCCAGGATATCCAGGTCGATGAGAGGAGCGCCCAATCCCTCCAGCATCCTGGACACCGTAGACTTGCCGGATGCAACCCCGCCTGTCACGGCAACAAGCAGCCGATTTTCTTTGCATCCGGCACCCTCCATGAAATTCCCCCCTGGATACCCCTCTTTCGTTCGATCGCCGCTCCGTGCCATTCCTGTCGGCTGAAAGCCCTTACAGTAAAGGTCTTTGACGGAATATCCTATTTAGGCAGCCCCCTGTCAACCGGTTTGGGGCTCGCCCGGGAGGGGGAAAGGTTGATCTGCGGCATTGTCACAGCGCCAGGGTGTTACAGGGTATACTTCCTGCAGGGAGTTCCCTTCGATAGCGTCGACAGGAATGCAGCGAAGGAGTCCAGCCCTCGTTGACCCAGGCCGGTCACGGATGTAAAATGTGAAAGCATAGCCTTACACGCAAGGAGGAAGGTTGATCTTTACTCCGTATCAAATCGGCAGTCGCACTTTGAAGAACCGGCTGGTGGCGGTACCCGTCTTCACCGGTTACGCCCTTCCCAACGGGCAGGTCAGCGAATTTCTCATCGAGCATTACTCTTCTCTGGCTGCCGGCGGCGTTGCGATGGTAGTGGTGGCAAATGCCGCGGTGTCCGCTGACGGCGTTTCTTCGCGTCATAATCTGAGGGCCGACAGTGATGAATTCATCCCGGGGCTTGCCAGGCTCGCAAAGGCAATCAGAAGAAACGGCGCACTGGCCTCTCTCCAGCTCAATCACGCAGGACGTTTCGCAAGGACCGATCGCCCCCTGCTCCCCACGGCCCTGGAAAGCAGTCATCTTGCGTTCAATATCGCTTCCCTGAAGGAATTCATGAACTTCTTTCCCCTGGAAAGGCGGTTCGGGCTCACGCAGGGCTTTCTCCAGCATCTCATCGCCTGGAACCGCCCCATGACGGAGCAGGACAAGCAACGGGTCATCGGGGATTTCGGGGAAGCCGCGAGCAGGGCCTGCGAAGCGGGGTTCGACATGGTTGAACTCCACGGCGCAACGGGCTATCTCCTGGCCCAGTTTCTGTCCGCCTTTACCCACAAACCCGAACCAGCGGGATTCAATCAGCGAACGGCTTTTCCCCTTCAGGTAATTCGAGAGGTCAGAAAAAGAGTGCCGGATGGATTCCCCATCGGCTTTCGGATTCTTCTGCGCGAGTGGGTTCCCGGCGGGATCGATCTGCCCGAAGCGATCGCGTTTGCCAAACTCCTGGAAAGGGAAGGGGTGAATTATCTCTCCCCCAGCGCAGGCACTTACAATTCAATGTTCCTCCCGGAGGTGAGGAAGAGGATGTCGCGACCCGGCTATCTCGTGGACGACACCGCTGCGCTTACTGCCGAGGTGAGCACGCCGGCCATTGTGTCCGGGAGAATCCTCACTCCTTCTATCGCAAGGAGGGCGCTGCAAAGGCGCGCAGCTCCCCTGATCGGTCTTGGCAGGGTGCTCCGGACCGATCCGGAATGGGTCCGGAAGGCGCGGGAAGGGAAAAAAGTGACTGTCTGCGTCAACTGCAACGGGTGCCTGAAAAGGGTTGTCCTGGACAGGGGTTTTCATTGCGAGCGCTGGCCGACATGGGTCAGGGAACGAGTCGATCTGGAGCAGCGGCTCCTCACGCGCGATATGTTCAGGGGATTGTGGGTGGTGGCAAATGGTGAGGACGGGCGGCTCTTCAAAGGCGCCATGGCACGAATGATCCCGGCAAGGCACGGCATCTCCACATCCATCCTTTTTCTCGCAACGGAAGAAAAGGGCGCCGCAATCGATGAGACAAGAGACGAAGTGGTTCGCTGGAGCGATCGGATGTGGCGCGGCAGGGGTTTCAAGGGCGGCGCTCTAAATCACCTGACCAGGCGCGTCGACCCACCGCTGGATGATGCCCTCTGCAGGGAGGTAGACAAGGGAGGGTATGGAGCGGTCATGGTCGGCCGCAATCCCACGGAGCCCTGGCGGGAGCGGTTTCTTTACAAGCAGAAGGGCAAGGTAGTCGGTCTCGTGGGCCAGGACCCGCGATGGTCGGAGGTGCTGATCCCCGTAGACCTCTCCGTCTCCACTTTGCTTGTGCTCCGGCTTCTATCCCATTCTTTGCTGCGGAACCCGGACTTCCATACCGATTTCGTGCATGTCCTCCAGGGAAGCGCGGCGGACGCTATGCGTCGGTGGGAGGATTTCGTCAAGATACTCGGCTGGGACAAACATTTTGAGTTGCGTCTTCTGCCGTCGGGCAGGGACGTTGCCGAAATACTCCTCCATGAAATCAGGGCCAGGCGATACGGGACCATTGTCATGGGGAAAAGGGGGCTATCCCGGATCAAGCGGATGCTTCTTGGAAGCGTCTCCGCGGCCGTTCTGCACGGGCTCACCGATCAGACCCTGGTGCTGATAGACTGAAAAGAGAAGGCGGAAGTCGGAAGGTGGAAGGCGGAAGTGGAAGGTCGGAAGGCAGGTGCATAGAAGGATGGGTAGACCCCGGCAAGCTTGAGGCCGGGGGAAACCCATCAATGTACAGCTTATCGAGAGATTTCAGACGACACGCTACCGAAGCTTTTAAAACATTTTCTCTATGTAAGCGCCTTCCTGTCGAAGTAGCGGGTATTCTTTTTCAAGATCACTCCAAGATCGGTTGCCTGCATCCGGAATGTCTTTCATCCTTGTTTTGCTCGTTCAGAAAAGTCTCGATCTCCATTCGCTTCAAATGAAAGAGCCGGTATAGTCCAAAATCTAGATCCGCCAGTTCGAGCTGAAAGAGCTCTCTGAAAAGGTCCTGTAATCTCTTCAATGCATCCATTGCTGGTCCTCTTTAAGATGCTCGCTGTTCCTGGTACTCAAATCTGAGGCAATCTAACGAAAGCGGCCTGTTTCATCAAGGCGAATTCGTGCCAAGACCTGTTTGAAAGTCGTTGCTATTCGCTGGAAGACCCATCTGGACTCCCATGGATGATCTTCTCGACCATTTCTCTGATTTCGGGGTTCAACCGATCCAGCACCTCCTCGTCCTTTCCCTTTTGCCAGTATTCAACCGCCTTCGCAAAAGGCATCAGGAGCCCAAGCTCATAAGTCATGGACCGCTCTTCCATCATGTCCAGGAATATGGCCAACTGTCCTGCAGTTTTTTCTTTCGCTATATTCTTGAAGAACACGATAAGCGACTTCTCTGCAAATTTGCTATCGGTATCAGGAAACCTCTCAAGGATCTCTACAAAATATTCACGAGCACGACCCCAATCATCTGAGTACAGCGCGGACACGATGGCTATTAGTGCTGTCTTGATATGATTAGCAGAGTAGAAGTGAAGGTTTTCCATCTCATCTGATTTCGCGATGTTGGATGCGGCGGCTGTTTTCATAAGTGCAGAGTCCAACAGTTCTCGCTGCTCTTTTCCCTCCTTCCTTATAGCGAGTTCCCTCATCGCAGTTCCCCAGTTGTCTAGGACCACTTGAGCATTTGGCTTAAATTCCAAAGCATTTTCGAATTTCTCAAAGGCGTCATAGAAAAGCCGCTCGCTTTCATTTAGCTCCTTCATCATGGCGAGATTCAAAAAGGCAAGACCGCAGTTGTTCAGGGCCTCGTGATTGCTTGGTTCAGATTTCAAGGCTCCGTTGTATTTTTCAATGGCACCTAAAAGCAATGCTTCCTTTTCTTTGTCATCTTTCATTTCCGCCAGGACTAATAACGCGTTACCCCAGTTGTACAGTGCTTCGTGACTATCTTGTTTAAACTCGAGAGTCTTCTCATACTTCCTGACTGCGTCTAGTAGCAATGCCTCCCGTTCCTTGCCTTCCTTCATCTCAGACAGGTGAGCTAAAGCGTTACCCCAAATGATTAGAGCTTCAAGTTGATCCGGTTTTATCTTCAGTGCGCTTTCGCATTTATCAATGGCATCAGAGAACAAGCTTTCTCGTTCTTGATCTCTCTTCATTTGCGCGAGTTCAACTAAAGCGCTGGCCCAACCACTCAGAGCTTCATGCTTGTCAGGTTTGATTTTCAGTGCCCTGTCGTATTTCTCAATGGCAGCTAACAACAAGCTCTCTCGTTGTTTGCCCGTTTTCACTGGGTCGAGATCCACCAGAGCTGTGCCCCAGAAGTACAGCGCTTGATGGAAATCTGGCCTGGAGTGAACAGCCTTCTCATATGAGCTTAACTGCAAATCAGAGTTCCCTAGCTCAGAGTAAACATATCCTAGAATGAACCATGATTCTGAAAGACGCTTCATATTGCCCTCTCGTTCGTAATGACGAATTCTCTTTTTCAGGAGTTCTTTAGCTTTTTCACAATCCCCTGATGTGATACAAGACAGAACCACCGCATCCTCGACACTGGAACGCAGCTCGGCTTTCGGTGCCCCCTGAATCATATAATCAAGATG
Source organism: Deltaproteobacteria bacterium HGW-Deltaproteobacteria-15 (assembly GCA_002840535.1). Lineage (GTDB taxonomy): Bacteria > Desulfobacterota > DSM-4660 > Desulfatiglandales > HGW-15 > HGW-15. The sequence goes on along the minus strand of PHBH01000075.1, from coordinate 13,172 downwards.
TTCTAGGTAAGGTGCTGCTTCTGCGTAATGTTTCACGCCGGCATGCTTTCGGTATTCACCTAAAAGGCGTTTTGTTTCTTGTTCCCATTCCTCTGTCGAGTACCAGATCCGGATGAACTCCACCAGGAACTCCAGTCGTCGGCGTGACTCTGGGGAAAATCTCATTTGGTGCCAGACGCGGAAAACCCTTTCGGACACGACGTAAAGTGTTGTTCTTCTCCTTTTTTGCCGTGCCGGAGCTACGAATCCGTGCTCTCGAAGTCGTTGAAGAATGCTGTTGACTTGATTCACAGGGAACCTGGTTTCTTCTGCCAGCTCTGTTGGCGTGGCGGGTCTGCCCAGCCGGGCAAAGGTATCCATGACTTTTCTCTGCTGTGCAGGCAGGCTTTCCAGCCGAGCTTTATAGTATGGGGTGAGGTCATCCAGAAGCATTTGAAGATCTGTCCGAATTTCCGGCAGGGTACTCTGGGTGAGAAGCTGATAAAGGATCAAGGCGAGCCTTGGGTTCCCACCGGTCAAATGATGAAGAGCACGAAGCTTTGGTTTGATCTGTTCCAAGCTATCGAGGAAAGACTTATTCTGATCCCACTCGGCCCTCTTCTTCAGAAGGTTTGTCATTTCTTCAAGGGAGAGTTCCTCCAGGTGGACCGTCTTGAAGAAGTTGTAAAGGGGCCTGTCATACCCGCTCACTTCACTGAAGTAGGTTGGGGCGGTACCCACAAGCACAAGGAATGATTCATTCATGAGGAGATCCCGCAGCCTTCCAATCTGGGCCTCATCACTGAATTGATTCCCCAGGATCAAATCGAGGCTGTCCACGAGCAGCAGGATCTTCTTCTTGGTTTTTCCGGATAATTCTTTGAGCACAGAGATGGCGCGTTCGGCGGCTTCTTCATCATCGGTAGTGGTTCGGATGGCTTGAAGGTCCGGCCTGAAGTTTTGATCCGGCTCCTGGGAGATCAACTCCAGGATCCTGGTCACAAAATCCCGGAGCCCTATGATTGAATATTCTTCCTCAGCAGCCTGGATTGGCAGGTATGTCTTCGCGAGTGCTTTGTCGTTCAGGACCTGTTGCTTGATCATCACGAGAAGGTTGGTCTTCCCGATGCCTCGCGGCCCTATGATCAGATAGTGCTGATTGGATTTTGACCGGCCCCTTGACCGAAGATCCTTCAAGATTCCCCCCAGGACCTGTTCCCTGGCAACGAAGGTGGCCTCAATTTCCTGAGGCGAACTCTGGCCGGGGTTATACTTGAAAAGAGGACTCGCTCTCATTTTGATACTCCTTAGAATGCGTAATAGCGTCGCCACCAGTCGCAGAGGATCTTGGAAGTGAAAATGAATCCACCTTCCTTATGCTGATACCGGATGTAGAAATCATTTTCGAGTGTGCTAATGATCTGGGCGAACGCGTCGTCCGTCGCGGACTCGCCGAGGGTTTTTCGATAGACCGCCCGCAGGTGCGCCTTTGAAAGAAAGGATGGATAGGACAGTGCGAGTTCCTTTAGCATGGCCTTTGCGGCTTGCTCCTCGGTCTTATCGTAGTACCGCAGCCTGTCGTAGTAATGCTGGAAATAGCCTTTGCATGAAGCCCCGAGAAGGCGGTTTTCATAAAGCTGATGAAGTCGTTGTGGACCTAAAGAGCAGGGTCGGTGCGCATGCTCGTTAGCGATTTCAGCCACAAGTACCTGTATGAAGTAGGGGATGGGCGTGCCAATTAATTTCAGGCATTCCTTCAGGGAAGCGGCGCTCAGGGCAATTTGGTGGCTTTCAACGAGGGCTCCCAGAAAGGATTCTGATTTTTTGGCGTCCATTTCGGAAAGCGTGATTCGCTCGAAGTCATTGAAGGAATCAATTGCGCCGAGGCGGGAGAGGTATGGCTCAATTCCAATGGAACCGCCTATGAGAAAATGACAGTTCATCAATCCTATAGCCGGGTCGGTTCGAAGTTTCCTGAACCAATGGAGGAAGAGTCGAGTGTCACTGTCTGACACGTTGTTGTCACGGAACAGATGGAGCATTACCGGAAGTTCGTCAATGATGAAGAGGATTTTGAAGCCTTTGTCGTACTCGCATAGCTTACAGAGCAGGTCTTCCGACTTCTGCTCCCAATCAGCCTGGATCTTCCCTTTCAACTTCAATTTGACGTCCACGTCCCAGGGGGTGCCCAGTTCCACGCTTTCCAGCAATCCTCTTGTCCAGCCTTTGATCCGTTTCCAGGAAGAAAGAAGGAACTTCCGGATAGATTGGTCCTGCATGAGTGCATCCAGGAGTGCTATAACGAAGTTCACCGGTTCACGGATGGATTCCGCATCCACATGGATCGGTTTCCACCCGGGCTCGGGTTGGTCGAGAAGGTGGTACATCACGCTTGTCTTCCCGAACCTTCTTGGCGCCGCGAGAAGAACGTTGCCGGTGCCCAGCCTCTTCCAAAGAAGAGCAACCGTTTCTTCACGGTCAAAGAAATCGGATCCTCTTGCCGGTGTGCCAACGAGATTCCTGGTCATAAGGACCTCCTGGTACTCATGATGTACAACAAACGCATTGTACAACAGAATTGTTGTATGTCAAGAAAGATGTTAAGCCCGGCTGCGTGCGATGACTGCTGAATCCCGTTGTAAGTAATTGGAAATAGATGTAGAAGGGGCAGGTCCAGGAATAAAGCGAGGAATTGAATCCCGACAGGCGGTGAGAAAAATGAAAAAATTCGGTGCAAAAGGACAAAGATGGCTCAAGGTGTTCCACCTCTTCTTCGCGTGTCTGTGGGTGGGCGGTGCGGTCACCTTGTGCAGTAAACAGTTCTTCGTGAATCCTGCGGACGGGGGCGAGCTTTACGGGATCCTGTGGACCCTCAGGTACGTGGATGATTGGATCATCATCCCCGGTGCTATGGGCTCACTCCTGACCGGGCTTCTCTATTCCCTGAAGACCAACTGGGGCTGGTTCAAGCACCGGTGGGTGACGGTGAAATGGGTGATTAATCTCTATGGGGTAATCTTCGGCACCTTCTGGCTGGGACCCTGGCTGAACTCGCTTCCCCCGATCGCAAAAACCCAAGGCATCCAAGCGCTGAGCGATCCTGTTTTCGCGCATAACAGGACCATGCTTCTTGTCTTCGGGACCTTTCAGGCCGCAACCTGTGTTTTTGCAGTGTTCGTTTCGGTGTTGAAACCGTGGAAAACCAGAGGTCAGCGATCGGAGATCAGAGGTCAGCAGAAGGCAACGGATGTAAGCGGATAAAGGTTTCACCGCAGAGGCGCAGAGGACGCAGAGAGGATTGTTTTTTTCAATGGCGGGAGATACCGCCATTGAAAGATGCTCTGCATTGCCGGTTTATATTCTTAAATATTGCCGAGGGGAAAATACCGATAGCGTCGGCTGATTAGAACATGAAGTTGTGAGCAATCCTTTTTGTCTGCAGTCGTCTCCCGGCAGACAAAAAAAGGATTTTTCTCTGCGCACTCCGCGTTTCCGCGGTGAAAACTTCTTTTGAAAAGTCTTACTCTTTGCTCACTGCGCGAGGCGCTTTTTGCAGATTGACAGACCCCCATCCATGAGGAATACTCCCCTGCCATGCGATTCATTGCCGATCTCCATATCCATTCCCATTATTCGAGGGCCACTTCCCGGGATCTGGTGCCGGAAAAACTGGCCCTCTGGGCTCAGAAGAAGGGGATCCACCTTCTGGGAACGGGCGATTTTACCCATCCCGGCTGGGTGGCCGAGTTGAAGGAAAACCTCGTGGAGGCGGAGCAGGGGCTCTTCCGCTTGAGGCCCGATCTCGAGAAGGGAGTGGAAAACGATCTCCCGCGCTCGTGCCGTTCATCGCCGCGATTCATTCTCTCGGGCGAGCTGAGCTGCATCTATAAGAAAGGCGGGAAGACCAGGAAAGTCCACCACCTCATCCTCATGCCCGATTTCGACTCTCTCGAAAAGTTCAACAAAGCCCTCGGCCGCATAGGCAATATCAGGTCGGACGGACGGCCCATCCTGGGTCTCGACTCCAAAGACCTTCTCGAAATGGTTCTTGAGGCAAGTGAGAAAGCATTCTTCATTCCGGCACACATTTGGACCCCGTGGTTTTCCCTGTTCGGCTCCAAATCCGGGTTCGACACCATGGAGGAGTGTTTTGAGGATTTGACCTGCCATATCCACGCGCTGGAAACCGGGCTGTCCTCAGATCCCGCCATGAATGGGCTTTTCTCCGCGCTGGATGGATATGTACTCGTATCAAATTCCGACGCACACTCCCCTGCAAAGCTCGGCAGGGAAGCGAATCTCTTCGACACGGAAATGGGTTATGACCATGTTGTGGAGGCAATGACCGGGGGCCGAGGTTTTCTGGGAACCATTGAGTTTTTTCCCGAGGAAGGAAAGTACCATCTCGACGGGCATCGGAAATGCGGGGTCTGCTTCGAACCGGAGGAGACGAACCATTGCAGCGCGATCTGCCCCAAGTGCGGCAAGCCGCTGACAGTCGGGGTGCTGAACAGGGTGTGCGAGCTTGCGGACAGGGATACCCCTGTCGTGAGCAGGGGCTTCCACAGCCTTATTCCGTTTCCCGAGATCCTTTCTGAAATCCTTTCCTGCGGCCCCGCTACCAACAAAGTGACATCGGCTTACGAGGATCTTCTGGAGCGTCTGGGACCCGAATTGCATATTCTCATGGATTGCTCCCTCGAAGAGCTGAAGGAGGCCGGCGGCCCCTTGCTCGCAGAAGGAATCAGGAGAATGCGGCTGAATCAGGTAATCCGGGATGGGGGCTACGACGGCGAATACGGGAAAATCCGGCTCTTCCAGGAAGACGAGAAGAGCAGGCTGGCCGGTCAGTTCGGGCTCTTCCCCACGGGCAGAAAACCCGCTCCTCCCTCCCGAGGAAGAGAAGAACATGGCGCAGGGAAAACTCGGCGCGCCAGGAAGGAGGTTCTTTCATTCACACCATCGGGTGCTGATCCCATCCTGGATCCCCTCAACCCCGAGCAGAAAGAGGCTGTGCTCCACGAGGGAGGCCATCTGCTCATCGTCGCCGGACCGGGGACCGGAAAGACCATGACCTTAACCCACAGGATCGCCTTCCTGGTTCGGAAAGGCGTCGACCCCGGGTGTGTTCTGGCCCTCACCTTCACGAACAAGGCGGCCCGGGAAATGGAGGGAAGAATCCGATCTCTGGTCCCAGGGGAAGGTTCGCTCCATGTGAGCGTTTCCACGTTCCACCGATTCTGCATGAATGTGCTCAGGGGTGCAGGGGAGGGGAGTGGAGTCCCGCACGATTTCATCCTGTGCTCCCAATGGGACAGCGAGAAACTCGCAGAGCGGGTCGGTTGTGGGTTGAACTCGAAGAGCGGCGCCATTCGGGCTTTTTTGAAACACCTTCCCCGTCTTAAACGGGAAAGCCTGCTCGACGAAACCCCTGACCCGTCTATGGAGCAGATGATCCCCCTCTTTCATGCGTATCGGCAAAAGCTTCGGGAATCCCGCATGCTCGATCTGGATGACCTGGAGCTGGAGACCTACCGGCTTTTTCGGGCCTCTCCTGAAATCCTCCGGGCTTGTGCGGATCGTGCTCAATGGATATTCGTTGACGAGTACCAGGACACTAACCCCATCGAGGCGGCCATACTGAGAACCCTTGTGAGCCCGGAATCCCATCCGTATCCCGCCGGTCATGAGCAGGGCGGTGGTCGCATCTGTGCCATTGGGGACCCCGATCAGGCCATTTACGGCTTCCGGGGGGCGGAGGTGCGAAGCTTTCATGCTTTTCAAAAGGATTTCCCGGGCGCAACAGCGGTCAGTCTCGTGAGAAACTACCGTTCCACTCAAACCATCCTGAACGGCGCCGCAACCATCCTTCAGAAAGAACAGCCGCTCAAGGGACAAAACGGCCATGGCGATCCGATCCTGACCGCGCCCTGTCGCACCGCTGAAGAAGAGGCGGAAATGGTCGTGTCCGAAATCGAGCGTCTCATAGGCGGGATTTCCCACTTCTCGCTCGACAGCGGCCGGGTGTCCTCACATGAGGAAGGAGAGGGCGGGTATGGTTTTGGCGATATTGCGGTTCTCTTTCGGCTGAATGCGCAGGGGGAGAAACTCGAGGAGGCATTTCAACGGTCAGGAATTCCTTACGTGCGATCAGGGGAGAAACCCCTGGTCATGCAGCATCCGGTCCATACCCTCTGGCGTTTCCTCCTCGCCGCTGCATATCCTGAGGAGCCTCATTATCGGGAACTTTACCTGGCTCTGCCCGGGATCGAGGGCAAAAAAGGGAAGACCGTTCTCAGGTCGTTTTCTCCGAACGGCCCGGTAGAGGAGGTGGTGCAAAGGGCGGCAGAAATGCACTCCTTCGATGTCCCGAATGAGGAAACAAAGGAACTGCTCCGCCGCCTTTCGGATCTGACGGCGAATTTTGCAGGGGACCTCAAAGCCTTCCTGGACCTTCTTTCGATGGACCGGGGCATCGATCATCAAGTCCTCGCAGGTGACCGTGTTGCCCTCATGTCGCTTCATGCCGCAAAGGGGCTCGAGTGGCCCTTTGTATTCATCACGGGCTGCGAAGAAGGCCTCCTGCCCTGCACCATGTTCGGAGAGAGGGATGACGAGGAAGAAAAAAGGCTCTTCTATGTGGGAATGACCCGCGCAAGAAAAACCCTTTTTCTTTCCCACGCGAAAAGCCGCATCCTCTCCGGTCGAACCATGGACTCGAATCCTTCCCCATTTCTCACCCTGATACCCGACGGTCTATTGGCTCCCTTGGCGAGACCCGAGTGGAAAACCAGGAAGAAAACTAACAGGCAACTTGACCTGTTTTGACGCTGCCGCCCCGTCTGCTTCTCCAGACCCCGGATGATCCTTCACCTATGTCGTACTTGTGAAACATACCGGTACCCTTTGCCGGCATCCGAACTATTTCCATGAGGATTGATTCTGCCAGAGTGTTCTATTGAAAGATTGGCAGAATGTGCAAACCATGGTAGGAACCAGGCGTGGACTGGAGGGAGAGGGGATAGGCTCATGATCGGTGTCTTTGACTCAGGGTACGGCGGACTGACGGTTCTCAAGGGCTTTCTGGAAAAGCTTCCGGACTATGACTACCTCTATCTGGGCGACAGCGCACGTGCGCCCTATGGCAACAAGTCCCTGAAGGTCATTTATGACTATACGCGACAGGCCGTGGATTTTCTTTTCAGCAGGGGCGCGGTCCTGATCATCCTGGCATGCAATACCGCATCGGCCAAGGCCCTCCGGCGGATCCAACAGGAATGGCTGCCCGATCACTATCCGGACCGGCGGGTCCTGGGAGTGGTCATTCCCCTTGCAGAAGCTGCTGCGGATGTCAGCCGCTGGGGCCGAATCGGCGTGATCGGAACCCGTGCGACGGTCGAATCCAGGGTCTTCGACCAGGAACTGCACAAACTCAATCCGAAGTTGAAGGTCATTGAAAAGGCCTGCCCTCTTCTGGTTCCCCTGGTGGAAGAGGGATGGGTTAGAAAGCCGGAGACCCGCTCCATCCTGAAAAAATATGTCCTTCCCCTGAAGAGTGCGGCCATCGACACCTTGATTCTCGGGTGCACACACTATCCCTTTCTGAAAAACGATATTGCGAGAATCATGGGCAAGAACTGTCGGGTGCTGGACGCACCGGCCATTGTGGCGGGCAAACTGGCCGACTATCTCGTCCGCCATCCTGAGATCGAGTCAAGGCTCTCCCGTAAACAAGCACGGAGTTTCTCCACCACCGACGACCCGGAGCGGTTCAGGACCTTTGGAGAGGATTTCCTGGGCCGGCGAATCGGGGAAGTTCTGACAGTGGATTTAAAAGAGTAAATCACTGCACAAGAGCCGCTCTCACCTGTCTGATTCCTTCCAGCGATTCCACCTGCTTCAGGCCTATCTTCAGGGGGCCGGCGATCGGTTTCAGCAACTCAAAAATCTCTTCCTTTCTCACCCGAATGGTTCTCGGCAAGTCGATGCTGTTCTGAAGATGATTCATCACCTGTTCCTGAAAGGCTGAGAACCCTTCCCAGGGTGCGCTCAGCCAGGACCCCAGCACGATATCGCTTGCACGGTCCACAATAAGCGATAGAGAAGGGTAGTAAGGCCGCCCTTGTTCGGCGATAGCTCCCGGGTAATAAAAGGTGTCGATCTCCCAGATGCTCTGTCCCTTCTTCAATTGGTTGCGGATCCGGTGAAGTCGAACCTCATCAATCGGACCTGATGATGTTTTGGGCTTCTCCCAGGATTCAGGCTCAATCCAGGAATCCCTCCAGCCAGTTGTTTTCTTCCGTTTCTCCAAAATCCTGACAAGGACGAGATCCTCTCCTTTTTGGCCCAACAGCTTCGGATCATCCATGAGCCGGCCGGCGACATTCACGGCTTGTTCCAGAACAGTTGTCAGGAACCTCGTCTGTCCTGCGGTCAAGTACCAGGGCACATAACCCGGCAGATAACTTCGAAACTGAGGCCAACCATTTCGGCCCCTGAACTTGAGCTTGAGATTGCTGATAACCTGTAAATCCTCCTTGTCGAGTTCCTTCCTGTCTTCAAAGGTGACTGTCAGGGTTTTCTGGGCATGAAGGATCTCCTCGCTTCCGATGCCGATCTCCCCGGAAACCATTTTCCTGTAGGTCATCAATCCTTCCGGCCCCAGGTACGCCGACAGACCGAACACCTCTCCCGCAGCCCCCATAACGCAGCAATAGCCGATCTCTCCGTCTTCCGGGTTCCGTACGCCGAAGAGATCGGTATCGTCCATCCATACCCATGGTTCCATTTTCTTGAAGACCTTGGCCGCGCCAAACAGGGCCTTCCACTCTTCGCCGGACGGCGCATCGCTTTCCTTCTTCATGGCAACCTCCGATTTGTGAATTTCTACAATACCCTGCTCCGGGATTCAACCGGAGATTCAATCTCGGCGGGAATGCCGCAAAGAAGGTGCATTCCCTAAAGTTCTCTTGACAACTGTCGATGTGCTGGGGTAATGCGTCCAGGCTTCCTGGCATTTTCGGCCGTCCCGCATCGAGTGCGGGAAAGAATGCGGGCGTGAACGCGCGCGTGATTACCTGATCTCGAGCCCAAGCAGGAAAGGAGGGAAGCGAAAAAATCAAGGAGGAACAGAACATGATCAAAAAATATCGGCTCCATCTGCTGCTTTGCCTGCTGGCGATTGGATCCATGGCAGGATGTATCACGACAATGCCTTTCCAGAAAGCGGAACCGAGGGAAGGGAAAGTTCTGGCTTATGTTTTCAGGCCGGAGAGTGTGCTGAGCAGAGGCACAATCCTCGCGGTAAACGTCAATGGTGAAAAGCGCGGGCTCCTTATCAACAACAGCTATATTCCGGTATATGCCGATCCCGGGAGCGTGGAGATATCGCTCCACACCAACGATTTTGTAAAAAACAGGTACGATTCGATGACGCTCCAGGGGACAAAGGAGGGTGACGTGTACTTCATCAAAGCGGATCCAGGCCTCCTGGGTGCCTTCACATTGGTGAAATTGGATCCAGGAAACGGCATGACCGAGATCAGCAAGACGCAATACTACCCGCCTCGTTAAATTCCCAGGACCGCAACGGGAACCGGCCGCTGCGGTCCGCTCCCGTCCTCCCCCTCATGAGCAGAAAACGTTTTATGAACGGCCGTATTGCGCCCGGACGTGACGATTTTCTTGACAAAGGACGTACTAGTGATCCAGAATGTTTGTGATCAGTCGCTTACATAACAAGGAGGGGGGCACATGTGGCTTTTTAAAAAGAAACCTTTTAAGGAAGTCTATGGCGGGGCCTGGGGCCATCTGGTGAACAAGCACCAGATCGATGTGGACACCCTCCACAGGGAGATGAGGTGCGTGGAAAAACAAGGGTCGCTCGACGGCGGAACGCCGGTGACGCTGCTGAGGGTATTCCGGATTGGCGATGCCGCGAAAAAAGGGGTGGATGTCTCCGGTTGGGAAACCTTTGACAAGCACCCCGATCTGATTGCCTTCGAAGGCTATCTGACCCAGACCAACGAGGCCTTCCTGGAGCCCAGGTAGAGCGGCAGGTCAGTGTTTGAATGCCCTCTGGCCGGTGAAGACCATGGTGACCTGCGGGCTCGCTTCGTTGCAGGCCTCGATGGCTTCAAAATCTCTTAAAGAGCCACCGGGCTGCACTATCGCCCTGATCCCCTGCTGGATGCCTACATCGACCCCGTCTCTGAAGGGGAAAAAGGCGTCCGAAACCATGGTGGCGCCGATGAGGCCGCCCTTTGCCTCCCTGGTTTCCCGGTCGATCTCTTCCAGAATTCCGCGGTCTTTTTGGCCTGACTTCACCTTGAGCTCCATTTCCTTGTAGGAAAGAGCGTATCTGCTGAAGCAGAGCCAGTCTGCAAACTTGGTGTAGGCCTTGAAAGTCGCAATCTCCGCCACACCGACTCGATCCTGCTCTCCGGTGCCGATTCCTGCCGTCACCCCGTCCTTGACAAAGATTACGGAATTCGAACTGACGCCCTGTTCCACCTGCCAGCCGAAAAGCATGTCGGCGTATTCCTCGTCCGAGGGCTTTCTGGAGATGGTATAGGTCTTACCCTGGTATTCACAAGAGGCGAGGGCGAAGTCCTTCGGGGATTGAATGCGGTTGAGCGGCGACTGCTGGACAATGAAGCCGCCGTCAATGAGGCTCTTGAAATCCACAAAGCGCGTTCGGCTGTATTCGTGGAGGCGCTCGATTTTCCTGATGCGGATGATTCGAAGATTGGCCCTCTTTGCGAGGATCTCAACCGTTCCTTCCTCGTACTCAGGTGCAGCCACCACTTCCAGGTAGTTCTTTGCGACAGCCTCGGCGGTGGCCTTGTCGACCGGGCGGTTAAATGCAACCGCCCCTCCGAAGGCGGCGATCCTGTCCGCCATATCGGCTTTTTTGTAGGCTTCCGCGAGACTCCCCCCGTATGCGACACCGCTGGGGTTGTTATGTTTCACAATCACGGCAAGAGGTTTCTCCATCAGATACTTCATGATGTTCATGGCATTATCGATGTCCGTCAAATTTATCTTTCCGGGGTGCTTTCCCTCCTGAATCATGTCCTCTTCGGACATTGCCGACACCAGGCCTCGGCCGGGTCCGATGAACTGACACTGCCCGAGCGCCAGATTCCCGTTCACGAGTTCATACAGGGCCGCTTCCTGGCCAGGGTTCTCGCCGTAACGGAGCCCTTTCTCGATCACTTCCCGGCTTTTCTCATCGGTAAGCTTCCATGTCCTTTTCCTGTACACCAGCACCTGGTCTCCAAAGGAGATGGTGATCCGGGGGGGAAAATGGTCGTCCATTATCGTGCGGTACATTTTTTTCAGGTCGTCAGCCATAAGTTCCTCCGTTTGGTTTCTCTCGCCCGTTCGCCCAAAGAGCGGGCTCTCTCGAACTCACAGAGAGACCGAGAGCTTCTTGGCCTGATTTCTCTCACACCTGCTCGGTTGGGCTGTTTATCACTCTGGTAATGCCATTCTTGATCAAGATTTCGTTGAAATTGATGAGTAGACCCAAAGGCTTTTTTGAGAGGCGAAGGTAAGTCAGAAGCTGCTTCTTGTGGATGTTTCCTAATCTCTTCGACCGATTTCAACTCGATAATGATGGAGTCTTCGACCAGAAGATCTATTCTGAACCCTTCCTGATGAACTTGTTCGCCCCGATAAAATACGGCCACAGGGACTTCCGATTGGACGTTTGCTCCCATCTTGCTCAACTCAATGAACATGCTCCTCTGATACACGGATTCCAGAAGACCGGGACCCAGTTCTTTGTGAACCGTTATTGCCGCTCGAATGATCTTGGCTGAAAGGGAGTTAAGATCCATCGGGGCTCATATCAAAAGATTTCGGGCATGAGAATCAATCTGAATTGAGTAGCAATTCAGATTGAAATATCTTGTTCTCTGTGAACTCTGCGAGAGATTCAAGCCTTGTGCTTTTCAATGTAGGCATACGCACTATGATTATGGATGGATTCGAAGTTCTCGGCTTCCACGGAAAACCAGGTGATGTTGGAATCCCCGGTCAGTTTCAATGCGATTTCCCGCACAATATCCTCGACGAACATCGGATTATTGTAAGCCCTTTCGGTGACGTATTTCTCGTCTTCCCTTTTGAGCACCGAATACACGTCGCTGGAGGCGGATTCCTCCACCATCTTGATGAGCTCTTCAAGCCATACAAATCTTCTGAACCTCACCTGAAGCCGGACCTCTCCCCGCTGGTTGTGAGCGCCATAGTCGCTGATCTCCTTTGAGCAGGGACAGAGGGTGCAGATCGGAACATTGATGACGACCACCAGATCGCTCTTGGAGGTCAGCGATCCCTTCATTGTGCAGCGGTATTCCATAAGTCCGGGGATCCCTGTCACGGGCGCAGCCTTGTTGATGAAATAAGGAAAGGACATCTCCATATGAGAGCTCTGGGCGTCGAGCTTGGACTTCATCTCTTCGAGGATCTCGGAGAAACTCTGAAGCGAGATGCGCCGGCTGTGCTGGTTTAGGATCTCCACAAACCGGCTCATATGGGTGCCCTTGTAGTAGCGGGGAAGATTGACGTACATATTGATCTCCGCAACCGTCTGCTGCTCGCCCATATCCTTGTCGAGAACGGTGATGGGGTAGCGGATTCCCTTCACCCCAACCCGATCGATATCTATGTCTCTGTCGTCTTTATGATTTTGTATGTCTTCCATGAACTTCCACCTCGATGCCGAATCATTATTGTTTGCAATCTCCGGCATGTCAATCGAAAGCGAAGTCTGGCAGTGGGTCAGGATCGTGAAATGCAGGATGCAGTTGTATTCTTTCTCACAGAGGCCGCAGAGCACAGAGCAGATTGTCAATCGGTTCAGCACTGCGGCAATACTCAATAGTTTCTTCATGCTCCGAAGGCGCTGAAGATTGTCCGGTTTTTTGAACAGGAGAACAGGACAAGACGCTCTTCTCACTCTGTGATCTCCAGCGAAGTGAGCGGGAGAGACTCTTTCTTCCGCTTTTTCGATCTTGATTCCGGAAGGCGAAAAGGATACGCTCTTTGGATTGGGGCGTGGCGCAGACTGGGGTAGGGCATCCCGCCTTTTGAGGGCGGGAGTGTCGGAGGATGCAAAACGATTCGTCAGTAGAAGGTGAAACAGGAAAAACGGGGCGTGGCGCAGACTGGTAGCGCATCCCGCC
>PHBH01000074.1 GCA_002840535.1 Deltaproteobacteria bacterium HGW-Deltaproteobacteria-15 | reverse complement strand
GAGCCCCATGGAGTTTGAAAGAACAAACCTATTGAAAGCTGCTTGATAACGTGTGTCCGTTTTCAATTGACCGTTACAAGATTTTACAAATCGGCAGGGCTCTTAACGGTGAGCCCAGGCCTGTTGAGCACGTGAGTATAGATCATGGTGGTTGCAACATTGGCGTGTCCCAGGAGTTCCTGGACGGTTCGGATGTCGTAATGAGCCTCAAGTAGATGGGTGGCAAAGGAATGACGAAGCGTGTGGCAACCAACCCTTTTGTTTATGCCCGCCTCCCCGGAGGCCTTTCTTACCGCCTTCTGAACCGTGTTTTCGTCCAGATGATGGCGTCGCGCTTTGCCGCTCCTCGGATCGACGGCAAGGCTCTTTGCAGGGAATACATACTGCCATATCCATTCTTTTCCTGCATTCGGGTATTTTCTCGTGAAGGCAGGCCAGAGGTAGACGTCCGCTCTTCCTTCAGCGCGATCCTGTTCGTATATGGCCCTTACGCGGGCAAGATGCTCCTTAAGCGGAGCTGCAAACCGCTCCGGCAGCATCGTAATCCGGTCTTTCTGTCTTTTGCCGTCTCGCACCATGATCTGATTGCGCTCAAAGTCCACATCCTTCACCCTCAGCCGAACACACTCCATGAGTCGAAGACCCCCGCCGTACATCAGTCCGGCCATCAACCCGGGGACCCCCTCCATCCTTGACATAAGCGACTCGACCTCGCTCCGGGTCAGAACTTCAGGAAGACGTTGCGGCCTCTTTGCCCTGGCAAATTCCCCCATTTCACCGATTTCAATTTTAAGGACTTGCCCGTAGAAGAAGACCAAAGCGTTCAGAGCCTGATTCTGGGTGCTGGCCGAAACCTCGCGCTTCAAGGCCAGATATTCGAGATATTCTTTCACTGCGATCGCTGGATCCATCCTTTCGGGATCGGCGTAGTCATGAAAGGCGATGAATCGCCTTATCCACTCCAGGTAGGAGGTCTCCGTCCGATAGGAATAGTGCCGGGTGCGCAACTCGGTTCTGAACCGTTCAACCGCCGCCGGGAACTTTCTCTCCACCTCACCAGGAAGCACCCGATCGCGAAAACCGCCTGCCTTCGATCCTTTGTTATCTGAAGTAGCTTTTGAAGGCTCGGCAGAGGCATGCCTCCCGGGGGAATAGGCCGGCAGGAAAGCCTCATAAAGCATCCTCAGTGCATATTCCGCCTGCCGCACCCTCCAATCGGCGATCTCTTCCCTTTGCGACAGAGCGGCCAGAAACGCCCTTATGTCCTCTGCCGAACGCGCTTTCAGCCGTTTCTTGGGAAGAAAATCGACGAACTCCTTTGCCCATCTCACGTAGTAGGGTGAACGGTCAGGCGGTATCCTGTTTTCCTCCAGGCACGCCTTGAAAGCTTCCCAGAATCTCTGTCGCTCTTCTGCCCGGTTTGGTTTTGTTGTTTGATTGGGCGCAGGAGTAGAGGAGTCGGCCCGGAGGGGCTTATCTTGGGGCGGATGGAGGATCGTTCCATTCTTTGAAGCCATGAAGATCCTTCCAGGGTTTAAAATGCAAAGCGCATAGAGCATGGCGCATGGCAAGACGAAACCGCTGGAACCGCATAGAGCATAGCGCATAGGGCATGGCGAAGACTAAACAGCAAAGGGCATAGAACTCAAACGGAAACCGAAATGCGTTCCTTTTCTGGATGATGGGTTTCGCGGAGGCTCAACCCATCCTACGGACTTAAACTACCGGCTTACACGGGCAAAGCGCAGAGCGCAAAGAGCATAGCCTGTAGCGGACCACAAAGCGCAAAATTCGCAAATTATGAGGGGATCGTTTACTACGGGTTCCTGTTTTAAGGCTTGCCGCGGGATATTTCAAGGAAAAAGCATAGATGGGTTTCCTGGACCAGGGTAACCCGTTTGAACTGAATGGATGAAGGGCCTTGGAATGGCACTATATGACACTTGGAACGATGTTTTCGGCCATGAAAATGCATTTCTAAAAATGAGTCATTGCGCAAGAGGGGGTGAGCGGCGGACCGAGGGAAGAGAATTGGTGTTGTCAGCACACGAGGTTCACTTGGAAGCCAATTCGTTCACTTCCAAGTCTACACGGATGCCTTTGCGCTTGATCTCCCATGCAAGCGGATCTTCGTCCACAAATGTTTCAGGCCGGAATGGAACCGGTTCAATCCTGGAATCGATACTCGATGAGAGTGAAGTGAGACGAACACGTTCTTCAAATCGATCTTCCGAGACATCAGGAGACACGACCGCAATATCTATATCACTCCATCGGTTTGGTGTTCCTTCAGCAAAAGTGCCAAAAAGGTAAGCTGCTTCGACCCGAATCCCTTCAGAGTCCAGGCACTCGAGGAACTTCCTTATGGTTTCGGCTATTGAAGCATCAATTCGAGCCAATGGAAAACCTCGTCTATCTCTCGAAGCTCTTTCTCGAAGCTCCTTTTCAGTGAAATCAGGGGGTCACCCCTGATTGTCCCAAAGCCGAAGCGGGACCACGGAGGAAATGGCATGGAAATCCTTGTCGTTGTGGAGCAGGATCAGGTTATGCTCCAAGGTGATCTGCGCAATGAGACAATCTATGGTGCTTCTTACCGAAATGCCTTTCTTCCTGCACTTGAAGTAGATCAGTGCTGCCGAGTGATAGGAATCCACTGGGTCGTGAGGGTGATAGAATCGTTGGGTGGACAAGTAGGCCTTCAGTTTTCGATACTCCTTCTCCGAACCGGTTCCCTGCAATAATTCCTGGTAAATGAATGAAGTAATCCCGAAAGGCATTTCCTGGGTCAGGACTCTCCTGAAACTGTCAACGGGAGTATTGGTTAGCCCACGAAAGAAATCGATGAGTACGGAGGTATCTACAAGTATCATTGATCCTCCCGCAGTATTCGATGGTCGTACCCCTCGGCAAACTTGATCTTGCCTTCGAGATCAAGAAGGCTTAGACGTCTCCTGTTTTCGACGAACTCCTTAAGAGCTTTATGCACGACCTCTCTCTTGGTTTTTAATCCCGAACACCGAAGCGCTTTCTCTACCAGTTCGTCATCCAGAACAATATTGGTTCTCATAAGGCACCTCCATATACACACTATAATACACATGACCGGTGCTATGTCAACACCCGAAAAGCTGCAGACCCTACAAAGATCTCACCTGCGTTTAGGAGCGCATTCTGATATATTGGACTTCCTTCCGCAATCAAGGCCGGCTTTACCTGAATGACTCCGGGAAAGGGGACTGAAGATGATTGCAAAAGTTCTCAGCGCTGCGGTGATCGGAATCGATGCTTATGTCGTTGACGTGGAGGTTGACATCTCCCAGGGTCTCCCGAACTTTGCAACGGTCGGTCTCCCGGAAGGCGCGGTTCGGGAGAGCAAGGAGAGGGTGAAGGCGGCGATCAAGAATTCGGGTTACCATTTCCCCGCGGATCGGATCACGGTGAACCTTGCGCCCGCGGACATCAAGAAGGAGGGAACCGCTTTTGATCTGCCGATCGCGCTCGGCATCCTTGCGGCTACGGACCTGGTGCCCAGGAGCTCCTGCGCGAATTATCTCGTGATGGGCGAGCTCGCTCTCGACGGCATGGTGCGGCCGATCAGGGGCGCACTGCCCATGTCGATCACTGCGAAGGAGAGGGGGCTCAAAGGGATTTTTCTTCCGCCTGAAAATGCGCCCGAGGCTGCAGTAGTTGAAGGTATCGACATCTTTCCTGTGAGGACCCTTTACGAACTGGTCGAAGCTTTGTCGGGAGTGAGCAGGATAGAGCCCTTCCAGGTGGAGAAGGAGAAGCTCTTCCACAAGAACTTCGATGAGGTGGATTTCGGCGACGTCAGGGGCCAGGAAAACGTGAAAAGGGCAATGGAGATTGCTGCTGCAGGAGGACATAACCTGCTGATGATAGGTCCCCCGGGTGCCGGCAAGACCATGCTTGCCAGGCGGCTTTTTACGATCCTCCCTGAGCTGAGCTTCCAGGAAGCGCTCGAGACCTCCAAGGTTTACAGTGTCATGGGCATGATGCCCGATGGGTATGGGCTGATCCACGCCCGTCCATTCAGATCGCCCCACCACACGATCTCGGATGCAGGTTTGATAGGGGGAGGGCAGATCCCCAAACCCGGGGAGGTGAGTCTCTCCCACAACGGGGTGCTCTTCCTGGACGAGCTGCCCGAGTTCAGGAAGAACGTGCTGGAGGTGCTCCGCCAGCCGCTCGAGGACGGGCAGGTGACCATTTCCAGGGCGAGTTCCACGGTGACCTACCCGGCGAGCTTCATGCTGGTCGCTGCAATGAATCCGTGTCCGTGCGGCTTTCTGGGGGATCCAAAGAGGGAATGCACGTGCACTTTCGTGCAGATCCAGCGCTACCGCTCCAAAATCTCAGGGCCCCTCATGGATCGTATCGACATCCACATGGATGTGCCGCCCGTCCAGTTCAAGGATCTTTCGTCTTTGAAAGAGGGGCTGAGCTCGGAGGAAATCCTGGCGAACGTGAAGAAGGCAAGAGAGGTCCAGGCTGCGCGGTTTCAACGGATGAAGATCCACACCAATGCCCGGATGAACAGCCGGCAGATCCGGCAGTTCTGCGAGTTGGATGCGGAGTCCAACGATCTGCTGGAGAGGGCGATGAACCGGTTCGGCCTGAGCGCCAGGGCCCATTCCCGGATCCTCAAGATCGCCAGGACCATCGCAGATCTGGCCGGCAGCGACCGCATCCTCTCTCTTCACGTGGGGGAAGCCATCCAGTACCGCACCCTGGACCGGAAGGTGCTGCGTTAAGAATCAGTAAGCAGCCCCGCGACACGGCACACGGGATCTCCGCTCCGCTTCGATAAGCAGTAGGCAGCCCCGCGACACGGCACACGGGATCTACGCTACGCTCCGATAAGCAGGAAGCAGTTTGCCGGCCGCAAGCTTTGGCCCCACAATGAGACAGCCTGAGTCCGGTTCCCTTTGAGAAAGGGGAGACAGGGGAGCATTGACAGGGATGCGGCCCTCCACTATAGTTTTCTTATCATCTACGCGTCGGGCGGGCCTGGCCGGATTTCAACCTGAGCATCACCATGAGCTTCCGTAGGTTCGTTCACATTTCAAAGCCCACCTCAATCTGAAATGAACCGATAGTCGGATTCCACTCATCAGCATGATCTCCGGGAAGTTGTAAGAGCAGCACCCATGGTTTGAACCGAGAAAGGCGAGATGGTTCGAACCAGGATTATCCTTCGGGAAAGAGAGGATTCCCATGGACCAGCTTGCCGGTGTCGAAGCCTTCTACCGCATTTTCAGGGATATCAGCACATCCGTGCATACCAGCTCCGATATCAAGGAGGTGCTGGATCTGGTGGTGAGAAAGTCCACGGAAGTCGTCAATGCCAAGGGCGCGGTGCTTCGCATTCTCAATCTCGATACAAATGAGCTGGAGCTGAGCGCAGCCTGCGGCCTGAGTGAGCGATACCTTTCCAAGGGGCATGTTTCCTCCGGAAAGATCATCACAGAGCTCTGCCGGCTCAACAAGGTCATCATCGTCGACGATGTGCAGACAAGCCCGCGTGTTCAGTACCCGCGGGAGGCGCGGGATGAGGGGATCAAGTCGATGCTCGATCTGCCTCTTACTATCCGGGATCATGTGGTAGGGATCATCCGGGTGTTTTTCATGGAGCACAGACGGTTTACGGAAGAGCAGCTGGATTTTCTCACCGGAATTGCGGAGCAATGCTCCCTGGCCATTGACAAGGCGAGGCTGATAGAAAACCAGCGATACCGGTACCACCAGCTTGCCATCCAGACTGAAAAGCTTTCCGCGCTCGGCCGAATGGCAGCGGGGGTGGCCCACGAGGTCAACAATCCCCTGGCCGGCATCCTGCTTTACAGCACGAATCTGGTGAAGAAGGTCCCTCGAGAGGGCCCGCTTCGGGAGGGTCTGCAGATCATCATCAGTGAGACCATGCGGTGCAAACAGATCATTCAGGATCTTCTGGAGTTCTCGCGGGACAAGCCGCCTGAAAAGGTCATGGCCTCCGTGAATCAGATGATCGAGAAGGCTTTGGCCATTCTGGAAAATGAGTTTCACCTGAAACACATCCTGATACAGAAGGACCTCTCCAGAGAGATCCCCGACATCCTCCTGGACGGTGGTCAAATACAGCAGGTTCTGGTGAATCTCCTTATCAATGCCTCCGAGTCCATTGGAGACCACGGCACCATCACGATCCGAAGCCGCACGGAGCCGGAGTGGGTGAGGGTTGAGATCGAGGATACCGGATGCGGTATCGCGCCGGAGCACATGGCGAAAATCTTCGAGCCCTTCTTTTCCACCAAGACGAAGGGCACGGGGTTGGGGCTTGCGGTGAGCTTCGGCATAATCCAGAATCATCAGGGAAACATCGGGGCAACCAGTCAGATGGGAAAGGGGTCATGCTTCACGGTGGACCTGCCCATCATTGCGAATCCATGACGACGAGAATTCTCATCATTGACGATGAACGGGTGATCTGTGAGGCTTGCCGGCTGGCCTTTTCAGAACGCGGTTATTCAGTCACCGCGTGCATGACGGGCAGGTCCGGCCTCGAGGCGATCTTGGAGGGCCGGTTCGACGTGGTGCTGCTCGACATGAAGCTCCCCGACATGGACGGAATGGAGATTCTGAGGACCACTATCAAGCAGAAGCCGTCCTCCTATGTGATCGTCATGACCGGCTATTCCACTGTGCCGAATGCGGTGGAGGCCATGAAACAGGGGGCTTTCGATTATCTGGGAAAACCCTTTTCCGAAGACCAGCTGCTGCTCGCAGTGGAAAAAGCCCTGGAGAAGAAGAGGCTTGTCGAGGAAAACCTGGCCTTGCGCAGGGAGCTTGTAGACCGCTTCGGGTTCAGCAACATTGTGGGGGAGAGCCCCGTGGTCCTCAAGATATTCGACCAGGTCAGAAGGGTCGCTCCCACGGACAGCACGGTGCTCCTCTCCGGGGAAAGCGGAACCGGGAAGGAGCTTTTTGCCAGGGCCATTCATGCCCAGAGCCAGAGAGCGGCACAGAAATTCCTGGCGATCGATTGCACCACCCTCGCTTCGGGCCTGGTGGAAAGCGAACTTTTCGGGCATGTGAAGGGGGCGTTCACCGGCGCTCATCAAGACAGCACCGGGCTCTTCGAGGTGGCCCGAAAGGGCACCCTTTTTCTGGACGACGTTGCAAATCTCGGCTTGGAGATCCAGGCCAAGCTCCTCCGGGTGATCGAGATGCAGGAGTTCAAACCGGTAGGCACGAGCTCGGTGCGGAAAACGGACGTTCGGATCATCGCGGCGACAAACAAGGATCTCAGAACCCTGGTCAGGGAAGAGCTCTTCAGGGAGGACCTGTTTTATCGATTGAATGTCTTCCCGATCTTCCTTCCCCCGCTCCGGGAGCGCAAGGAAGATATTCCCAGGCTCGCCTACCATTTTTTGAGGCATTTCTGCAGAAAGACCGGAAAGAGCATCCAGGGGTTCTCCGACGATGCCATGAAAATGCTTGTCAATTACGAATGGCCGGGCAATGTCCGCCAGCTCAAGAATGTGATCGAACGGCTCGTGATCATGGCGGACCGCCGGTCCCTGGATCTTTTCTGCCTGCTGGAAGACCTGCAGATGAGGCGGTCCGCGAGACTTGACTCCATACCGGAGACGCTCGATGAGCTGAGGGCCTTCAAGAAACATCTTCTGGAAGAGGATTTTGCGCAGGTCGAAAAGGCCTTCCTGATCAAGGCCCTCAAGACGGCCGAGGGAAACATCACCCACGCGGCGGAAAGGGTGGGGATGCAGCGGTCGAATTTTTCGGCCCTGATGAAGAAACATCACGTAAACGCGGATGATGCAAAACCCTGAGCGCTCGTCCCCCTACCAGCGCTCCCTCCGGAGACGCGTCTGAAGCCATGACCGGACCCTCTCCTCCATCGGGCCGATCCACTTCTCAATGGCTTCGATATCCCCGGCGGCCAGCGCCGCCCTGTGCTCAGGGCTCAGATCGTAAGACTTGAGGGCGCCCGAAGGGTTTTCAGCCAGGGCGGCGAGAAACTGGTTGTCCTCCGTCGCCCTCTCCAGCACCGCGAGAACGGCCTTCACCGAGGTGACCTTGTATTCGGGGATCTTTGCAAGAGGGTCAAAGGCGGGATTGGTCAATTCGTTTGCCGGTGATTCCCGCCAGTGAAAAGGCATGAACGCCTGGCCGGGGCTTACACGATTCGATTTTCGGATCCTGGTCCGGACCTTGCCTCTTCTCGAGCTGAGAGAGACCTCATCTCCTTCCTCTATTCCCAACTGCGCCGCATCCACCGGACTGATCTCCAGCAGGCTTTCGGGCGCAAGGGACTCCAGGACGTGCGATCGATGGCTCATGCTGCCGGTATGCCAATGTTCGAGGATTCTGCCCGTGGTCATGAGTATGGGATAAGAACCGGATGGGAGCTCTGCAGGAGGTTTGTCGATCACCGGGTGAAACAATCCCAACCCTCGGCTGAATCGTCCCGCGTGGAGAATGGGGGTCCCGGAATGGGTCAGGTCCCTGCAAGGCCATTGCAGTCCGCGGCGGTTCAGACGATCGTGCCGAATTCCCCCGTAAATGGGGGTCAGCCGTGCAATCTCCTCCATGATCTCCGCACTCGAACCATGGGACATCGGATACCCCATGGCGTTTGCTACGCTCTCGATGATCTGCCAGTCGGGTTTCGCCTCGCCCGGCGGTTCGAAGGCCTTGCGGACCCGCTGAACACGGCGCTCCGTATTTGTGAAGGTCCCCTCCTTTTCCGAAAAGGCTGCCGCCGGAAGGACTACGTCTGCAAACTGGGCTGTTTCTGTCAGGAACAGATCCTGCACCACGAGGAGATCCACTTTGGACATTGCGGTTCTGGCCTGATTCAGATCCGCCTCGCTCAGCATCGGATTCTCCCCCACGACATAAAGGGTTTTGAGCCTGTTCTGATGCGCCTCATGAAACATCTCCACGAGGGTGAGGCCCGGCCGCCCGTTCAAGCTCGTTCCCCATGCCTTTTCGAATTTTGCTCTTGCCTCGGCATTGTCCACCCGCTGATAGCCCGGAAACACATTGGGCAATACGCCCATGTCGCAGGCCCCCTGCACATTGTTCTGGCCGCGAAGCGGGGAGAAGCCCGTTCCCCTGCGGCCGAGATTTCCGGTGAGCAGCAGGAGATTGGCAACGGCCTTCACGTTGTCCGTGCCGGTGGTGTGTTGTGTGATCCCCATTCCGTACAGGACGATCGCCCTTTTGGCCCTGCCGAAAAGCCTGGCCGCATCCCGGATCTTTTCGACGGGAACGGAGGTGGTCATTTCCACGGACTCCAGGGTGGAGGCGGAGAGGGAATCCACAAAACCCTCGAACCCTTCGCAGCGGTTTTTCACAAAATTCCTGTCATAGAGCCCTTCCCGGAGGATGACCCTCATGATGCCGTTGAGGAGGGCCACGTCCGTTCCGGGAAGGTGGTTCAGGTGGACTGCCGCGAGACGGCTCAATTCGATCGCGCGGGGGTCCGCCACGATGAGCCTTGCACGGCCGGACCGTACCGCGCGCTTGATGCGCCTTCCGATGATCGGGTGGCATTCCGTCGTATTGGATCCGATGACGAACAGGACATCGGCATAGTCGATGTCCGAGATGGAGTTGCTCATTGCACCTTCGCCAAAGGCGGCCAAGGCGGCAGTGACCGTGGATGCATGACAGAGCCGTGCGCAATGGTCGACATTGTTGGTGCCAAGAACCGCCCGGGCGAATTTCTGGACAACATAGTTGTCCTCGTTGGTGCATTTGGCCGAGCTGAGCACACCCACCGCATCAGGCCCATGGCGGTGAAGAATTTCCGAAAGACCTCGGGTCACCCGATCCAACGCCTCCTCCCAGGTGGTCTCCCGGAATACCCCGCCATTGTCGCCGGGGGGCGCGATTTTCGGGACGCCTTCCCGGCGGATCAGAGGCCTGGTCAGCCGATCAGGGTGATCCACGAACCCCAGACCGAAGCGGCCCTTCACGCAAAGCTCCCCTCGATTGACAGGGGCTTTGTCGTCCGCCCTCACCCTCACGATCTTCCTCCCCCGGATTCCCAGGATAATGGAGCAGCCGACCCCGCAATAAGGGCAGATGGTTGCGACCTCCCTCTCCGGGGGGAGAGCATGCTTGACCGTCAGTGCCCCGGTAGGACACCTTTGCACGCATTCTCCACAGCTCTGACAGACCGAATCGGCCATGGATTTGGACCCGAAGGGGCTGATCCGTGCCTGGGCACCGCGAAAAGCGATATCGATCGCGCCCAATCCTACCAATTCGTTGCAGACCCGGACGCATTTGCCGCAAAGGATGCATTTGTTTCGATCGAGATCAAAGGCCGGGTGAGAGGTATCCATGGGCCTGTGAACCGGTCTGCGCACCCTTTCGATCAGATCCTTTTCCACCCCCACGTACCTTGCCACGCTCAGGAGCAGGCATGCCCCGCTCTTGTCGCAGGTGAGGCAATCCTGGGGATGATCCGCGATGGTCATCTCGACGATGGACTTGCGGATCTTCTGGATTTCCTCTGTCTCCGTGTGGACGGCCATTCCCTCTTCGGCAGGGGTGGTGCATGATGTGGGCAGGCCTCGAAGGCCCTCGATCTCGACAATGCAAAGACGGCAGGCGCCGTAAGGACTGAGAAGCGGATCGTCACAGAGCGTCGGCACATAGACGGATGCCTTCCTGATCGCTTCAAGGACGGTTGCACCCTTCCTGACCCTTACCTTCCGGCCGTTGATGGTGAGATCGATCGGTTTCAACGGATCCTCCTTTGAACCTTGGTGCTGTCCGCTTGAACCGCCAGGACGCAAAGTGCGCAGGTCCTTCTTCGCGTCCTTCGCGCCTTCGCGGTTCAATCCGTTCAATTCTTCGCCTCCATGCAAAGCGCTTTCTCCTCCTCGGCTTCCTCAATCCGGAGATCGCAGCGCAGGCATCGGGCGGCCTCCCTGAGCGCCTGCTCGGGGGTGTAGCCCAGCTCCACCTCGGCAAAACCCCTGAGCCGGTCTTCCAGGGTAAGCAGAACCATTGGTTCCTGACCCCTTTCCACCGCCTCCTGGCCCGGATCCATGGAGATCTCGATCTTCTCCTCCGGTGGCGGGATATAGGGAGCAGCCCCCTTTTTCAGCCTTATGGACCGGTCTATCTCATCGGCGGCCCTGTGCCCGGCGGCAATGGCCCAGATCACGCTTCCAGGGCCGGTCACCACGTCTCCCCCTGCAAAGACCTTCGGATGGCCGGTACCGGTGTGCACCCCTTTTCGGACCGAAACAAGCCCGGTCCTGGATATTCCCACTCCCGCGCGGCTTCCAAACGGCAGTTCAGTGGACTGGCCGATCGCCGTGAACACCTGGTCCACCTTCATGGAAAAAGCGGCTTCCGGATCGTCCACCGGTTTTCTGCGCCCCGTCGAATCGTACTCTCCGAGCCGCATGCGCCGGCATACGATCTCCTGAACCCGGCCGTCCGAACCCAGTATCTCCTTTGGGGAAACCAGGAAATCAAGCCGGACCCCTTCCTCTTCGGCTGCCCGGATCTCCTCCCGAAGGGCGGGCATGTCCTCCCGCAATCTCCTGTAGAGGATATGGACATCCCCGGCCCCCATCCTCAAGGCTGTCCGTGCGGCGTCGATCGCAGCATTGCCTCCGCCGATAACGGCAACCCGATCCCCAACCCCGGCGACCTGGGACGAGTTGACCTGCCGGAGAAATTCCACGGCGCCCTGCACACCCGCCAGGGTTTCTCCCTCTATTCCCATCGGCGTGCTTTTCTGCGCGCCCACAGCCAGAAAGATCGCCTCGTACTCTTCCAGGATCATGAACCAGGGGACGTCCAGGCCCACGCGGGTGGAGACACGGAGTTCGATGCCGAGACAGAGAAGCGCATCGATTTCTTTCCTCAGCACCTGCTTGGGAAGCCTGTACTCCGGGATCCCGTACCGCATCATCCCGCCCGGCTCAGGGAGCGCCTCGAAGATGGTGACGCCGTACCCCCGTCTCTGCAGGTCGGCGGCGGCCGTCATTCCGGCGGGCCCTCCGCCGACCACGGCTATTCGCGACGAAAAGGCAGGAGGGGAGTGTCTGACCGCGGGCGGGTTCCCATAGCAGGTCACATAGCGCTTCAGGTTCTTGATGGCGACCGGTTCGTCCAGCGCGCCCCTCCGGCACTTCGATTGACAGGGATGGTCGCAGACCCGGCCGCAGGCGGAAGGGAATGGATTGGTTTGCAGCATCACTCTGTAGGCCTCATCCAGCCGGCCCTCGCGGATCAGGGACACATAGGCGGGGATGTCCATACCTACGGGGCAGGTGTGGCGGCATGGCGAGGTGAAGAGGGCAGCGCACACGGTTGCGGGACACCGCTTTTCCCGGATATGTGCTTCGTACTCGGGGAGGAAATAGCGCATGGTCGTGCGCACCGGATTGGGGGAGGTCTGTCCCAGGCCGCAGAGGGAGGCTTTCTGCATGGCCTGGCCCAGATCCTCCAGACGCGCGATGTCCTCCGGTTCCCCCTTTCCGCCGCAGATGTCTTCCAGTATCTGGAGCATCTGCTTGGTGCCGAGCCGGCAGGGCAGACACTTGCCGCATGATTCCGAGTGGGTAAAGGTCAGGAAGTAGCGCGCCATGTCCACCATGCAGGTATCTTCGTCCATGACCACCATGCCGCCCGAGCCCATGATGGAGCCTGCCGCTGCGAGGGCTTCGTAATCCACGGGGAGGTTGAGGAGAGTTGCTGGAATGCACCCGCCTGAAGGACCGCCGGTCTGGACCGCCTTGAGCCTTTTCCCCTTGGGAACCCCCCCTCCGATGCCGTGGATAATGTCCCCCAGGCTGATTCCCAGGGGAACCTCGATGAGCCCTGTGCGATTCACGTTGCCGGCCAGGGAAAAGGTTTTGGTTCCACGGCTCTTCTCCGTACCGTATCCCGCATACCACTTCGCGGTTCGCGCCAGAATGGCCGAGACATTGCTCAGGGTTTCCACGTTGTTGATGTTCGTGGGCATGGACCAGAGCCCTGCCTGTGCCGGGAAGGGCGGGCGTGACCGCGGCATGCCCCGGCTGCCTTCTATGGAGGCCATCAAGGCGGTCTCCTCGCCGCAGACAAAGGCACCGGCCCCTTCCTTGATTTTGATTCTGAAGCGAAAGCCGCTTCCCAGGACTTCTTCCCCCAGCAGCCCATAGTGCTCCATCTGCCTGAGGGCAGTCTCCAGCCGCCTGATGGCCAGGGGGTACTCCGCGCGCACATAGACATACCCTTCCTGTGCGCCGATTGCATAGGCGCCGATCAGCATCCCCTCCAGGACCGAATGAGGATCCCCCTCCAGCAGGGAGCGATCCATAAAGGCCCCCGGGTCTCCCTCGTCGGCGTTACAGATAAAGTACTTGGTTCGGCGCTCCGCCTTTCGTGCAAAGCCCCACTTCAAACCCGTGGGAAATCCAGCTCCGCCACGTCCTCTCAGTCCGGAGTCTTTGATCTCCTGAATGACTTCTTCGGGCGCCATCCCAAGCGCACGCTGGAGACCGCTGTACCCTCCCCGGGCGATGTAGTGGTTGATGTTTTCAGGGTCGATCAGACCGCAGTTGCGGAGGGCAATCCGCACTTGAGGACGGATCATCGGAAGCTCGGAAAAGGCGGGCACCCCGTTTATGGA
Source organism: Deltaproteobacteria bacterium HGW-Deltaproteobacteria-15 (assembly GCA_002840535.1). Lineage (GTDB taxonomy): Bacteria > Desulfobacterota > DSM-4660 > Desulfatiglandales > HGW-15 > HGW-15. The sequence goes on along the minus strand of PHBH01000074.1, from coordinate 6,065 downwards.
ACCCTCGCCGAGGGTGCATATTGCCAGGCCGGGTTTGGGATCGTCCTTCAGGAGGTAACTGGTGAGGATCTCCTCCGTCCTTTCCGGAGTGAGATTGCCGTAATAGATGAAGGGCCGGTCGGGTTTGCGCACAGCCATCAGCGGCTCCAGGTAACACATGCCGATGCATCCCACCTGAATGATGCGGCCCAGGATGGACATCCGCTTCAGACCCCGCTCGAGTGCGGAAAGAATCGCTTCGGCCCCCGCGGCCTTACCGCACGTTCCCATTCCGACGTAAATCAGCGGTTGGGCGAGCGATGCGAGCGAACTCCACTGCCTGTCGGCGATGGTCTTCATGGATGCATAGTCCATGGTCCTCCTCCTGGGGCGGTTAGAAGCGGGTTTCTCCGGTTGCCGTTGCGCCTTTCCTCCGGGAAAGGAGTCCTGAAGGTTCAAGGTTCAAGGTTCAAAGGCTGATGGTTTTCATTCGAAAATGGAAGTTGGACGTTCGATGTTCGACGTTCATCACATGTCTCGATCACGGATGATTCTGTTGCCTCCTCTCCAAGCGAGTGGAGCATGGCGAGGGCTTTTGATGGATTCATGCGGCCGTGAACCGTGTCATCCACGACCATCACCGGCGCCAGCGCGCAGGACCCGAAGCAGGCAACGGTCTCCAGGGTGAAGAGCCGGTCCTCCGTTGTCTCTCCGGGAAGCACCCGAAGATGATTCTGGATCTCCTTCAGAATCCGGTTCGACCCCCGTACATGGCAGGCCGTTCCACGGCACACGCGGATGATGTGCCGCCCAATGGGTTGGAGTCGGAATTGGGAGTAGAAGGTCGCGACCCCGAATACCTTGGCAGATGGAAGGCCGAGATGATCCGACACCTCCAGCAGCGCCCATTCCGGCAGGTACCCCAGCGTCCTCTGGACCCTCTGGAGGAGCGGGATGAGGTTCTCGGGCCTTCCCTCGACGATTCGCAGAATCCCGGACAAAGACTCTTCCGGCCCGGGGACCTCCTCAGAAAATCCTGCTCGCAAGAGAGATTCCCCCATAGGTTGGTTCCTCCCCTTCAGCCGCCTTACCAGGCCTCTCTCTCGAGGCGCTTGTAGATGAACTTCAGCTGCTCTTTGGTGAGTTCACCCCCGTGATGCTTCCTGATCCAATTGAGGTCGCCGGAGGCGATTGCGGCTTTCGCCTCCATGGAAAGACGATAGTCTTTGAGGGCCAGTGAACCCATTTCCATCAACTCGTGCCAGAATTCGGGGTCTGCGGAAGCCCTGTCCAGCACCCTTACCACCTCTTGCTCCTGGATGAGTCTTTCGCTCTCGCTCTCCACGAGGATCGCCTCTATGGAGGCCTCCTTCTTCTTCAATGCCCCTTCAACCGCGGCCATGAATTCGTCCTGCGTGAAGGGCTTGCGCAGATATTCATGGACCCCCAGCTTTACCGCGGTCACGGCCGAGGCAACGCTGGGATATCCCGTGATGACGATGGCCTGCATCTCGGGTTTCTTCTCCTTGACCGTTTTGATAACCTCCATGCCGTCGATATCCGGCAGCCGGAGGTCGGCCACGAGAAGGTCGAAGAGCTTCTGGCTGAATTTTTCCAATGCCGCCCGACCTGTCCTTGCCAGGTCCACGGCATATCCCACCTCCTGCAGGACCATCTGCAGGCCCTGCGCCATGTTGAGCTCATCCTCCATGAGGAGGATCCGGGGTTGCCATGGCGAGCCTGCCCCCATCACTGCTTGCGCCTGGTTCATGGCTATGCCTCCTTGGTTAACGAATTCTCGGCAGATGACGTTCTTGCAACGGTCATCCTTCCTGTTTCCGAAAAAGGAAAGAGCAAACGCTGTTCCAAATGTTGGAGAGATAGCGAAAAAATAAGAGTAAAAAATATGTCCTTATTCCAGACTCTTGCAGGTGTGCAGGCGAGGGGGGAGTGAAATGGATGATGCGAGCCCTATGAACCGGGATACGGCAGAAAGGGGAGTTAAACAGAAAACGAAAGGATATCAGGGAATAATGGCCGTATACGCCGATATACGGAAAGGCGGTCCAGAAAACCGCTCCTGTTGACAACCTATAGAAGCGGTCTATTTTTTATGCATGTTCAGGACGAGCTCTGTTCATTCGACATACCGAAGGCTGGCCGTACAGCCTGCGGCAAACTTTTTCCTGCGTCTGGGCGTTGGTCCCTACCTGATGTCCATGATCGCGGCTGCAGCCGCAGTCGTTGCCTGCGTTGCGTTGGCCTATGATCCTTTCTGGGGCGGATTTCTAATCCTTGTATCGGGGTTTCTGGATACCCTGGACGGGCAGATGGCGAGGTCTACGGGCAATGCGGGTCCTGCCGGGGCGTTTCTCGACTCCATCCTGGACCGGTATTCCGACGTCCTCTTTGTCTTCGGCCTGCTGCTCTATTACCACCGCACGGGTGCGCTTGATTTCACCGCTGCAATACTCTTTTTCTGGCTTGGTTTCGGTATCCTGATGGGGAACTACGCTCAGGCCAGGGCCGAAGGCTTGAACGATACCTGTTCCGTCGGATTCTGGGAGCGGCCGGAAACATTACTCTTCATGGGTCTTGCCGGTATACTGAACGGATTGATTAAATGGTCCTCCAGTCCCTCGTTGTTCCGGCCGGGAATCATCCTGGGCGCCGCATTGATCGTGCTGGCTTTGGGGACCAACTGGATGGCTCTTCGGCGGCTCGTGTACGGCTTCAATCGGATGCGGCGAAAACCCTGAGAGTTATGCTTTCCGGGGTGGAGGAAGGAAAACCCTCCGCAATCCTTCCTTCAAAGCTATGGCTCCCTCCGGGCAAAAGCGGGCGCAAACTCCACATCCCAGGCAGTGGGCCTCATCCCGAATTGCTTTTCCGTCGTCGTCCAGGCTTATCGCATCGGTGGGACAACGATCTACGCACGTGCCGCAGCCCGAGCAGATCTCCTTGTCGATGACCGAGAGAAAATACGTCGCATTGATCAGGGGCAAGGTGCCCTCGCGCCAGAGCCTTACGCCGTCGCAGCAGTCCTTGCAGCAATTGCAGATGCTGGTCTCGGGCCGGTCCGTGTTGGACCCCGGGTGAAATGCCTTGTGCACCAAGCCCGCATTTTCCGCCTCTTTCATGATCCTGAGGGCTTCCTCCTTGGTGACGGCCTTTGCAAAACCCTGGCTCACCGTATGGCGCGCGGACTTGCCGAAGGTGAAGCAGTTCTGCAAAGGAGCTCCGGTCTTACAGGGTTCTCCCAGCGTCGCACGCCGCTGCCTGCAGAAACAATAGCCGACCGCAATCTCATCGAACTTCTCGATAATCTCCTCGATCTTCTGGGTGGGCACGATCACCTCTGTTGGTGTTCCGAGCGTCCTTTGAACCGGAATGATCCTGATGGGCTTGCCTTCCTGATTCGTCCTGGCCGGGACGGTCCGGTCCACAGGCGGGGCGTTCTCGAAAATGGGACCAAGGGATTCGTAATTGGCCTGGATCTGGTCACGGGTTTCGGACATGAGCTTTTCAAACAACCGTGCCAGCTCCAGTTCCTTTTTGTCGCCCTTGAGCGGACCCATGAATTTGTACTCGAGCAAACCCACATTCATGAGAGGCAGCAAGCGGAACACCATGAGGCCGGAGGAACTCGGCTGGTTGAACAGGAGCCCCTTTGCCGCCAGGTTTGCTGCCAGGATCTCTATTTGTTTCTCAGTGAGCCTGCTCGATTCCTTGAGCTCTTCCAGGGTCTGCGATCCTTTGCGGGCAAAGGCGCAAATCAGATCCAGCTCTTCCTCTTTGTCTTCGATGACATTTTTCAGTATGGAGACGGTAGTATTGCTCACCGGGAGCGGCAGAATGCCCTGGCGGGATATGATGGAGGCAGCCTGTTCGTACTTCTGTGAGAGTGTAAGTCGTCCATCGCTCTTTTCTGCACCCATTGCTCCCCTCCATGGATCCGGTCGGCCGTACGCTCCTTAAGAGGCCGGCTGAAATGTTTTTTGTAGCGGTTCGTGGTGCGGCTGTGGAGATAAGGGCGGGGAAGAACCCCGCCAAGTCCATGTTGGAATGAAGGATATCTTTTGAGGAAAATCATGGCAAGTAAAAAGGCTTTTTGCAGAGCCGGCTCACTCAAGTTCATCATACCGGAAGCAGTGAACGAGGTGGTCGTTGACGATTCCTCCGGATTGAAGAATCGCATAGCAGATGGTTGTTCCAACGAAAGAGAAATCCTGTTGCTTCAACGCCGCGCTGACCGTGTCGGAAAGAGCCGTGGACGGCGGTATCTCCGCTATGCTCTTCCACCTGTTGCGAATCACCTTGCCGGCCGTGAATGCCCAGATGAACTCGTCGAACGACCCATGCTTTTCCTGCAATCGAAGGAAACCCTTTGCATTGCGGATGGTCGCTTCGATCTTCATGCGGTTCCGTATGATGGATGGATTGGAGCAGGCTGCGTCGACCCGCTTGCGGTTCATGCGGGCCACCTTTCCCGGATCGAAGTCGGAAAAGACTTTTCTGAAAGCCTCACGTTTGTGAAGTACGGTCTTCCAGGACAGCCCTGCCTGGAACGCATCCAGCACAATGTACTCGAACCATATCCGATCCTCATGGACGGGGACCCCCCATTCGAGATCGTGATACCGCATCATCAGTTCATCACTCCCCGCCCAGTCGCATCTACCCTTATCGTCCTTGGAAATGATTCTGTTCCCCTCCATTCAGAATACGATGTCGTATCCGGGCATCAGGTATCAAGCCTCTGCCGGTCACCTGGGGTTCGCGTCCTGTCCCTGCCGCTGAGCCGTCACTGATTTAAGGTGACTATCGATCGCCTGCAATGACAAACGCAGAGGGATAATCCTTGACCGTCCTGGAATGAGCCGTGTTGGCGGCAGACATGGTCTTGTATGGACCAAGTTCCACACGCCAGAGGGTTTCCCTATTCCGCTCCACCTTGATCACCTTGATGGTGGAAGGTTTGTACTTCAGGGTTTTCATGTCTTCCATAAGGTATTTGGCATCCGCTTTCTTTTCGAATGCACCGACATGAACGAAAAATCTTCCGAGCATGTCTTCATCCTCTTGTCCTTCGAACTTTTCGGAAGTTCGGATAAGAACCCTGGCAAGCCCCTTTTCGAGCATGCCCAGGTTTTTTGCGGCGGCATAGGAGAGGTCGAGCACCCTTCCCGGCACGAACGGTCCTCTATCGTTTACGGTGAGCGTTATGTTTCTCCCATTTTCAAGATTGGTCACATCGATCTGGGTATACATGGGGAGAAGCTTGTGGGCTGCAGATACTTTATGCATATCGAACCGCTCTCCGCACGATGTCTTTCGTCCATGAAAGGACGGGCCGTACCACGATGCAATCCCCTTTTCCTCGTAACCGTCAGCGGTCAACAGGGGATAGTATGTCGTACCATTCACCTCATAGGGCTTTGCCCTTCTCCCGGATTTATCGATAGGGGGGGGTTGCACGGGTTTCGGCGGTTCAGGAGGGATGACTTCGCCCTTTTGCAGCGCGGTTTCTTCGGATGTTTCCCGTTGTTCGACTTGAGGCTTGAGCGCGGTACATCCGGATAGAGAGGAGAGAATGAAAACGAAAACCACCGGGAACGCAAATCTCGCTACAATACATGGAGAGAAAATCCGCATAGAATCCTCGCTTCCATTAGGTTGTCAGCCTATGTCGTGGCCACCGACAATGCCGCTTCGACGCCCTTTGGCGGAATGAAAACAACCCCGGGAGAGATCAATGCTCTGCATCGGATTCATCCCCCCCGGCTTCGGCCGGCGTCGAAATGACATTGTTCTTATCTTTTTCGGGAACACGACACCAGCAGGCGCAGAAAAACCCCTGCCGGCGAATGAGATCGGTTGCCCGATCTGTACGAGCGCACTTAATGAAAGGGTTGGATCAAACTTCCTCTCCGTCGGGGAGGAAGCTTATCATTCGATGAAGGAAGGATACCTGATTTTATCCGGTGAGTCAACCTGGAAATGCACGGCTGTGATAGCCGAATGAAAACGTCAGTATTAACTGCCGAGTGAATTTGTCAGTAGCATTACCCTGTCACTGAGACAGG
>PHBH01000098.1 GCA_002840535.1 Deltaproteobacteria bacterium HGW-Deltaproteobacteria-15 | reverse complement strand
ACCGCCTGCGGCGGCAGCCGCAGGTCATCCATGCGTGGTTCGTTACGGTTGTCGGGGAATGCAGACATGGGCAATTGATCGATCAGCAGGCAGCAAATGATACAGGCTCAGCGGCAGCAGCCGGCACACCGCGCACGAAGGTGTTGCCTTGGCCATGCGGTTGTGCTCGCGTGAACTGCTTCACATGGCAAGGGAAGCGTTTTACCAGCGTAAGGTCAATCCTTGACATCAACTCGTTCGCAGCTACTTCTTAGCCGAACAACTTGCCCTGAACAACTCCGCCATCCCTGATCTCCGGCCAACGTTCGACAAATGATGCGGCACAAATGCGTGCCAGTTCACTCGGCTCGATTTTGTTCAAGCCACCACCGTATACCCGGCCTTCGCCGCGAAGTTCGTTACCAGTGACCTGCCCAAGCAAGGTGTGGACAATCTCGGCGCGCTCCGGATAGCACCGAAGCATCGCTGCGAGGTTGGGCTTGGGGTAGAGCATCAGATACAGATTGGTTGCAATTGCCTTTGACCGGTTCCAGATGAACCGGAATGGTGGGTGATCGCCTGAGCCACGCCCCATGTAGGTACACAAAAAATCGCTCGGCTCGCGCTGTTCCTGCTTGTACCAGGGACTGCGCTTGCCAATCAGATAGCCACTCATGACACCGAGCGACTGCGCGGTTTGCAAGTATGCCCAAAGGGCTGGATAGTTGGCCGCAACCATTGGCTCAGGCAAGTTGCAGTCAACTACGCACAACTGGGAGTCGATCAGCGGGTGGCCATCCGCGTCAGCGTCAATCTTCGTGATTTTCAGCTGGCGCGGACTGGGAAGGATGGGGCGGAGATATTTGTCAGGAAGTCCGAGCCTCGCAGCGACCTCGCGTTCGAGTATGAAAAACTTGTTGCAACCGGTAGCAATTCCGCGCTGAACACGAAAAAAATCGCCAAGCGTCGGGCCAGTGCCCAGTGCAACCGCATGCCGGTTATTATTCAGATGATTTGGGTATGCGGTCCACTTGCGAGCCTCACGCAATCGTTCGCGCGCAATGAGGTCGCTTGCACGCGGTTCGGCTAGAGATCCGCCAAAGGTGAACAAAACTTCATGATCCGCTGAGGGCGGTGCCTTGCGAAACACCAGAACGACCGACGACACCAGCGCGTCGCCAAATTGAACGTCGTTGGGGTCAAAACGATGCACCCGAATCAATGTCACGCGATCTGCAAGGAAACGCTTGAGGGCAGCCCCGTAGTTGACGTCCATGAACTCCGATGGCACCAGCCATGCTGCAACCCCACCGTCCTCCATCCACGCCGTCGCCAGCAGCAAAAAATAAACGTAAAGGCCTGCAAGCCCGTTGACGTCAATTCCAACCATCTTGAACGTCAACGCCTGGAGTCGTGCCTTCTCTTCACGGCTCATGTGATGGTGCCGGACGTAGGGCGGGTTCGCCAAAACAACGTTGGGCGCAAGTGGGCATGAGCCATTGGCAATGACTCGAGTAAAATCACCGTGGACAACTTCAAGCCCGGCATTGCTCCACAAACAACGAACAGCGCCAGCAAATTCGGGGTCGATCTCGACCCCAATAGCGCTGCTGATTCGCTTGCAGCCGAAGACAGTAAGCGCTGCCGAAAAGAAACTGCCCGAACCGATGGAAGGATCGGCGAAACGAACGCGCTGGTTGGGTTGGCCGAGGATGGATTCGACGTAATGGGCGATCTCGACGGCAAGGGCATAGGGCGTTGCGAATTGGCCAAGGCGATTTCGCTCCTTTGCTGACTTGCGCGCATCGATCTCCGCTTGGACGGCTTGTCGTTGTGACTCGGCCAACTGGCATTCGAAAGCTGACATGCGAATTACAGTCCAAGTCTCGCGAGGTCGTCGATACGATGTTCCCAGACCCAGTCAATGCCCTCAGCGGCTTCGTAGCCCAAGTAGTCGCTGCCAAAGTAACCACACAAAAAGAGCACGAACGGCACAGTTTTGCCGAACGCCGCCTGGAGTTGATGAATCTTGGTTGCCTCTTCTTTGCGCCGCTTGTTGGTGTTGGTGAAATCTCCCGCTGACTTGGCTTCGACAAGAATGGGCAGCCGATCCTTGCGGAGCCGCCTGGGCTGGATCACCACGTCCACGGGGATGTTCACCTTCATCGTCTTGCCGACCGCGAGGTTCATGCGGAAGGCGTACGTCGCGGCAACCATATCCTTCAGCGGTGTTCCGTTGGGATGTGCTTGCTTGCGATAGCCTCTTGCGTCGAGCCAATCGCCTATGAGCTTGAGTTGCCGCTGTTCCTGAGCGTTGCGGATGATCGGATTCGCTACAGCACTGCATAATCGGTCGGCGATGATCGTCGACGCTCGGTCACGTTCGTGGTCTGTCGGATTCTTTGCAACTTCCAGCCACGGGAAGATGTCACGATCCAACAGTCTGGCGATGATGTGGCAGAGCTTGGCTAATTCCACCCCCAACTCAACGTCATCCATTTTAGCCGGGAGCTTGCCTTCGCCCATCCGTTTGACAAGATGCTTGTTGGCATCAGCCAAGCCAATCAAACGGTCCACCGCCAGCGGTGGAGCAGTACACATGCGGAGCGTGGATAGCACGCCCGGATTGTGCTTCAGCGTCACCACGCCGATATTGCGCAAGTCATTGGTTGCCCGCAGCGCGGCACAGACATCGGCGCTGGTGTTGACACGGGTAGAGCGAAACGCGTCCGGCGCAAAACGCATAAACCACTGGTTGAACTGGTCAACCGAGGCGGCGATATCGGACTTCCAGAGGTGCGGTTTATCCGCATTGACCCACTTAGGCATGTGATCCCATCCGTTCTTCGGCATTCCCGCTATCACAATCACCACTCAACCAACGTTGCGGGTAGTGACTGAATAGCACAGCAACGAGCACTATGGTTTCAAGAGGCTCCCGCATTGTTCCACGTCATCCATCCAAACGCTATGAAGTGCAGATTGAGACGCAACTGACTGTGATGCAGGTGATCTGCCGCCGCCATTGTGCAGATCAGCGCGGCCGACACTTCTCCGCGTAAAGTCATCACATATCACGTCCGAAAACGGTCGGTGGCACGCACCAGCGCGCTGGCGATTTCCGGTTCAAACGCGGAATGTCCGGAACTGCCGCAGATCTGCAGTTCGGCTATGGGCCAGGCCTGATGCAAATCCCAGGCGTTGGTGACCGGGCACACGACATCGTAACGGCCGTGTACGATTACGCCGGG
>PHBH01000073.1 GCA_002840535.1 Deltaproteobacteria bacterium HGW-Deltaproteobacteria-15 | reverse complement strand
CGGCTCATCGCATCCTGGGGCTGGAGCAGGTCCCAAGGGTTTGGCTGTTCGCCAATTAAAGCGGTACGTGAGCTGGGTTTAGAACGTCGTGAGACAGTTCGGTCCCTATCTTTTGTGGGCGCAGGATATTTGAGAGGATCTTTCCCTAGTACGAGAGGACCGGGATGGACGAACCTCTGGTGTTCCAGTTGTCGCGCCAGCGGCATTGCTGGGTAGCTATGTTCGGAATGGATAACCGCTGAAAGCATCTAAGCGGGAAACCAACCTCAAGATGAGATATCCCTCTCGGTGGAGACACCGAGACTAAAGACCCCTTGTAGACTACAAGGTTGATAGGCCAGGTGTGTAAGTGCAGTAATGCATTGAGCTAACTGGTACTAATAGGTCGTGCGGCTTGGCCTTGCTTTTTTCATTCACGAGCAGCTTCTCTACGAGCATTCTTCGTTCTTCGTTTTCCCTGTATTTGATTATAAGTTTTCCGGTGGCAATGGCGAAGAGGATACACCCGTTCCCATCCCGAACACGGAAGTTAAGCTCTTCAGCGCCGATGGTACTGCATGGGTGACTGTGTGGGAGAGTAGGACGCCGCCGGGAATCCTTTAAAAAGAAAAGCCCTTCTGAAATTCAGAAGGGCTTTTCTTTTTTGGAATGTCGAATGTCGAATATCGAATAGTGAATATCGAAGTGAGTAGAGAAGAAGCAAAACGGCATGCGCGAAACGCCAGAACTCTTCAGGATGTTCACATCGTTCAATAATTCGATATTCTCTTCAATCAGGGTTCGTACACATAGCTCCATGTTTCCGTAAGCACGTCTTCTTCATGTTTCAGGAAAGCGCGAAGCTCCACAGGCTCTCTTCTCTTTCCAGTTTCCTTCTCGTCATCCATGAGGACATGGATGGCCAGACGCCATCCGCCGGTGAAGGGGTTTTTTAAGAGCTGCTGCTCCACCACCCTGGCACCGCTGCCGACGCTGACTACGCCCTTGAGCGACTCTTCTTCTGCGAGGGAATTCAGCTTTCCCCCTGCAAAGTCGATCACAAAGATTCTGGCGTCAGGGTATTTAGCATTCTCCATCTTGTTCTTGCCCGCCCTGGTGGAGATTACCCGTCCTCCGGGCGGTCGAGAAGTCTCTGAACTATAATGCCAGCTCATCTGGTATGCCAGACTCAGGGGTTCACCTATTGGCGGGGGGTACGCAGGCACCCAGAACGCCACGATATTATCGAAGATCTCCTTGTCGGTGGGAATCTGGATGAGCTCTACTCTGCCTTCGCCCCATGGTCCTAAAGGAGCGATCCAAAGGCTGGGGCGGTTCTGATAATTACTCTCCAAATCCTGATAGTGATCGAAGTCAAGGTCCCGCTGGAGAAGTCCGAAACCGGCCGGATTATTGTCCAGAAACGAATTGACGAAGAGTGTCTTTGAGTTCAAAAGCGGTCTCCAGATCCATTCTCCTGACCCGGTAGCCAGCATGAGGCCGTCGGAGTCGTGGATCTCAGGTCGGAAATCATCGAGAACCCTGTCGACCGTATTCTCTCCGTGATGAAACATGCTGGTTATCGGCGCTATCCCGAGCTTGCCGACCTGCTTCCTCAGGAATAGAGTGAGCCTGACCTGCATTTCATTTTCTTTGCCGGGCGAGATGGTGAACCGGTATGCTCCGGTTACACTTGGGCTGTCCAGAAGCGCGTACATATTGATTTCCTTGGCCTCGGGGCTTGGCTGAACAAGCCAGAATTTTTTGAAATATGGAAATTCCTCTCCGGAGGGGAGCACCGTATCCACGGCGAGGCCCCTCGCCGACAGACCATAGTTCATTCCTCGACCTACCGCTCTGAAGTAACTTGCCCCCAGGAAGACAGCGATCTCGTCATGGTAATCGCTTCTGTTCAAGGGGTAATGGATGCGAAAGCCGGCAAACCCCAGATTATCGGGCACCATCGCTTTTACCTCTTCGCTCCTGTAATCAAAATATTCTTTGGAGAAGCGGAGCGGCTGGGCTCGTCCTCTTTCGTCAATGACAAACAGGCTTACCGTGCGGTCGTAGAAGAGCCCCGGGTGAAAGAATTGTAGAGTGAAGGGAAGGCCTTCCTGACGCCAGAAGGATTTCGCAGGCTTGAACCGGATGTCCCGCCACTGGTCGTATTTGAGTTTAACGATAGCATCCGGAACGTCCTTGTGTTCGCGGTATGGTTTTTCAGAGAGCTCTTTGGCCTCATGAACCACGTTCTCGAATCCGAACGGCGGCCTGGAACCTGCCGCGAGTGGCATGTTTCTTGAAACTGGAAAAAGATAAAGCAGCAGGAATGCTGCGAAGAAGATACCAATCGTCCCATTCATATTCTTGCGCCGCATATCAGTTCCTTTTAGAAGGTTTGAAACGGGGGAACTCTCGCCGGGAATTCCGGAAAGAGTCAGTCATGGAAGTCGGGGAATTTTAAGGAGAAGAGACATGAACTGTCAAGTGTATCTCTTCATGTTTCGAGAGCAGCAGTTGCTTGTTGACACATCAGGCAAAAAAACCTATTTTCCTGTCCGACTTTTTCCCGTCAAATTTCTGTCTGCACACGAGGTCGGATAGTGAGCCTGAAGAAATCTGCAACCCTGATCTCCTCAATTTTTTTCTTGTTATTCGCGATGGAAGCCTTCACCTGGGCTGCAGAAGAAAAGGTGGATTCCACAAAGCCCAACGGTTCCGGACTGACCTCCTCCGATAAGAAAAAGCAAAAGCAATCGAAAAGGACGCGCCAAAAGGAAATCCGGCGCGCCAAGAAGGGCGACACGGTACCTATGCCGCCTCTCGATGATGCGCCTTTTCTGGCCGAGGTCCCCCTGCTGCCGGTACTCAAGGAGGCCAAGACCCGCCTTTCCAGGGAAAAGGTCTGGTACTTGCCGGAAGTCGATGGGAGACCCGCAAGAAGGCAATTGAAGCTGGCCATCGCTGATTTCAAGACGGGCAAAGTGCGGATCGTCTCCGGATATGAAGAAAAGCAAGGTCTCTATCTGGACGACCCCGGGGTCCGCTTTTCGGTCCACTGGTGGAACGGATTCAATTCGTCTATTGACGTTCTGGAGCCGGAAAACACCGCAATCGTCGGCCTCCTGTACGCGCTTGATCCGAAAAGAAAAGCCGCCTTACGCCGTGATGCCGTCATTTACACGCCTTACTCCAGGGCACTGCTTCAACCCGAATTGGTCGAAGCCGGGAGGCGATACCTGAGCGAAAAGATCGCTCAGGCACGAAGAGAGCTGCGCCATGTGAATTCAAGGGCCAAGTCCAGAGCGCCCTTGGAGAACTGCCCTGTTTTCAGTCATGCGGATTACTTCAATCTGATTCTGGCGGAACACATGGACCCTGAATCCTTCCGGGCGATCACAGGAAGAGAGCATACGGAGTTCGACACTACGAGAGAGCGGCGGCTGACCCGCCTCATCAACAGGATTCTCGTGATTATAGGATCCAACCAGGAAGATGCGTACAAGTTCACCGGGAACTATGCGAGTGCCCGGGGCCTTACCCAGTTCACTCCAATCGGAATGCGAGTGGTCTGGAACCGATATACGGAAGCGGACATATCCACGGATTTCCTGGAGGCCACTGCCGATCATCTATTTGCGATCAAGGCGGAAATCTGTCTTCTGGATCATTATCTTTCAGAAGTCGTGAGGGTGCATCCACCTCTTTCAGGCACCGGATATGAGAAATATGCGGCAGGAGCATGCTATAATGGAGGACCCAAGAATGTCTTCTATGGCCTGAGGAACTTTGGCACGGGCTGGCTCTATCCAATGCGCCGATTGTCCGACCTCGGCCGAAGGGAATCCTTGAACCGAAAGGAGAAGAGAGAGTTGGAGTGGCTCAAAAAAAATCACAACCACGAGACGTTTATCTATCTCAATAAGATGCATGCAATCGAGCGCATTGCGCCGAGACAGGATGCTCAAGAGCCCCTACAAACCTATATCGAGCCTGACCCGCCGGTTCAGTCGGGAGGAGACTCCCGCCCCAACTGATTCACACAGCGACGATCTCGCAAAAAAGCGTCACCCGGTCGAATGAAACCTGTCCCGGCGGAGGCCGGGAACCGGGGTCCAGGTGTTTTGCAACGGCCTTCTCTAGGTGTCGTGCGTGACTTTGAAAGAAACTTGTCCCAGCATGCATTTCTCCCAAAATCCCCCTTGATCCCCCTTTAGGAAAAGTGGAAACTGCACCGGTCCTTCGCTTGAAAAGGGGAGACAGGGGATCTCTTGGAATGCAGTACGGTTATTATCAGGAGTTCTAAAAGCTCCTCGAGAGTGTGAATTAAGGATTTCAATGCACAATTTCGAGCCTTATCAGAATCTTTATATCTACCTGCTGGATGGGATCGTTCCGGAGGCTGAGGAGACTGCGTTGGGAAGCGGTTTCATCGGTAACTGGATCGAAGGGGAGAATTCCTTTCTCTTCTTTTCCATGCCTGCTCAGGAGCGAGTGGCAAAGCTTTTGAAATCGAAGCCGGACCTTCGGCTGTTGGACGATTACCATTTCCTCTATGAAGAGTGGCAGGGCGGCGGGCTCGAACCGCTGCGGATCAGTCCATTTCTCATCGTTCCGCCATGGATGCACATGGATGCGAACCGGGATGAAATCAAAATTGTGATCGACCCGGGGGTCGTGTTTGGAACCGGTCTCCATCCAACCACGAGGGATTGCCTGAGGGCTGTTTCTCGGCTGAGCAGAACTGCAGTTCTGGGGCGGGTTCTGGACATCGGCACAGGGACAGGCATTCTGGGTATGGCTGCCGCATCGATGGGGGCCACAGAGGTCTGGGGTGTTGATGCCAACCCCCTTTGCGTGAAAACCGCACAACGAAACGTGAGGCTCAATCATTTGGAGAACCGGATGACCATCGAGCGAGGGAATGCGGAGGATTTTACTGACAAGCCCGCGGAAACCGTGCTCGCCAACATCCACTATGATGCGATCATGAAGTTAATGGAAGCCCCGGCGTTCAGGGAGAAGAAATGGTTCGTTCTCTCGGGGTTGATGCGAAGCCAGGCGAGGGATCTGAAGATGGTGCTTGTGAGGCACGGTTTACAAGTGGTGGAAGAGTGGGACTGTGATATGACCTGGTACACTATGCTGGTGAAAAATCGTTGATCATTTGACATCGATCATTTGTTCTTGGTCATTCGCGCTCTCCTGAAGTGAGTCTCCCCTCATTCCGGTGAAAGCCGAATCCAGGTTTTCAGTAGGTTACCAGGGCACTGGATCCCGGTTTTCACCGGGATGACGACAAGAAAGCAATTTTTTCACCGCTCCAGAATGCTGGAAGAGTGACGGTTAGACGCTGCCAGAAAGGAAATGAGCATGTCTACGGAAAGAATCAATCTGCCCAAGCTGGATGGACACGGCTGTTTTGCATGCGGTACTGCCAATCCCATCGGGCTGAATCTGGATTTCTATCGGAAGGGGGACTGGATCTGTTCGGACGTGACCCTGAAAAAGCACTATGAAGGGTGGGATGGCATGGCCCATGGAGGGATCATATCCACGCTGCTCGACGAAGTCATGTCTTGGACGATCATCTATCTCAAGGGGATTTTCTTCGTGACCAGAAAAATGGAGGTGAAGTATATCAAACCGGTGCTCATCGGAACTTCTCTCACGGTGCGCGGGGAACTGCTGGAAGAGAGGAGAGAGCGTTTCATTCGGGCTCAGGCCAGGATCATGGATGGCCAAGGGCAGATTCTGTCGAAGGCCGTTGGCGAATTCGTAGAATTGCCTCCGGAAAGGCTCTCTGTCGTGCCGGAAGGCATGAAAAGGGAAATGGTGGACCTTTTTAGAAAGGTTCGGGAATAAAATAGTCCCTCTCTCGCCTTTGGACAGTGTCGAGTCCTTGTGATAATGAAAGAAAGAAAGATCAGCAATCCGAACACGGGAATTTGAACTTCGCTCATTCGCGAACTATGTCCGCGAGATCATCATTCGATAGAGGAGTCGGAATTCATGGAAATGGAGCAGATCAAGGTGGGTTTCATGGCTGTATTCTCCTATCTGGTTTCTTGCCCTCGCACCCGGGAGGCCCTTCTCATAGATCCCGGAGGAAACGAGGAAGATCTTGTGGGGAGAGTCACCAAGAAAGGACTCTCGCTGAAGTATATCGTCAATACCCACGGTCATGGGGATCACACCTGCGGCAACGGCAAGGTAAAGGCGCTCACCGGCGCCCGGATCATCATGCACCCGATGGATGACAAGCTTTTCAATTCCCCAGCCGGCCACCAGAGAGCGAGGGAGTGGGGGTTCGAGCCTTCTCCCCCCGCCGATATCCTGGTCAACGACGAGGAATCCATTTCGGTGGGGGACGTCTCTTTAAGGGTTATCCACACCCCGGGGCACAGCCCGGGAGGCATCTGCCTCATCGGCAACGGCAATCTCTTCACCGGCGACACCCTGTTCGTTGGAGGAGTCGGCCGCACCGACCTGCCCGGTTCTTCCGCGGGCCTCTTCATGAAGAGCATCAGGGAAAAATTGATGACCCTTCCCCCTGAAACCATAGTCTGGCCCGGCCATGACTATGGGGACTTTCCGTCCTCGACCATTGGCAGAGAGATCGCCACAAATCCATGGTTGAGATGAAGATTGAACCGCAAAGACGCGAAGAACGCAAGGAATGCAAGAGTTTGTTTTTTCCCTGCCGGAGCAGTTTCCGGCAGGGAAAAAACAAATCTTTTCTTGGCGCTCTTGGCGTCTTGGCGGTTCAAACCACCGGAGGTCTGCAATGAAGACATGGCGCCTCCTTGACACCCCTCCCATGAGCGCTGCGGAGAACATGGCTCTCGATGAGACCCTTCTCGAGTTGAAGGGAAGGGGCAAAACTCCTGACACCATACGATTTCTTCAATTCTCGCCCCGGGCAGTCCTCGTCGGGTACCACCAGGCTGTTCAGGAAGAGGTGAGAGCCGACTACTGCAGGGAAGCGGGAGTCGAGATCAATCGGCGGATTACAGGAGGCGGCGCCATCTTCTTCGACGAGAGCCAACTCGGCTGGGAGGTCATTTGCGACAAGTCCTTTTTCGGCCTCTCTCTTCCTACTCCCGGTCTTTTCAGGACCCTGTGCGAGCCCGTGGTGACGGCGCTGGACCTTCTCGGTCTCAAGGCGACTTTTCGTCCCAGGAATGATATCGAGATCGAGGGGCGCAAGATCTCCGGGACCGGTGGAACGGAATCGGACTCCGCTTTTCTTTTCCAGGGGACCATGCTCACGGACTTCGATGTGGATACCATGCTCCGGTGCCTCAGGATACCCGTGGAAAAGTTGAAGGCCAAGGAGATCGATTCTGTGAAGGAAAGGGTGACCTGTCTCCGGTGGGAACTAGGTCGAACCCCCGACATTCAGGAAATCAAAGGTGCCATCCGCGCGGGGTTTGAACAACATCTGGGGATTCATCTCGAAACCGGTGAGTTGACCAGAGAGGAACGCTGCCTCTTCCAGGAAAAGCTCCGGTTTTTTCGCTCTTCGGAATGGATCGACCAGGTGAACCCTAGATACAGCCGCCAGGAAGTCATCCAGTCGGCTTATAAATCCCCCGAAGGAATGGTGAGGTTCACGGTGGTAGTGAACGTTCCGGGAAAACGGATCAAGAACGTTTTCATCACCGGTGATTTCCTCTCCTTTCCCCCGCGAGGTTTATTCGATCTTGAAGCGGCAATGAGAGGCCTGCCCCTGAGGAGGGAGGCCATACATGCCTCGGTGCGGAGCTTTTTTGAGCAGGGTCGGATAAGCATCCCCGGTATGAGCAGCGTGGATTTTCTCAAGCCTCTTGACCAGATCATCGAAAAATTCCAGCTCATCGATTACGGTGTGCCATTGGAATACTGCAATCTGATTTCCGTTACCAACGGCTCCTTTAGAGAGATTCTCCTGAAGCGTCCTTCCGTACTGCTTCTGCCTTACTGTTCGAAAGATCCCAATTGTGAATTGAGGCAGGAGAAGGGTTGTCACCTTTGCGGCGAGTGCACTGTCGGGGACGCCTGTCTGCTCGGTATGGACCGGAAGATGGAAAATATCTGCATACAAAGCTTTGAAGATCTCATGGAGGAGCTTGGGAGAATGAAAAAAGAAGGCGTCGGAGCCTTCATCGGCTGCTGCTGCCAGCCTTTCTTCACAAAGCACGTGGATGATTTCGAGAGGGCGGGACTGCCGGGCGTCCTGCTGGAGATCGAGGATACCACGTGTTATGAACTTGACGAGGCAAAGGAGGCTTATGCAGGAAGATTCGAAAGCCAGACTCACCTCAATCTCAAACTGCTGGAACTGGTCCTGGGGCTTCAGCAGAAAATGGCGGGTTGCTGAAGAACTTCGTGAGAATGAGAGAATCATCACTTAAGATGGGCCGATGGTTGATCCTAAGACTCCTGGAGTAACCTCCCGGTTGCGATTCATTTCCTTCCGAGAAGATAACCCTGGTATCCGGAACTTCGTAGGATGGGTTGAGCGATGCGAAACCCATCGGTTTTGAGGTTTGTGGCATGTCCAATCGCTCGAATTGATGGGTTTCGCTTCGCTTTACCCATCCTACAGGAATTCATCGGCAGTGCGATCGAGATGCGCAATTTTCGGGAGTACTTTCTAACAAATTTCTCTATGAGCCACGCGGCCTCCGCATTTGCGGAAATGCCGTTGCCCTTTTTCTTATGCAACTACGAGGATGACTCTGCCGGAGCTCGCACCTGCAGAGCGCGATAATGACCGGAGCAGGGGTGTTGAAAAAGAAATACGACATCGTGGTGGTTGGCGCTGGCCCGGCAGGCGCGTCGGCCGCCCAAAGCGCCGCTTCATTGGGGGTGCGGGTTCTTATCGTCGAGCGAAAGCCCCTGGTGGGCATCCCGGTGAGATGTGCTGAATATATTCCTGCTCCCCTCCTGGGCGAGCTCAACGTCGGCCACCGGTTCGTGGTGCAACGGGTCAGGGGGATGAAGACCATCTTACCCGACGGGACAGAGAAGACGACCTTGACCCCGGGTCTGATGATCAGGCGAGACCTCTTTGACCAGGCGCTCTGCATCTCGGCTCAGGATGCAGGGGCGGAACTTCTGCTCGGAACGGCTGCAGTCTCACTTGAAGGTCAGAGGCTTCTGCTCAGGCGAAGGGGAGGCGATTTTTTCGAGGTCGAAGCCAAGGTGGTCATCGGCGCCGACGGTCCTCATACCCGGGTGGGCAAGTGGATGGAGTCCGTCAACACCCATCTTATCGCCGCAGTGCAGGCAGTGGTTCCCCTAGTCCATCCGCTGGAACATACAGAGGTGTATTTTGACAAGGATTTTTGCGGCGGGTATGGCTGGCTGTTCCCCAAAGGGGGAGAGGCGAACGTGGGGCTGGGAATCAGGAAGGATCTGTGCAATCCGAACATCCTGCGCACTGCCATAGGCGGTTTCCTGGAGCGTTTGACGAGAGAGGGGAAAATCCACAACGCGCCTGTAAGCCGAACAGCCGGATGGGTTCCGTCGGAGCCCCCGAGAACTGTTGTGAAGGGACGACTTCTGCTCGCTGGGGATGCCGCCGGGCAAACCCACCCGATCACCGGCGCAGGGGTGTTCCAGGCGGTGGTGGGCGGCAAAATGGCCGGGAAATGGGCGGCGACTGCGGTTCGTGAAAACGACCTGAGCCTTCTAGCGGGATATGAAGAAGAATGGAAAGATTTTTTTGGAGAGACCCACGAAAGGGGCTTTCAACGGAGGCTGCTCCTGGATAAGGAGTGGGAGAGACTCGATCAGGTCATCAAGAAATGCTGGGTGGCGTTCAGGGAGTATTATAAGGACTGAGGAACGAGGAGCGAGGAATGAGGATAAAAAAAGATCAAGGAAAGATGTACAAGTCAGAAGATCCCTCGAGCCTCGAACCTCGTTCCTCGGGCCTGAGGTCCTCGATCCTGAGTCGCGCCCGCGAGATCTCCTGGCGAGAAAAGGGAAAAAAGATTATTTTCTATCTCCCCGGCATGTTCAAGTTGAACGGCATCTGCGGGAGCTACCCCTGTTTATCCCTTACCGGAGAGAAGTGCGACCTCCAGTGCGACCACTGCAAGGGGAGTCTCCTGACCGACATGATCCCGGCCATGACTCCTGAAAGGCTCTTGGGGGAATGTGCTCGGATGTCGGAGAAAGGGGTGAAAGGCGTTCTCTTGAGCGGTGGAAGCGATTCCGAAGGTCGGCTCCCATGGGACTCTTTTATCCCTGCGATTGCAAAGATCAAGAAGCGGACCGCGTTATTCATCTCCATCCACTCGGGCCTGGTGGACGAAGAGACTGCCGTGCGTCTGAAAGAGGCAGGAGTGGACCAGGCCCTGATCGACGTGGTCGGCGATGACGAGACATACCAGGCCGTCTGCCATGTTCCTTTCGGCGTCTCCCGGATAGCAGCCACGCTGGAGGCTTTTCACAAGGCCCGTCTTCCGGTGATTCCACACATCGTCTGCGGGCTCTACTACGGAGAAATCAAGGGAGAGATGGCCGCGGTCGAGATGATCTCCCGTTTCGACGTGGAACAGGTGGTGGTCGTTTCTCTCATGCAAGGCAGGCATGCGCCCAAGTACGTCAGAAAAGTCAAAGCGGTAGAGGTCGCGGAGGTGATCGCCGCCATCAGGTTCCGCATGCCCGGGGTTATCGTCAGCCTGGGGTGCGCAAGGGAGCGCGGGAACACCCGCATGGAACTCCTTGCCCTCGAAGCAGGGGTCAATCGCATGGCTCTCCCTTCCGAGGAAGTGATCCGGCGTGCCAGGGAGTACGGCCTGGAAGTGCGATATCAGCGGACCTGCTGTTCCGTGTCGCTGGATATGTCGGAGCCGGAATGGTAAGAGAACGATGCAGGATTCAGGATGCGGGATGCAGGATAAAAGCGATACAAGATGCCAGATCCAAGATGTAAGATCCAAGATCCAGGATGCAGGATAAAAGCGATACAAGATGCCAGATCCAAGATGTAAGATCCAAGATCCAGGATGCAGGATAGAAGAAATAGAGTGCAAGTTGCAGATCTTCGTGGTGAGACCTTTCCTCGTCAGAGAATGTGAATAATAAACCATGAAGCTCACGCAGAGCACGAAGGAGTCCTTTTGTTTTTCATCCTGCATCTTGTAACCTGCATCCTGGATCTTGGGGAGTGAATCATGCTTTCAGAAGAACAGGCACTGGAGAGAACGGAGCCCGTCTTGGAAAGCCCCGACTACGTCCGTATGAGCCTGGCTGCGGCCATGACACTCGGCTTCAAACAGGGGCTTTTCTATCGAGATGCACGGCTTTTTTGCATTAACCTGCTCCTGACTTATCCGGAAGGGTGTGCGGCAAGGTGCGCGTATTGCGGCCTCTCCAGAAAGCGTCCCGGCACTTACAGCGGGAAGAGCTTCATCAGAGTCACCTGGCCGACATATTCGATGGACGAGGTGGCGGAGAGGATATCCAGGCGCACCGACAGGGTGAAGAGAGTCTGCATCTCCATGGTCACCAGGAAAAGGGCGGTGGGAGATACCCGGGAAATATGCGCACGGTTGAGATCGGCTTTCGATGTTCCTGTTTCCCTGCTGGTTGCTCCCACCGTTTTGAGCCGGGAGGATTTTGTTGAATTCAGAAAGGCTGGGGCCGACAAGATCGGTGTGGCTATCGATCTTGCGACCGCTGTTCTCTTTGATCGGTTCCGGGGTTCGGGGACCGGGGGCCCCCACAAATGGGAACGTTACTGGCAGGCTCTCTCCGAAGCCCTGAGCGTTTTCGGAGAAGGAAACGCAGGGGCTCATTTCATGGTAGGCATGGGTGAGACCGAAAAGGAGATGTGCCAGGCAATCGAGCGGGTGAGGAGAATGGGGGGAAGGACTCATCTCTTTTCCTTTTTCCCGGAGGCGGAGTCTGAAATGGCGGATCATCGCTCCCCTCCCATAGCCCAGTATCGACGGATTCAGCTTGCTCGTTTTCTCCTGGACGAGTCTATCAGCGCGGTTTCAGAGTTCGATTTCGACTCGGATGGCCGTATACGGGATTTCGGCTTGCCCCCGGAGGAACTGGAAAGGATAATCGATTCTGGCGAGCCTTTTCGCACGAGCGGGTGCGCCGGTTATGACGGACAGGTTGCATGCAACAGGCCCTATGCCAATTCAAGGCCAGGCCCGGGCATCAGGAATTTCCCATTTCCCCCCGATGGAAATGACCTCAAACGCATCCGGCGACAGCTGGGTTTGAAAAAAGCAGACGCAGGGTCCAAGGTCCAGGATGCGTAAAGAAGAGAGATCTTGCATCCTGCATCTTGTATCCTGCATCCTGTAACTTGGATCCTTTCCAATTGACCAATTCCTTGGGGCGGAGGTATACTCCCCTATTTCCATCAAAAAGCGGGAATCGAGAAAACCGCTTAGTTTTTGTACATAGATCTTGAACAGGGCTCGATGCCCGAATACTTTTCCGATTTGTAAGAAGGAGGCTGCAATGGTCTTGAACGTCAATGAGTTTCGCTACATCAATCCTGCACAAAGAATTCTGTTGGGGCCGGGACCGAGTGAAGTCCCCCCGCGTGTCCTCCAGTCCATGGCCGCTCCTTGCGTGGGGCATCTGGATCCCTATTTTCTTGCCACCATGGATGAGACCCAGCACCTCCTCAGATTCCTGTTTCAAACAGAGAACGCGCTTACGATCTCTGTCCCGGGGACCGGAACCGCAGGTATGGAGGCATGCCTTGTCAACATGCTCGAACCCGGAGACGAAGCGGTCATCTGTGTTCACGGCGCATTCGGCGCAAGAATGTGCGAGATGGTTGAACGGATTGGTGGAAAGCTCATTCGTGTCGACCAGCAGTGGGGCAAGTCTACGGACCCGGAGGCGGTGCGGAAGGCGGTGAAGGGAAGGGGCCCGAAACTCCTTGCCGTTGTCCATGGAGAGACCTCAACGGGCGTCCTCCAGCCCCTGCAGGACTTGAGCGCCATTGCCAGAGAAGCCGGGGCCCTTTTCATGGTGGACATGGTCACCTCCCTCGGAGGAATGGACATCGCATTGGACAGGGAGGGGATCGACGTTGCCTACAGCGGCACCCAGAAGTGCATCTCCTGCCCTCCCGGCCTGGCCCCCATCTCTTTCAATGACAAGGCCATGAAAGTACTTAGAGGCCGAAAAACACCCGTGCTGAGCTGGTATCTCGACATGAGCTTGGTTGAAAACTATTGGGGACCTGCGAGAAAGTATCATCATACCGCACCCATCAACATGGTTTACGCTTTAAGAGAGTCTTTACGCATCATCGCCGACGAAGGGTTGGAGCCCCGTTTCGCAAGACACAAACTCAACCATCGCGCTCTTGTCGCAGGCGTGGAGGCCATGGGTCTCAAAATGCTTGTTCCCGAGGCTGAGAGGCTGCCTACCCTGAATGCGATCACGATCCCGGAAGGGGTGGACGATCTGAAGGTGCGAAAGGCCCTTCTGGAAGAATTCGGCATTGAGATCGGCGGCGGTCTGGGGGCGCTTGCAGGCAAGATATGGCGTGTCGGTCTTATGGGTCATTCCTCAACGAAGAGAAACGTCTTCATTTTTCTTGCCGCCATGCAGAGCATCTTGAAGGCGGAAGGTGCCAAGATCAAGAATGGGGCGATAGAAGCTGCGGATGCGGTGTATAAGAAGGTTAGTTGAGTTGGGGGATAGTGGCGGGTAGTGGGTTGCGTCTTCTGTGACCTGCTAGCAGACTAGAAGGGTAGAGCAACCTGTCTACCGAAGCAGGGTAGGATGGGTAGAGCGAAGCGAAACCCATCGGTTTGAGGTTTGTATCAGCCTCTCTGATGCCCCGAGTCTATGGGTTTCGCTTCGCTACCCATCCTGCTCATCTTGTATGTAACCTCTTTGTGTCCTTCGTGTCCTTCTCGGTAAGAACGAGAGATCCTCTAATAGAAGATCGTCACAGTCCTATGATAGGGCTTGTCGCGGAAAGCATCGTCCTGACCCAGGTTCCAGAGAATCCAGTCGATCTCATAAGCGCGCCGTTTCTTTCCCGAGCGGCTCAGTTCTTCCCGGAGCAACTCGACCGCCCAGACCGTATTGGCACGGATCTCGATTTCTTCGGGTGAACCTGCGGGGATCAGGCTCATGGAGTCGATCTTTCGGGCAAGCTCCTCGGTGTACCGGAAAATACCGAGGTGTCGAAGAACCTGGGGCAGCTTGTAGTCCGGGAACGCGGTGAGCAGTTCCATATCGGAGAAGCCGCCCCACTTTTTTCCCTGGAAACCGCCGAACAGATCGGCTGCAAGGATCTGGGCGCGCTTATAGAAAAAGACTTTTTTCCCCTGGTAGACAGCCTCGTCTTTGAAAGATTGCAGGTTCCGGGCGAGCAGACGGGCCAGTTCGAGAGCAGATCCTCCGGCAGCATCGACCAGCTTCCAGGCTTCACCCCCAAAGCTGCCAAGGAGCAGTCGGCCAAGCTCCTGCAGGCTGCGGAGACGATCTCCCATGAGCTGCAGTTCTCCTTGTCCCTCAAGAACCTTCTCCAACTCCCCGAGATTCATCGATGCAAGATACTCGGCACTGTCGAGTGGAGTCCCTGAATGGGCGGCCCTCTTCAGGCAGGCAGCCAGTCCGTAGTAACCGGAGAAAGGCTCCGAATCCACCGTGATTTCCCATCTGGGCCTGCCTGGAAGAGGCCAAAAGCAGAAGTTGAGCGTGTCCAGCACAAGGAAGTAGGCGACCGTCTTGATTCCCCCATCGAAGAAATGAATCCCGTCCTCCCATGGCGGGATCGGTGGATCATTCCTGATCAGCTCCCTGCAGAAGCGGATCAAAGCCTCCTCGTCTATCCTCACGTGGAGGCTTCTTCGGGCAACCCATTCCGATGTTTCGAGCACCTCATTCATCTGCGACAGGATACAGGAAAGGCTGCAGGATGCAAGATGCAGGATTCAGGAGTGACTGGAGAGATATCCGTATGTAGCTCCTGTGTGCCGTTTCGCGGGGGCTACTTACTCTATCTCTTATCTTTTCAAATTCCTGCCTTCTGCCTCCTGTCTTCTGTCTTCTGCCCTCTGGCTTCTGTCTCCTGACTCCTGTATTCGACTCTTACAGTACATAACTTATTGCATCCCTTCATTTCTTTGTTAAACTAAGGACTTGATCTGTGAATAGAGGAAATTCAGCAAATGACCATCCGGAGAATCCTAATCTTTGCGCCCCTTCTGCTTATGGCCCTGCTTCTTCAATCGTACTTCTGGGTCCCCACCTATGAAGAGCAGACACGCGGGAATCCGGATCGGCTAAACGAATACATCACCACTTCCATTGGGGATGCCAGTCTTCTGAACCCCGTTTTATCTGCCGATTCAGCCAGCAGTACAATTGAATCCCTGGTGTTCGAAGGTTTGATCGACAGGGACGAAGATCTTCGCTTCCGCGGCAGGGTCGCCGAATCATGGGAAATTTACGAAGAGGCCTATTTCCCCGTGAACGAGGATATAGATCTCCCCGGCGCCGGCAGAGCAGGCGTCGAAGAAGTCGCTGCATTGCTCCGCCAGGCCAAGGAAGAATCAGCCTCAGCCGAACCTCCTTTGAAGGATTCTCTTGAGAATATCCGGGAGATCGCTGTTTTGCCTCCTGTTGAATATGAGGTCCTTCGGAAGGAGCAAGGGCAAAAGGGAGAGAAAAGCAGGGAGTTCAAGCTCCTCGTTTCGGCGCCCGCAAGGATCAAGCTCACGCTGAGTACCGTGGATCAGGGGCTTTTCGAAAACTTGAGCCGGATTCTGGGAAAAGAGTACTTCAGTTCCTTCAAGCCGGACAAATATGTGCGACTCGTGGAGACGGTTGAAACACGAAATATTGCGCCTGAGCGTCTCAAAGAACATATCGGGGAGGTATTCCCTGCATTCGAGCATAACCCGGTTCTGATTTTCCACTTGAGACCCGGTGTGAAGTTTCACGACGGTCACGACCTGAACGCCGGTGACGTGAAGTTTACCTACGAAGCGATCATGAATCCCAGGAATCTTTCCCCCCGCATCGCTGATTACGAACCGGTGAAGTCTGTCGAGGTTATCGACCCGCTTACGGTGAAGATCGTCTACAAAAGGCTCTACTCGCCCGCTTTCGGCACGTGGGGGATGGGAATTCTGCCTGAACATCTCCTGAATAACGAGTCTCTCAAGAAGGAAGCCATTCGCCTCGGTAAAGAGCCTGAAAATTTTTCCATGCGGGAGAGCAGCTTCAACCGGAATCCTAAAGGCAGCGGTCCTTTCGTCTTCAGAGAGTGGAAATCGGATCAGTACATCACCCTGGAACGTTTCGAGCACTATTGGGAGGGTCCTCCGAATTACAGGGCCTATCACTTCCGGGTAATTCCCGACCCCCTTACACAGGAACTCGAGTTCTACTCGGGAACCGCGGACACCTACAACGTGGAACCGCACCAGGTCAAGCGTCTTAGAGAGGATGAGAGATACCAGAACTTCTCCGGGCTGTCGTTCGGTTACACCTACATCGGGTACAACATGCGGCGTCCGATTTTCCAGGATCGCAGGGTCCGAACGGCATTGGGCATGGCCGTGGATGTGGGGAAGATCATCAAATATGTGCTCTACGGGCAGGGGGAAGAAATCACGGGCCCCTTCGTGAAACAGACCGACTTCTACAATCATGATGTGAAGCCGCTTTCTTATGATCCCGCAGGCGCGCTAAAGCTGCTCGAGGAAGCAGGTTGGAAGAGGAATAGTTCGGGGTGGCTGGAAAAGGACGGCCAGAAACTGCAGTTCACCCTGATCACGAACAGCGGCAATGATCTTCGAAAGGACATCATGACCATTGTCCAGGACTCCTGGAGGCAGATCGGGGTCGACGTGAGAACGGATCTCCTGGAATGGTCGGTATTCGTTCAGGAGCGTGTGAACAAAGCCGATTTCGATGCCGTCGTCCTCGGATGGCAGATGGGAATCGAACCGGATCTCTATCAGATCTGGCACTCCAGCCAGTCCAATCCGCATCAGCTCAATTTCGTCGGCTTCAGCAATCCGGAAGCAGACGACCTGATCATCAAGATCCGGCAGGAATACGATCATGAGCGTCAGGTTGAATTCTGTCACAGGCTCCACGAAATCATTGCGGCAGAACAGCCCTACACCTTCCTCTATGTGGGGAAGTGGACCGCCGTGCTGGACAAACGCATCGTCATAAAGGATGTGGATGAGAAGGGGCAGGTTACCTATCGGAAGATTACGCCGACCAAGACAGGCTCTTTCTCCTTCTATTTCAACAAGTGGATCAAGCTGCAGGAGGTGCCCAGTTTTGCAGCAGAAGGGTAGAAAGGAGAAATCCGAAGCACGAAATCCGAAATTCGAAACAATACCAAATGACAAAAATCCAAATAAACCATGTCCGTGAATCGTGTCCGTGTTCGTGAAACCAAAAAAACATCTTTATGTTTACGTTACACGATCACGGTCACGAAAAAAGAAGTTTCGGTCATGTGACATTTGATATTCTGAATTTGTTTCGAATTTCGATATTCGGATTTCAAATTTGGATCACCGGCTGTCCTAACGCCGTTTCACGAGACCGGGTTAGTGATAGACCGTGAATAGTTCGGAGTGCGAGAGTGTTATCATTCATAGGCCGCAGCATCATCCAGAAGATCATCACACTTTTTTTTGTGTCGGTGATTTCCTTTTTCATCATCCATCTTGCGCCCGGAAAACCAAGCCAGGTGGATCCGATGAATCCCAAGATCACGCCCGAGGTGGTGGAGAGATACCGAAAAGCATTTCACCTGGACAAGCCCCTGCACACGCAATATCTGTACTTTTATCGTGACCTCTTCTCGGGCCGGCTTGTTTCCATGAAAGACAATCAGGCTGTCCTCGGAAAGGTATGGGAGAGGTTTATGAACAGCCTTCTCCTTTTTTTCGTGGGCACGATCATCACATGGACCCTTTCCTTCCCGATAGGCATCCATTCCGCCATCAAGCGGGGAGGGTTCTACGACCGAACCACGACGTTCCTTTCCTATCTTCTTATTTCCATCCCGGGGTTCTTTTTTGCCTATATCCTGATCATCCTGGTTGTGACTCGGTTCCATGTGCCTGTGATCGGGATGCAGACTTTCGGACTGGGTGATGCATCGGGGCTTGAGGTGGCAATGGACAGGATATGGCATCTGCTTATCCCTTCCATTCTCGGAGCAACAGGCGGAATCGCCATCCTCTCCCGATATGTGCGGGGGCAGATGCTGGAGGTGGAAGGACACGATTATGTGCGAACCGCGAAGGCAAAGGGGCTGCCGCCGGAGCAGGTCCATTACAAGCATGCGTTGAGGAATGCCCTTTTACCCTTTGTCACCATGTTCGGGCTTATTCTGCCGGGACTGATAGGCGGTTCAGTCATCATTGAATCCATTTTTTCCTGGCCGGGCATGGGGAGAATGGGATATGAGGCCATCCTGGCAAGAGACTATCCCATTATTCTCACAATCAACTTCATTTCCGCCGTGCTGGTGCTCGCAGGCACGTTCATATCGGATATACTCTATCTGGTAGTTGATCCGAGGATAAGGCTGTGAAAGAAAGTAAGCAGTCCCGCGACACGTCACACGGGATCTACGCTGCGCTTCGATAAGCAGTAGGCAGTAAACAGTGAAACAGAAAGCAGGATTAGGAGTCAGAAGTCAGGAGACAAAAGTCGGAAGGTGAGAACGTGAGAAGTTGAGCCTTTGAACGCTGAGCACTGAACTCTGAACACTGAACCCAAAAGAGAGACAATGGTCGATACCCAATTCCAAGCTCCAAGACAAAAAGTCCAACGCACCAGACTACAGGAGTGGTGGAGACTCTTCCGCAAAAACCGGTTGGCGTTCGCGGGGCTTTTCATCTTTATCCTTTTCCTTCTCTTTGCGCTGGCAGGTCTGGTGCTCACATCCGGGAGCGATCCCATACTCGACCCGTCCATGGTCCGCCTTCAGGAAAAGTTGAGGCCGCCTCTCTCCATTCCCGACCTTGAGACACTCAGACCCGAGGAGACTCCGCGTCTGGGGATCTTCCTCTTCGGAACCGATAACCTCGGCCGGGATGTCTTTGCGCGAATGCTTCAGGGCGCATGGGTTTCTCTTACCGTGGGATTCGTTGCCGTGGGGATCTCGGTCATTGTTGGGATTTTCATGGGAGGATTGTCCGGCTATTTCGGACAGAGCAGGGTAAGGGTTGATCAGTTGCTGATTGCAGGCCTCCTCGTGATCGGCATGGCCTTGCTGTCCGGTGCTGCCCGAATGGTTGGAATGAGCCTGATTTCTGCGGGAGTCCTCCTCCTGGCCTTTAATTTTCTCACCCGTAAATCGAAGAGCTTCCGCGGACGGTTCCTTTCCGCAGGCACCTTCACGGTGGACACCCTGATCATGCGGTTTGTGGATATCATGCTCTGCTTCCCCAGCTTCTTCCTCATTCTGACGGTGGTGGCCCTTCTCCCGGCAAGCATCTACAATATCATGATCGTGATAGGCCTCACGAGCTGGATGGGCGCAACCAGGTTTGTCAGGGCCGAGTTCCTGTCCTTGAGAGAGCAGGATTTCGTGACCGCCGCGCGCGCCCTGGGTCTCGGGAACATGCGGATAATCTTTCGTCACATGATTCCCAATGCCATTGCGCCGGTTCTCGTATCGGCGACCATCGGGATCGCCTCTGCAATCCTGACGGAAGCGGGTCTGAGTTTTCTGGGGTTCGGCGTGCCGCCTCCGCACGCCACATGGGGCAATATTCTTTCGGACGGGAAGCGCTTCATCTTCGATGCGCCATGGCTGACGTTTGTGCCGGGGATTGCCATTCTGATCGTTGTGCTCTCCTTCAACCTGTTCGGTGAAGGTCTCAGGGACATTTTCAATCCCAAGCTGAGAGAAAGGTATTGAGTGGCTGAGGCAAACGACAGGGATATTCTTCTCTCGGTGCAGGATCTGAGGGTCTATTTCAGGGGCGATGAGACGCTCGCCAAGGCGGTGGACGGCGTCAGCTTCGAAGTCCGAAAGGGGGAGACGGTCTGCATCGTCGGTGAGTCCGGATGCGGCAAAACGGTCACCGCCATGGCAATTCTCGGTCTCATCCCGCAGCCACCCGGCGAAATCGTCTCAGGCCGCATCCTGTTCAATGGACGGGATCTCCTGCACCTCAGGGAGGAGGAACTGCGGGCAATTCGCGGCAATCACATCTCGATGGTTTTCCAGGAGCCCATGACCTCCTTGAATCCTGTTTTCACTATAGGAGATCAGATCAAGGAAGCCATTGCGGTGCACGAACGTCTGGCTGAAAAGGAGATCGAAGAACGGTGCATCGGGCTTCTGAGGGATGTAGGGATCCCCTCCGCCGGGGAACGGATCAGGGACTACCCGCATCAACTCAGCGGCGGGCAAAGACAGAGGGTGATGATCGCCATGGCCTTAGCCTGCAATCCCGACCTGGGTGATCGCCGACGAGCCCACAACCGCCCTCGATGTGACCATACAGAAACAGATTCTGGATCTCTTTGCGGAGCTCCAAAGCAAGCGGGAGATGTCCCTTCTCTATATTTCTCATGACCTTAATGTGGTGGCAGGTATCGCAGATACCATTTATGTGATGTATGCCGGCGTGGTCGTGGAGCAGGGGACAAGGGATCAGATTTTCGACAACCCCCGACATCCCTACACCATGGGGCTGTTGAATTCGCTTCCCCATCGCTCCAAGAGAGGGGGGAAGCTCTACAGCATTCATGGCAGCGTGCCCGATCCGGCGGACAAACCTGCAGGATGTCCTTTCAATCCGCGCTGCACCTATGTGAAGGAATCGTGCAGGGTTGAGTTCCCCGGGATGTGTGATTATGGAGCAGGCCATCTGGCGAGGTGCCCGATTCTGTGTGAAGAGCGAGGATCGAGGGACGAGGATCGAGGAGTGAGGAAGGAACCCGGATGAGATTTGAAGACCTTGAGTCTGGAAGAGATCGGCACGGCTTAGCGCAGATATATAACAGAAAGTAGGTGTTTTGTTCAATGAATTTACCTCGCTCCTCGAACCTCGCTCCTCGGTCCTCGTTCCTCGAGCCTCGTTCCTCGAACCTGATTCTAAAAGTGGAAAGACTGAAGAAGTATTTCCCGGTGCGAAGAGGATTCCTTCAATCCGTTACCGGCTGGATCAAGGCTGTCGACGGAGTGGACCTGGAGATTTGGAGTGGGAAGACCCTGGGCCTGGTCGGAGAGAGCGGGTGCGGGAAAACAACGGTCGGCCGCCTGGTATTGAAACTCCTTGAACCCGACGAGGGCAAGATCGTTTACCGGGGGGTCGACATCAGCAGGTTCAGCCCCGAGGAAATGAAACCCCTCCGCAAAGAGATGCAGATCATCTTTCAGGACCCCTATGGATCGCTCAACCCGCGCATGACTGTGGGACAGTCGGTCGAGGAGGGATTGCGGACCATGGGAATGAGAGGACGTGGAGAGCGCAGGAGCCGTGTGGCCGAGTTGCTGCAAATGGTGGGAATCGCTCCAGCCTCCACTGAGCGCTATCCCCACGAATTCAGCGGGGGGCAGAGGCAGAGAATCGGTATTGCCAGAGCACTGAGCGTCGGCCCCTCCCTGCTCGTATGCGACGAGCCGGTCTCTGCGCTGGATGTCTCCATCCAGGCACAGATCCTGAATCTGCTGAAAGAGCTCCAGGAAAAGTTGGGTCTCAGCTATCTCTTTATTTCCCATGACCTTCATGTAGTCGGGTACATCAGCGACATCGTGGCCGTGATGTACCTCGGCCGGATCATGGAGTATGCCACCACCGAAGAGCTTTTCGACAGGCCGCTCCATCCTTACACCCTTGCGCTTCTCTCGGCCGTTCCCTCTGCCGAGAAAAGAACGCGGCCAAAGGGCCAGCCTCTATCCGGAGATGTTCCTACCCCCATGGATCCCCCTCCGGGATGTAGATTCCAGGTAAGATGCCCTTTGAGCGAGGAACGCTGCAGGGAAGAGGACATTCCGCTGTATCAGGTGGGCGAACAACACCAGGTTCGCTGCTGGAAGGTTCAATAAGTCTTGGAATAATGGAATAGTGGAATAATGGAACCACGAAGATTGGAATGATGGAAGATTGGAATGATGGAATGACGGGTATGGAATGAAACAGGTTTTGAAAACCCATTCTTCCACCATTCCATCATTCCATTATTCCCAGGTTTCAGTGTATGCCAGCCCCCTCTGACCAACCTCTCATCTCTGCCAAAGGCCTCACGCGGATCTATCCCCTGGGATCCGGCGAGGTGGTTGGGGTCGCTGACATAGACCTTGCAGTCCCTTCCGGTCATCTCGTGGTTCTCAAAGGGAACAGCGGCTCCGGCAAGAGCACCCTCCTCGGCCTGATCGGCGGACTCGATCAGCCTACAAGGGGGGAATTGGTGGTGGCGGGTCATCCTCTGCAGAAGGCAAGCCCGTCAGAATTGATCCGGTATCGTCGTGAAGTGGTCGGAATGGTCTTTCAATCCTTCAATCTCCTTCCCACGTTGAGCGTCATGGAAAACGTGTGTGTGCCTGCTCTCATGGCTGGAAAGCCTTTTGAAGAGACGAGGAGACGGGCATTGAAGTGGCTCGAATGGCTAGACCTTGTTCAGCGTCTCAACCACTATCCCAGCCAGCTCTCAGGGGGGGAGATGCAGAGAACTGCCGTAGTCCGGGCTCTGATCAATGAGCCGGCCATTATCCTGGCGGATGAACCAACCGGGAACCTGGACAGCCGCAACGGGGAGGCAGTGATGCGGTTGCTCGCGGATCTCAACAGGCAGTTCGGAAGAACCGTGATCATTGCCACGCACAGCAGTCTGGCTGACCGGTGGGCAACCCTGTACCTCACGTTGAAAGACGGCAAAATCACACGGAGCGGGAAAAGTGAAATCTAAGAGTTTTCTCTCGCAGAGGCGCAGAGACGCAGAGATTTCCTGACATATTTGCTTCTTACAGAGGCAATAACAATCAACCCGGAACGCCCTTTAGATGTATATAAAAAATCTTTCTCTGCGCCTCTGCGAGAGAATAGTCTTTTCTTCTTATCAATCATTGGCCCTGCGAGACACCATTGCTTCTCTTCTTCCTTAGGTTCATGAACTGGTTCAGCATACGCCATTTCCTTGCGCATCCATGGCGTGTGCTGGCAGTGCTCTTGGGGATAGCGCTGGGATCCGCGGTTTTCACCAGTGTCCGGTTGGCCATGGACGCCTCTCTGAATTCCTTTACGCAGAGCATGGATCTCATTTCCGGAAAAGCCGACTGGACAGTAGTCAAGACGGGGGGAAGGGTTCAGGAGAGCCTGGTCGCGGAACTGCTCGTTCTTCCCTGCGTCGACGCCGCGTCGCCTCTGATCACCACATATGTATCCGATGCAGATCGTGGAAATGATCCCTTTCTCCTCATCGGGCTCGATCCGGTCCTCAATCGCGAATTCCACTCATGGCAGATCGATGGGCCGGCCGACCCGGCGGCCAGAACATGGCTCGCCCTCCTGAACAAGCCGGGATCCCTTCTCCCGTCGCGCAAGCTCGCGGGCAAACAGGGGTGGGTTCCAGGAGAATCGATCGTGCTGGAACATGTCCGGCAAAAGGGACGGTTTGAGGTCATCGGCATCCTCGAGCACAAGGGTTTATCCCTCGTGGAGGGGGGGCGCACAGCCATCGCGGACATTGCGACCGTACAGGAGTTCATGGGTGTCCAGGGACAGCTCGATCGCATCGATCTTCGCCTCAAGCCCTGGGCGCGGGAAAAAGAGATCGAAGGGATACGAGCCCTCCTGCCTCCGGGGGTATCCCTTGAAGAGCCTTCAGACACCAAGCGTTCAGGCCTGCGGATGATCCACGCCTATGATCTGAACCTGAGCCTTCTCAGTTTCGTTTCCCTGTTCGTGGGGATGTTCCTGGTCTATAGCCTTGTCTCTCTGAATGTTGCAGCCCGCCGGCGTGAGCTGGCCATCATGAGTTCCCTGGGCGCTTCAAAAGGGATCATCTTTGCGCTGACCCTTTCCGAGGGTTTCATCCTGGGGATCTGCGGCTGGCTGCTGGCAATTCCCATAGGTTCCCTGCTGGTCAGATATCTCGTGGATGGGGTGAGCAGTACCATAGACAACCTGTTTATCCGGGTTCAGGTCGACACGCTTCAGTACGATGCCTGGGAAATTTTGCTCTCCTTTTTTGTGACCCTCTTCGTCTCCCTTGTCGCGGCCGCAAGACCTGCAGCCGCGGCTACCCGCATTTCACCAAGAGAGGCAATGGTCATCCACGAAGCGGCCGGCCGGGTCGATCTCTCCGGGAAGAGATACATTGTTAAGGCCTTGCTGATGATCGCTCTCGCACTGCCTGTCGCAAGAATTCCCGGGCTGCCGGGTTTTCCGGTTACCGGTTATCTTGCCATACTGATGCTCATAGTGGGCTTCTCTCTCCTCTCCCTTCCCGTTCTCCATTGGATGGGATCGAACCTCCCCTCATCGCTTCGAAGGCTCGGTGGTGAGCCGGCGTTTCTCGCGGCGCGATTTGTGCGCGATGCAGGTCCTCGTGTCTCCATATCCGTAGGCGCTTTGGTTACGGCCATGTCTCTATTCGTGGCGCTTGTCGTCATGGTGAACAGTTTTCGTCAGACCGTGTCCTTATGGGTGAACCAGAGCCTGGTCGGCGATCTGTTCTTGCGCCCCAAAATGGCGGGACTGAATCACTACCGTGATCCCTTGCCCGAGCAGGTGGTTGCTGCTATCCGCAACATTCGCGAGGTGGAGGCCGTACCGTACCACCACATGGAGCTTAGATATGGAACCATGCGTTACGAGTTCGAGGCCGTGCATCTGGAGCCGCTCCTGCGCCGCGGCGGGTTCCTGTTGTTGGAAGGGAGCATGCGTGAGATCAGGGAGAGACTGCTTTCCGGGGAGGGTGTCTTGATTTCAGAGGTTTTCTCGAACCAATCCGGGCTGAGAGCAGACAGCCTTCTCACCATATCCACAGGAGAAGTGGAACTCCGTCTGCCTGTGCTGGGCGTGTTCAGAGACTACCGAACCCGGGGCGGAATCGTGTACATGGAACTGAGCAGATTCCAGCAACTGACAGGAGAAACCCGGTGGAGCGGGGCTCGCCTTTTTTTAAGGGAGCGAAACCACCCGGAAGAGACAACAGATCGGGTCCGGAGTCAAATCCTCGGCAGAGTCGGACAAGAGCATTCGATTGAAATGGCGTCGGGCCTGGAACTGCGTGAGGAGATTCTGGAGATCTTTGATCAGACCTTTTCGATAACGACCGTGCTTCTTCTCATTGCCTTGATCGTGGCCGGTCTGGGAATCACTACCACGCTCACGGTTCTGGTGCTGGAACGGATCCGTCAGCTGAATACCCTTTTGGCGGTGGGCGCCGGATCGGGGCAGATCCGATCCATGATCTTCTGGGAAGCTGTTCTCATTGTGGCTGCAGGAGAGGGCGTAGGTCTTGTCTGCGGCTTCGTGATCTCTTATCTCCTCATTTACGTGGTGAACCTCCAGTCATTCGGCTGGACTTTTTTGTATCGCGTGGGATGGGAATCCCTTCTGCTGTCCGTGCCGCTGATCATGGCAACGGCATTGCTGGCTGCAATCCCCGCGGTGCGGCTGGTGCTGAAGAGCTCCCCGGCACTGGTGCTGAAAGAGCCCTAACCAGATGCAAATTCGAAATCCGAAGCACAAAATTCGAAACAAGTTCAAAACTCGAATCTCTCAATGTTCAAAACGGATGAGGGATTCGAGTCGAGGATTCCTCAACTCCAACAATTTCTTTTTTGGTCATTTGGATTTTGGTCATTTGGTATTGTTTCGAATTTCGGATTTCGATATTCGGATTTAAGGTCATGAAGATCAAAGCCGTATTCATGTCCCTGATTGCAGCGATCCTTCTAGCCTTTGTCCTGGATGCAGGGGCGGCTGACTTCTGCTCGGTGACCGGACCATGCAATTTCGTCTTCCCGCGCGATCACGGCTCCCATCCCTGTTTTCGGACGGAGTGGTGGTACTACACAGCCAATCTGCAGGCATCATCTGGAAAGAGATACGGGGTCCAGCTTACCTTTTTCAGAACCCGCATAGCGGAGCCGGGTGCTGAAAAGCAATGGCCGCAGAATCCGAGCGCGTGGCGCACCGGCGACCTTTTTTTCGCCCACGCAGCGCTCTCAGACATCAGCGGGAAACGGTTCTTTATGGATGAGAAGATGGCAAGAGGGGCTTTGGGGATGGCGGGAGTCCGTCAGGAGGGCGAGTCCACCCGCGTTTTCCTCGGTCCCTGGTCTGCCCGGATTGCCGCGGATACTCATATTCTGAAGGCAGACGCAGATGACTTTGGCCTCAACCTGACATTTAGGGATACAAAGGGACCGATAGCCCACGGTCTCAGCGGGTACAGCAGAAAGGGGCAAAGCAGTGAGAGCAGTTCCTGTTACTACTCTTTCACGAGACTGGAGGCTTCCGGCACGCTGAAGGTCAGGGGAGAGGAGGCGGTTGTACTCGGCACTGCCTGGATGGATCATGAATTCAGCTCCGCGCCCCTGGAAAAGGATGTCACCGGATGGGACTGGTTCAGCATTCAACTGGGAGACGGCACGGAGCTGATGATCTATCTCCTGCGCTTTGCTTCCGGTGAATATAGCTCCGCTTCGAGCGGGACTTTCGTGCGCTCTACGGGAGAGAAAGGCCATCTCAGAAGGGAAGACTTCACAATAGAAGTGCTCGATCGATGGAAGAGCCCGCGGTCCGGGGCCCTCTATCCCAGCCGGTTTCATATCCAGGTCCCTTCTCTGGAACTGGATCTGCTCGTCCTTCCCAATCTGGCGGATCAGGAACTGGTGACTGCAGGGACAACGCAGGTAACTTACTGGGAGGGAAGCGTTTCGGTCCAGGGCAGGTCAGGGGACAACCGGGTGACCGGAGTGGGATATGTGGAGTTGACCGGCTATGCAAAACCGTTTCAGCTCCTTTCAACGGACGATTGACAGATCCATGAGCTTACTCGCATTCCCTCGTCCTGTATCCTGGATCGTGCACCCTGGAAGCCTCGTCCCTCGTTCCTCGAACCTCGCTCCTCGCCCCTGCATCCTGGCGACTTTTCCCTTGACTTTCAAGGGAGGGTACGCAAAATTACTCTGTAGCTGGGGGATCGTTCAGTGGTAGGACGACGGGTTCTGGCCCCGTTAACGAGGGTTCGAATCCTTCTCCCCCAGCCAAACGGTCCCATCGTCTAGCGGTCTAGGATATCGCCCTCTCACGGCGAAGACACGGGTTCGATTCCCGTTGGGACTGCCAGGAAAAATATCGAGACCCTTTGGTTTCTCTGCAGGAAATCAAAGGGTTTTTCATTTCTCCATTCGAGGCTCGATGTTCATCTTACTTTGAGCGATGGTAGCCGAATCGTTCCTCGAATACCGGGGCGATCAGGTTATCGACCGGCACGTAGTCATCGGTGAGGATAATCGGAGAGCGCTCGTCCAAATACCCTTGGAGGAGGTCTTGAGGCATGATGTGGCAGAGGCGGTTGTCCTCGTCATGTTTGAAATTTCGCGATTTTCTCATGCCATACGCGCTTTTGTCCGGGCGTGGCTGGGAAGCGATCCAGTAGCGCGAGGATGTCGCTTCTCCGCCGCTAAAAGGAAGAGAGAGCCGCGTCCGGCGAGGGCGGAAACTGCAACAAAGTGAAATTAGGAAATCCTAACCAGGGTTCGTAGAACTTACCCGCCCAAACTCTCCAGGAAACCCCGGAAGCGATGCTCGACGCCTTGTCGTGGTCATCCTTGCCGATGTCGGCAACTATATTGAAGAACAGCTTATACTCTATGATTACGCATTGTCATGTTACATACCTGTAATATGTGACATAGGAACTCCCGGAGAGTATCCGCTCAACCCTTACCGTCAGAATCCTAAGCGAGCGAAATCAGGACCTCGATTGCTGCCAATCATCAGTGCTTGCACCTTTGGCGCACTTCTTGCTCAACAAGGGGTGTGCCTCCTATTTTTGGGTGGCGCTGAAGTTAAGAGGGAAAAGTTCCGCAGTTTCAAAAAAGCTGATCAAGAGGATGGAGAGAGGGCGCGTCCAAAAGATTATGAAAGGAGAATGAAGATGGCAGAATGTGAAGTGTTGAGTTCTTGTGTTTTTTTCAATGATAAAATGGAAAAAATGCCTGCAACTGCTGAGGGTTTCAAAAGGCAATACTGCAGAGGTGACAATTCAAAATGTGCTAGATATATGGTACTTAAAGCCCTTGGAAGGCCGAAGGTGCCGATTGATTTGTTTCCAAATCAAGAGGACAGAGCAAGGGAAATCATGACTGGATAGCGGTTTCCACCCAATCGTTGCGTGCGGACTGCTGATTGCTGTACCGCACGCACCCTCGATTGCCTATAATTTCTAAAGTTTCATGGAACCAGTCACTTCCCCGGCGGCAGTCAGGAACTCCATCCATCTTCCAAGAGGTATCACAGGCCCAATATAGCCAGCGCTTGTCCTATTCTTTCTGCAATCCATCTCCAGCTATGTGTAACACGCTGAGTCATCACGCAGGACAGAGCCGAAGACGGACAGCTTGCGAATTCCATTCCGCTTGCAGAACTCCCGGATTCTTTCCTGAGGGAATGGCAGATTAGCTCTTCTCACCTTTCCATTCTCCCTTTGTTCCTCGTGAGACGAGAAACCCCCTGGCTCCATTTAAGAACCAAGGGGGTTGATTTCTTCCTGGCAGTCCCAACAGGACTACTTCTGTTTAAAGGATTCAACTATTTACTAAAGCGAGTGGCTTCAGAATGGCTTTTCAAGCGATCAGAAGCCATGTCTTTCACAAGGAGGGAGCCGTCACGATGGGTGAGGTTCTTGACGAATCGGCTGTACCTTCTGAGGGTGATCTGCTCGTTGGCGTGGCCCATGTTTTTGGCGACCCACTGAATGTTCTCACCAGACCCGATAGCGAGGGTGGCAAAGGTGTGACGGAACTGCTTGGGCGCTCTGAACTTCAGACCGGCAAGCTTGAGCAGGAACCGAAATTTCTTTCTAAGTTTGGCATCCGTGAAATGCAGGTCGGCATACCGGCTCACATTCTTCATTTGACAAAAACACGATATCCTCTTAAAATGCCGGAGAAATTCACAATTGATCTCATAAGGATATCAACCCTATGGCGTGAGCGAGAGCCTGCCCGGGCAAAGGGCGGACCCTGAACAGGGGGAAGAAATGAAGTAGAGGCCAGTGGAGACCCCATTTCTCAATGAAGAGAGGTGGGGTTCTGTGCTTTCGACAGGCATCAGCCTGCAATTGGCTCTGTCTTGCAAGCAATCAAAGGATCGACGTGCCACGTATTCTTGACAACATCGAGTCAAGCCTTCCGGCACTCAAGGATACCTTGGGTGAGTTGCTAACACATGTGAGCTATCGAAATGATCACCTAATGCGGATGATGGAGGGCGTACGCCTTGTGGAGGATCGCGGGAGCGGCATCAAAGCCATTCGAAACCCTATACGCAATGAACGTGTGGTCGATACATTGGCTCCGAAGCATCAGGAATGACCGGAGGGATCGCCGATGGCCGGAAAACCGACCTATGAGAATTTAGTGGAGCATCTCCCACAGCGCGTTTTCATCAAGGACCTCAACTCGGTCTATGTGTGGTGTAACGCCAGGTACGCCCAGGATTTGGGGATTTCCCCGGATCAGATCGTCGGCAAGGATGACTTTGCCTTTTATCCTGAGGAACTGGCTGACGGGTACCGTTCCGATGATCGAGCGGTGATGACAAGCGGGACACGGAGGGATATTGAGGAGAAATACAGACTTGCCGGAGAGGAGCGGTGGGTGCAGACTGTCAAGGTGCCTTACCATGACGACCATGGACAAATCGCCGGTATAGTCGGTATGGTCGAGGACATCACGGCTCGCAGGCTGTCCGAGAAGACGCTTCGGGCAAGCGAGGAAAAATATCGAATCCTGGTGGAGAACGCGGGAGAGGCCATCTTTGTTGCCCAGGAAGGGATGCTGAAGTTCGTCAATGCAAAGACTTCCGAGATGATCGGAATTACAGGGAGTGACCTGACATCCAGACCATTCATCGAGTTCATCCATCCGGATGATCGTGAACTGGTTTTGGCTCGACACATGAAAAGGCAACAAGGTCTTGAAGCTCCTTCCCGATACTCCTTCAGGATCGTTACCCGCGCAGGGGTCAGCCGATGGGTGGAACTCAATGCCGTCCGTATCGAATGGGAAGGGAAACCTGGAACCCTCAATTTTCTGGCCGACATCACCGAGCGAAAGCAGACTGAAGAGGCTCTTCTGCTGAGTGAAGAGCGCTTTCGCGTTGCATTTCAGACCAGTCCGGACGCCATCAATGTGAACCGCATGCGGGACGGCCTCTATGTGGCTGTCAATGAAGGATTCACCTTCCTGACGGGGTTTACATGGGAAGACGTAAAGGGCAAGACTTCCCTTGAAATTGACATTTGGGCGGATGTCGCTCAACGCCGGAAATTGGTGGAAGGGCTGCGTGACAGGGGTAAGGTCACTAACCTGGAGGCGAGTTTCCGTTTGAAGGACGGTTCGGTCAAGACCGGTCTGATGTCGGCAAGGGTTATCCTGCTGGAGAACGAGCCTCATATCTTATCTGTTACAAGAGATATAGATGAGTTCAAGCGAACACAAACGGCCTTGAAGGAGGCCGACGCAGGGTACCGGCAGCTCTTCGAGAATATGAGTGACATTGTCTTTGTTCACGACGAGGAGGGCTGCCTGGTCTCGGTGAACCCTGCGGTCAGCAGGGTCTTGAAGTTCAATGAGGAAGATCTTGTTGGGAAGTGCCTGAAGGAGTTTCTGGCGGATACTCACAAGGAGGCATTTCAACCCCATCTGGAGAGATCCCTGATCGGCCCGACAGAAGATACAATCGGCATGGTTTCCGGAGACGGCCGGACATGTTGGCTGGAGTACAGCAGCACACCCTTCAAATCGGATGACGGGAGAACTTACGTGAGCGGAATGGCTCGCGACGTCACCGAAAGGATCGAGGCCGAAGAGAAACTCAGATTGCTGCAAGCCCAGTTGCTCCAAGCACAAAAGATGGAATCGGTGGGGAGACTGGCTGGAGGGGTTGCACACGATTTCAACAACATGCTGCAAGCGATCATAGGCAATGCGGAAATGGCCGTGATGAATGCAGGCGAGAATGATCCACTTCAGCGCCACCTGCAACAAATCCTTGACTCCGCACAACGATCGGCTTCCGTTGTCCGGCAGTTGCTTGCCTTTGCACGGAAACAAACGGCAAGCCCAAAGGTCCTCGACCTAAACGACACCGTATCAGCGATGCTTAAGATGCTCCAGCGCCTCGTTGGCGAGGACATTGACATGATTTGGATTCCAGGCCACAAGCTGTGGAGAGTCAAGATTGATCCTTCGCAAATCGACCAGATCCTGGCAAACCTGGTAGTGAATGCCAGGGACGCCATCGCAGGGGCGGGGAAGGTGACCATCGAGACGGATAATGCCATGCTCGATGAAGTTTATTGCTCAGCCCATAAAGGCGTTGCCCCAGGCGAATATGTGCAGTTGATGGTAAGCGACGATGGGACTGGAATGACCGAAGAGATCCTGGAACACCTTTTCGAGCCCTTCTTCACTACCAAGGAACCGGGCAGGGGAACCGGCCTGGGGCTCTCTACCATCTATGGTATTGTCAAACAGAACAACGGCTTCGTCAATGTCTACAGTGAACCCGGTGAAGGAACGACCTTTAAGATATACCTACCGCGGTTCGCCACCACCGTTATGGAGGCGAGGGAGAAATCCGAGTACCAGTCCCCCCGAGGCGGAACAGAGACCGTGCTCATAGTGGAGGATGAGGAGTCGATTCTTGACATCGGCAGGGAGATACTCAACCGTCTAGGATACACGGTGTTGAGCGCGAGGACGCCCAGCCATGCTCTACGGCTTGCCGGGGAGCATACCGGAGACATACAACTGCTGATCACCGATGTGGTGATGCCTGAGATGAACGGCAAGGAATTGGCCGACCGGATCGTCTCCATCAAGCCCGGCCTGAAATGCCTTTACATGTCCGGGTACACAGCGAACGTAATAGCGCATCACGGCTTTCTGGATGAAGGCGTGCACTTCATCAACAAGCCCTTCTCTTTGAGGGATCTGGCAGCAAAGGTCCGCGAGGTGCTGGACATGGAATGAAGTTGGGCCTGTGATATCCATGGAGAATACAACGGGATCTTCAAGTTGTTCATGGGCAATCACTTCGGGTCAGCGCCGGTAGCCGAATCGTTCCTCGAACACCGGGGCGATCAGGTTGTCGACCGGCACGTAGTCATCGGTGAGGATAATCGGAGAGCGCTCTTCCAGATATCCTTGGAGGAGGTCTTGAGGCATGATGTGGCAGAGGCGGTTGTCCTCGTCATGTTTGAAATCTTGCGGGTCCAGACTCCCGGAGGAGGCCATGACCACATAGGTGCTGGTCCCCATATCATTGAACTCGGAATCGGTCGTTACCAGGTGGACATTCCTCTTGCCGAATGGTTTCTCGAGGGTTCTCATATACGAAGGCAGGAAGAGGCCTTTGCTGAAGGAATCGATCACGTTGGCAAATAGCAACCCGTCCGGCTTGAGCAGCCTCTTCAAGAGAATGGCAAATTCCTGCGTGGTGAGATGGAAGGGGATGGAGAGGTCGTTGAAGGCATCTCCGAAAATGAAGTCATAGGAGCCGATCTCCCTGCAATTCATGGCAAACCATCGTGCATCCTGATTGAAGGTCCGGATTCTGCCTTCCTTACCTATACCGAGGAATGTTTCGGCAACACGGGTGACCTCAGGATCGATCTCGACAACGTCGATTTGTGCGCCCGGGTATTTTGCCTCAAGATAGCGCGGAAAGGTGTAGCCGCCCCCGCCTATGAAGAGGGCTTTGAAGGACTCCTTACCGTCAAGACACATTTCCACGAGCTCTTCATAGATTCTTATGTACTCATACTCGAGGTGAAATGGATTTCCGAGGTCCGTATAGGAATGGATGAGATGATCCAGAACCAGGGCTTCCAACCGGGCAACGTTGATTTCGGAATCCTTCTTCTTGACCTTGATGGTGTAATAATTGCTCTCCGTGAAAAAATAGGTTTCATCGTCGAGATCCAGCCTGAAGGCATAACCATAAAACGAGACTGCAAGTGCAATGATGAGCCCGAACAAAAGGGTGAGGAGTTTTCGCCTGATCAGAAACCCTCCGAATATCGCTCCGGATGCGATGAGGATGGCCCCCATCAGGAAGAGGATGGGCCTTGTTCCCATCCAGGAGATCAGAAAGAACCCTGTTGCAAAAGTCCCCAGGATAGAGCCGAGCGTGGAGAAAGCGTAAATCCTGCCTACCACGTTCCCAGTCTGGCTCAGGTTATTCAGGGTCAGCTTCACCACGACGGGAGAGATCATACCGAGCAGACATGAGGGTACGAAAAAGATGATCGAGGTGATGAAGAGAGTCCTCACCATCAAGGAAGTTTGAAGGTCGATGTTGCCGGCGAGGTTTGTAACAGGCGGGATGGAAAAGGCCCCGAGCCCTGAAAGGAAAAGAAGCCACCCCAGGGTGGCATGGGTGGGGCGGCGGTCGGCCAGCAACCCCCCAAGATAGGCGCCCACGCTGATACCGGCGAGCACCACGCCGATGATGCTGGTCCAGGTGTAGAGAGAAACCCCGATATAAGGGGCCAGGATCCTTCCTGCCACCAGCTCGATGACAAGCGTACAGAAGCTTGCAATAAAGACAACGATGTTGGCCCTGATGACTTCCTTTTCCATGTCATTACGGAGAGCAGAAAAGAGTTTGCATTTATCTCGCAGAGCCCACAGAGCGAGTTGGTACTCAATCGACGGCAGAACCGAAATGCCGCTTATAGCTCTTGCCCCGAAGGGTGAAGTTTGTCCTGTTTTTTTGAAAAAAAACA
>PHBH01000072.1:6967-46541 GCA_002840535.1 Deltaproteobacteria bacterium HGW-Deltaproteobacteria-15 | reverse complement strand
TCATGGATGGCAAGCTCAACTTTATCGTCTATTTCCGATCCTGGGATCTGTGGAACGGGTTCCCCGCAAACCTCGGCGCCATACAACTTCTGAAGGAGTATATGGCATGCTGCATCGGGGTAGAGGATGGAGAGATCATCGCCGCCAGCAAGGGGCTCCACCTCTACGATTATGTATGGGAGCTTGCGAAGTTGAGAACCTTAATGGGTTAGCTGGTTTGTCTTAAAGCCTTGAGCGACCCTGCTTTCATACACAACAGGGGGATGCTCCTCGTCTTCGGGACCTTTCAGGCTGCAACCTGTGTTTTTGCAGTGTTCGTTTCGGGAAGCCGTGGAAAGCCAGAGGTCAGAACAAGGCAAAGGATGTAAGAGGATAAAGTTTTCACCGCAGAGGCGCAGAGAGGGTTGCTTTTTTCAATGGCGGGAGATACCGCCATTGAAAAATACTCTGCCTTCCGGTTATTCTTAAATCTTGCCAAGGGAAAAATACCGATAGCGTCGCCTGATTAGAGCAGGTGAAGTTGTGAGCAATCCTTTTTGTCTGCAGTCGTCTCCCTGCAGACAAAAAAAACTTTTCTCTGCGTCCTCTGCGTCTCCGCGGTGAAAACTTCTTTTGAAAGTGTAACTGATAAACCGTTTTTCATGAAAATCGATATTAAAGGAATGGATCTGGAGGAGACCAGGCAGTGGGTCGGAACTATCGGCCTTGAGTCCTATCGGGCCGCCCAGATCAGACAGTGGATATTCAAGGGACTTGCCGTCTCCTTTCAGGAGATGACCAATCTTTCCAAAGCCGCGCGGCACAATCTCGAGCAGGAGGCGCAGCTTCAGGTTCTGGAGGAGGCCGAGGTCCAGGTCTCCAGGGACGGAACAAGGAAGCATTTGTTCAGGCTGCATGACGGCAGCTTCATCGAGGCGGTACTCATTCCGGAGAGGGACCACTTTACGCTCTGCATTTCCAGCCAGTCCGGCTGCAGCATGGGCTGCCGTTTCTGTCTGACAGGAAAGCAGGGTTTCAAACGAAACCTCACGCCTTCCGAGATTGCAGACCAGGTGATTCAGGTAAGACGTTCCATGGAGGATCCCGACCGGCTGACCAACCTTGTTCTCATGGGTATGGGGGAGCCTCTTGCCAATTATGCCGCGGTGATCAAAGCCATTCG
The DNA here is from genome assembly GCA_002840535.1 of Deltaproteobacteria bacterium HGW-Deltaproteobacteria-15. Classification (GTDB taxonomy): domain Bacteria; phylum Desulfobacterota; class DSM-4660; order Desulfatiglandales; family HGW-15; genus HGW-15. Next base: position 45,379 of record PHBH01000072.1, on the reverse strand, counting down.
AAACATTGTGGATTTGGAGGGCATGAATTTCTCCAACCGAAAGGTAACGCTCTCCACCTGCGGGCTGGTCCCCGAGATACTGCGTTTCGGGAACGACGTGACCGTGAATCTGGCCGTGTCCCTTAACGCTGCAGACAACGAGACACGGGACTTTCTCATGCCGATCAACCACGCCTATCCTCTGGAAACGCTGATGGCGGCCTGCAGGGAGTTTCCCCTCCCCCACGGCCGGAGAATCACGTTCGAGTACATCCTGATCAAGGGTGTCAACGACCGGGACGAAGACGCCATAAGGCTTGCGAAGCTCCTCACGGGCATCAAGGCCAAGGTCAACCTGATTCCGCTGAATCCGCACCAGGGGCTCGATATGTCTCCGCCCACCGAAGAGAGGATGGTTGCATTCCAGGAGATTCTCATCCAACATCGGTTCACCGTCATGATCCGCAAGAGCAAGGGCCGGGATATCAGCGCCGCATGCGGGCAGCTTGCAGGAAAAAGGGCGGAAGGGTAGAAGGACCTTTGCGTCTTTGCGGTTCAGATTGTTCTGTCCGGATTTTCTGTTTGCTCTGTAGTTCCGATATGCTATTCTTTATGGCTCACTTAGAACCTGAAAGGCGAAAACCCCTATGATGCCTGATTTCGAAAAGGGAAACGGGCTGGTGCCCGCGGTCGTTCAGGACCACAGATCCGGCATGGTCCTGATGCTTGCCTATGTCAACCGTTCTGCCTGGGAGAAGACGCTGGAAACCGGAGATGCCCACTACTGGAGCCGCTCGCGGAACGAAATCTGGCACAAAGGCGGGACTTCCGGCCATGTGCAGAAAATCGTCGAGATCCGGCTGGACTGCGACAGGGACACCATCCTTTTCAAGGTGGAGCAGATAGGGGGAGCCGCCTGCCACACAGGGTACGAGAGTTGCTTCCACAACAAGATTGGGAGGGACGGCAGCGTGACCTTGGTTGGCAAAAAGATTTTCGATCCCGAGAAGGTGTACAGGAAATGAATAAGCTGAAATTCGGTATTCCAAAGGGAAGTCTGGAGAAGGCGACCATCAACCTCTTTGAGAAGTCCGGCTGGAAGATCAGTGTGGACGGCCGGAGTTATTTCCCGGACATCGACGATGAAACCCTGGAATGCACCTTGTGCAGGGCCCAGGAGATGTCCCGCTATGTGGAGAACGGGACCATCGATGCCGGCCTGACCGGAAAGGACTGGATAGAGGAGAATGAGTCCGATGTAATCGTTGTGGACGATCTGGTCTATTCAAAGGTGAGCCAGAACCCCGCGCGCTGGGTCCTGGCAGTGGCTGCCGATTCGGACATCAAGACCATTGAAGACCTGAGAGGGAAGAAGGTGGCCACCGAGCTTGTGAATTTTACAAAACGCTACTTCTACGAAAAACATATCGACGTGCAGGTGGAATTTTCCTGGGGCGCGACCGAGGGGAAAATCGTCTCGGGTCTTGCAGATGCCATTGTGGAGGTGACGGAAACAGGAAGCACCATCCGCGCCCATGGTCTCAAGATCATCCACGAGTTGATGACCTCCAATACCCAGCTGATCGCCAACAAAGACTCTTACGACGATACCTGGAAGAAGGAAAAAATTGCCCAGATCATCATGCTGCTGAAGGGCGCCCTCAGGGCGGAAAAACTGGTGGGATTGAAGATGAACGTCCCCGAATCCCTGCTTGAGAAGATCGTGGCTATCCTTCCCAGCCTTAACGCTCCGACCGTGGCAGGGCTCTACAACACCAAGTGGTTCTCCGTGGAGACGGTGGTGGAATCGAGAACCGTGAGGGATCTGATCCCGAAGCTGATCAAAGCCGGCGCCGAAGGCATCATCGAATACCCTCTAAACAAGGTGATATGATGAAGAGAACCGTTGTCGCTCTCGCTTTTTCTCTCCTCCTTCTCGGCCCTCTCCCCGGATGTGTTCAGGATCAAGGCGCCACAAAGCCCCAGATCGAGGCCAAGCAAAACCTCGGCAGGGCGCTCCTTGCCGAAGGGAACAAGCAATCCGCGTTGAAGACCCTGCTTGAGGCATTGGAAATGGACCCCGAGAACCATGAGATCCATAACACGCTCGGCATTACCTATGCCGATCTTGAGCAGATGGACAAGGCAGAATTCCACTTGAAGAAGTCTCTGCAGATCAAGCCCGATTACTCGGAAGCGATGAATCATCTCGGATTGGTGTATAATCGACAAGGCAGGTACGCGCAGGCCATCGAGATGTTCACCAAGGCAGCCGAGGATTTCATGTACCAGTCCCGGTTCGCCGCCTACAATAATCTCGGCACCGCATACTTCTATATGGGGCAGCACCAGAAGGCCCTCGATGCGTATAAAAAGGCGCTGCAGGTCTTCCCCGAGTACAGCCCCGCCCATGACAATATGGGTCTGACATATGAAGCGCTGCGCGAGTGGGATCTCGCGATCGAGTCCTACAAGTCTTCGATTCAATATGCTCCGAACTACCCCGTCTCTTACCTCCATCTCGCAAATCTGTACCTGAAGTTCAAGCGGTACGACGATGCCAGGGAAATGGTCCTCAAGGCCATGGAAGTGGATAAAAACGGTGAGTTCAAAAGAGATGCAAAAAGACTCCTCGATGAGTGCGGAAAACGTGGATAAGGGGAAAGGTGGACGGGCTGGCGCTCTCCCCCGGGATCTCCCTGCTCTTACGGAGAGCCGCTGTGGGGGGCCAACCGAGCGGTCCCTCAATATTCCGCCGTTCATCGTCATGGACATCCTGGAAAGAGCCCATGAGCTCGAGAGAAACGGCCGGTCCATTATTCACCTGCAGATCGGCGAGCCCGATTTCCCCACACCGGAGTGCATCTGTGAAGCCGCAGTGGAGGCCATCCGGAAAGGCCATACCCATTACACGCACAGCCTCGGAATCCTGGAACTGAGGCAGGCCATATGCACCCACTATCTTGAGAAATACGGGGTTCGGATCGATCCGGATCAGGTGATGGTCACGTCAGGGACATCCCCTGCCCTCTTCATGCTGTTTTCCACCCTCCTCGAAGCCGGCGATGAAGTCATCCTCTCCGATCCTCACTATCCCTGCTATCCCAACTTCGCCCGATTTCTGGGAGCGGTCCCCGTCACCGTCAAAGGGAAGGAGGAGGAAGGTTTTCAGCTGAGCCCCGAGGAAATCCGGAAGAAGATGAGCCCCAGGACCCGCGCGATCGTCATCAACTCCCCCTCCAATCCCACAGGCAATCTGCTCTCTCCGGAGAGGATGAAAGAGATAGGAAAAATGGGCGTTTTCATCCTTTCGGACGAGATCTATCACGGCCTTGTTTATGAGCAAAAAGAACACAGCATCCTGGAGTTCACGGACAAGGCTTTTGTGCTGAACGGCTTTTCCAAGGCCTATGCGATGACCGGATGGCGTCTCGGGTACATCATTGCTCCCCGCGATTTCGTGAGGCCGCTTCAGAAGATCCAGCAGAATTTCTATATCTCCGCCGGAAGCGTAAGCCAATGGGCGGGAGTAGCCGCACTGATCAAGGCAGGTCCGGATGTGGAAAGGATGCGGTCGGTATACAACGAGAGACGCAAATACATGATCGCGAGACTGAGAGAGCTCGGTTTCGGCCTCCCGGTCGAGCCTGCAGGCGCTTTCTATATTCTGGTCAACGCAAGACATCTTTCCCATGATTCCTACAAGCTCGCCTTTGAATTCCTTGAAGAAGCCGGGGTGGGGGTCACCCCCGGAATCGATTTCGGAAAGAACGTGGAGGGGTATCTCCGGTTCTCTTATGCGAACTCGATCGAAAACATCCGGGAAGGGCTGCAGAGAATCGAAACCTACCTCAAGAGACGTTAGATGCAAATTTCACCGCAGAGACGCAGAGTTCGCAGAGTGAATTCTTTCTTTGTCTGCGGGGAGACGACCGCAGACAAAGAGAAATGCTCTGAATAGATCCTTTCCTTTGTATACGTCGTCTATAGGATTGGCCTCCATGCCTTGCATGCGATTCGAAGAAGAAACAACTCGCCCGCGCAGCGGCAGAGTTTTCCAATGGCGGCATCTCCCGCCATTGGGAAAATACTTCCTCTCTGCGCTCTCTGCGTCTCTGCGGTGAATAAGGCACTTAGCGCACGGAAGAAGGATAGATGGAAGTCACTTTCATAACGAGCGCCTTTCGCCAGAGCCATTATCCCCCCGCAGATAAGCCGGAGATCGCATTCGCCGGTCGATCCAATGTAGGGAAATCCACCCTCATCAATGTTCTCCTCAACAGAAAGAAGGTGGCCAAAACAGGCAGTACACCCGGCAGAACCCGGTCGCTCAATTTCTTCTCCGTGGAAGCGCAACTCTACTTTGTGGATCTTCCCGGTTATGGATATGCCCGGGTTTCTCTCGAAGAGAGAAAATCGTGGGGAAAGATGGTGGAGACCTATTTGCGGAGCAGGCCGAACCTGAAGTCGGTCGTGGTGATTCTGGATATTCGTCGCGATGTCGGCCAGGGGGACCTGGATCTCCTGCAATGGCTCCGCACCTACCGAAAGGACCCCATCCTTGTGCTGACCAAGTCCGACAAGCTCTCGCGCCAGCAGTCGCTCATCAGGGCAACGAAAATCCGCGATCAGCTCGTGGAGGTGGCGCCTGTGGCGCCTGTGGTCTTCTCTTCAAAGACGAGAGAGGGGAGGGAGGAGATCTGGAAGAGGATTCGTCAGGTTACTGGAAGCGGGTTTCCAGGCCGTATGCCTTGATCTTCTTGTGGAGGTTGCTTCGCTCCATCCCGATGGCGTCCGCCGTCTGGGAGATGTTCCCGTGGAACTCGCGCAGTTTCCTGGAGATGAAGGCCTTCTCGAAAATTCCCTTTGCCTCCTTGTAGGAGGCTGCCATGAAAACGGAGACAAATTCCTCGTCCATTTTCGCCTGCTGGTTAAAGGGGAGTGGAATGTCCTTGGCATGGATCACCGTTCCATGAGTCATGATCACCAGTCTTTCCACCAGGTTTCTCAACTCCCTCACGTTTCCGGGCCAGTGATACCTTTTTAAAAGCTGAACTGCTTCGCCGCTGAATTCCTTGGGCTCTATGTTCACCTGAAGCGAGAACTCCGTGACGAATTCTTTGACCAGGCTGGGGATATCCTCCACCCTCTCGCGCAGCGGAGGGACGCGGATAGGGATCACGTTCAACCGAAAGTAGAGATCATCCCTGAACGTGCCCTTCTCGATTTCGGTCTCAAGGTCCTTGTTGGTCGCTGCAATCACCCGCACGTCCACCTGGATGGTTCTGGACCCGCCCACTCTTTCGAACTTCTGTTCCTGCAGGATCCTGAGCGTCTTCGATTGAGCCTTCATACTCATATCGCCGATCTCATCCAGGAATAGGCTCCCCTCGTGGGCCTGATCGAATTTCCCTTTCTTCGTGGAACTCGCGCCTGTAAAGGCCCCCTTTTCATGACCGAAGAGCTCGCTCTCGATCAGCTCTTCGGGAATTGCAGCGCAGTTTACCTCGACGAAAGGCTTCTGCGACCGTTTGCTGAGTCGATGGATGGTATGGGCGACCAGTTCCTTTCCCGTGCCATTTTCTCCAGAGATCAAAACCCAGGCGTTCGTGGGCGCCACGATCCTGATCTGCTCCTTGAGTTGGCGGACAGCCTCGCTCTCCCCGGTGATCCTGTACTTTTTCTTCTCCTTCTCCTTGAGCAGGCTGATCTCCTCCTCCAGCCTGTAATGGTCCAATGCGTTCTGAACGGAGAGGAGTACCTTTTCGAGGGAGAGCGGTTTCTCGATGAAATCATACGCGCCCAGCCTGGTCGCCTTCACCGCCGTCTCTATGGTGGCATGGCCGGACATCATGATGACCTGAATCCGGGGATGGATCTCTTTTAATTTCACAAGGGTCTCGATGCCGTCCATATCGGGCATCCAGATGTCCAGCAGGATGAGATCCGGAAGCGCGTCCACCTTCTGCAGGCCCGCCAGGCCGCTCTCGGCGAGGATGACCTCGAATCCCTCGTCGGTCAGGATTCCCTCGAGGGACTGCAGAATGCTTTCCTCGTCGTCAATAACCAGAATGGTCTTCGCCATATCTTATTGGAACCTCATCCCTTGGTGCTCTAGCGAAGCGGGCGAGAGACCCTCTTTGCTCTTATCATTTCCACTGCAATCCTCGCGGTCTTCTCCGAGGCCGATTTTCCCCCGAGACTCGCTTTGAGTTTCCCCAGCCTGTTTACCATACTTTCTCTCCCGGGGCCAGACTCGAGAATGGCTTCGGCTTCCCGGGCAATCCGGCCTGGCGTCACCTCGCCCTGGATCAGTTCCGGCACGATCCGTTCTCCCGCAATCAGGTTGACCAGGCTGATGAAGGGGACCTTGACCACTAATTTCGCAAGCCGGAAGGAGAGCGGAGAAACCCGATAGATGACCACCATGGGGACCTGCATGATGGCAGCCTCGAGCGTCGCTGTGCCCGAGGCGACAAGGACCAGATCGCTTGCAGCCAGAACCGGGTACATGTCATCCTGAATTCGGATGGGAAGAGTCGATCCGCCGATGATGGAATGGACCAGGTCCGGAGTGATCGTGGGGGCCAGGGGGAGAAGACACGCGAGCCCCGGGTGGCTGTCGGAGAGGGCTTCAACGGCCCTGATCATCACAGGCAGCAGCCTGGTCACCTCTTCCCTCCTGCTGCCGGGGAGGAGCCCGATGATCGGTCCTTTGCCCGACAGACCTAGAGATCCGAGGATCTCCTCTTTGCACAGGCGATCGGGAACAATATCCATCAGAGGATGGCCTACGTACTCCACCGCCACCCCTCTCCGGCGATAAAACTGCTGCTCAAAGGGAAGAATCACGGCGACACGGTCGGCCCGGTCAGCGATCTTCTTCACCCTTCCGGGACGCCAGGCCCATACCTGCGGGCTGATATAGTAAAGAACAGGGACGTGGAATTTTTTCGCCGCACCGGCAAGAAGAAGGTTGAAGTCCGGATAGTCGATGACGATGAGCAGGTCCGGATTTTCGGACCTGAGGATGGATTTCAGCTTCAGATAAGCCTTTCTGATTACACGCAGGCGGGAGAAAACTTCCGTGAACCCCACAACCGCCAGATCGGAGGATGGGAAAAGGATGGTTACCCCTGCATCCTCCATCCTCTTGCCCCCGATCCCGCAAAACCGGGTATGCGGGGCAAGGCGCCGGATGGCGCGGACGAGATTTGCGCCATGGAGATCTCCGGAAGCCTCTCCTGCCACCATGACGATCAGACTGGAACTGCGGGGTTCACAATGGGGAAAGGAAATGCTTGCACCCTTTCTCGATCTGGTCGATGATCGCAAGTGCGAATTTGAGCGCCCGTCTTCCATCCTGCCCGGAAACTACAGGTTCTGATTTGCTGATGACTGTATTCACGAATGAACCGATCTGATCCGCCAGGGGATCGCTGCCGGGAAATTCGATTTTGTCCGATACAACCTGTGGCAGCCCGCCCGGGTCCTTCGGTCTTCCATCGAGCCTGGTTATCGTGAGCTCCCGTTTCAGGCAGTTCACGTGAAGATAGGAGTCCTGTTGAAAAATCCTGATCTTCCGTAGATTCTTATCCGAAACCCTGCTGGCCGTCAAATTGCCCACGGTGCCGTTTTCGAAGATGAGTCTCGCATTGGCAATGTCCGTCTTGGGGGTGATCACGGACATGCCCACGCCGTGAAGCTCCTTCACTTCCGAATCAACCACGTGGAGGATGATGTCCAGGTCATGGATCATCAGATCGAGCACCACATCCACATCGGTTCCCCTGGGGGTAAATACATTCATACGATGGGATTCGAGAAAGAGGGGATGGTCCAGCAATCTTTCCATCTTCACCACGGCGGGGTTGAACCGTTCGACCAGCCCCACCTGGAGGACCAGATCCCGTTCCGCCGCCATGCGGATGAGGGTATCTGCCGGCTCGAGCTGATACGTGATGGGCTTTTCCACCAGCAGGTGGACGCCGGCGGAAAGGACATCCTTGGCAACCTCGAAGTGGTTCTCGGTCGGCACCGCGAGGCTGACTGCGTCGACCTGCTTCAGGATCTCCATGTGATTCGCGAAGGCGCGTGTGTGATAGCGCTCGGCAATCTCCTTTGCCCGCGAGCCGTTCGTGTCCACAATCCCCACCAGTTTCACTGAAGGGATGGCCTTGTACTTTTGCACATGGTACTCCCCCAGATGGCCTACGCCGATTACGCCTACCTTCAGAAGAGTCCCCTTTTTTCGAGTTTTCATCTTTTCCGTCATGATCCTGTTCAAAGGGATGTGATGCTGATCCCTTGTTTATCTGCATACGATATCATTTCAGGCCTGTCGAACAGAAGCGTTTTTCCGGCCTCCACAGCGAGAACCGAGGCCTTGACCTGAGCCATTACCTTCACGGTATCCAGCCCGACGGAAGGAACATCGAAACGCATATCCTGATTGGGCTTGCTGACCTTGACAACCACCGCCTTTTCACCGGCCAGTTTCCCCCCTCTCAAGATCGTCTGATCCGTTCCTTCAATGGCTTCCAGGGCAAGAACGGTTCTCTTTCGCACCACAACACATTGGCCGATGTCCAGGCGGCCCAACTCCTTGGCAATGCTCCAGCCGAAGCGGATCTCTTCCTCTTCCGCTTTGGATGGTTTTCTCCGGGTGAGGCAACCCGCAGGGGCCAGAAGCTCCGGCACATAGCCGGCCGAGCCGACGATCTCGATGCCCTCCCTGGAAAGCTCCGATGCAACAGCCCTCAGGATATCGTCGTCATGGAAGACCGCCAATTTTGACATCACCTTCAGACCCTTCAGGTCCGGGAGGATGTTCTCGAACATGCGCTTTTTCGTGATGGTCCCTGCCATGACTGCCTGCCTGACCCCCCTCTTCTTCAGAGAGCGGATCAGGTGCCCGAGCTGGCCGAGCTTGATCCACACAATCTCGTCGACACTGTCCGCGAGCGATGGATCCGTTTCTCCATGGTGTGCGACCGCCACCACGCGACTTCCCCTTTTTCTTGCAGCCAACGCAATCTTCAAAGGGAACTGACCGCCCCCTGCGATCAGGCCGACCGGTTCTCGTGTATCGGGCGATTCATTCATGCAAAACAGCCGTTTCACCGCAGAGGCGCAGAGTGCGCAGAGTGAATCCGTCTTTTGTCTGCGGGGAGCCGACCGCAGACAAAAAGATGCTCTCGACACCTGATCTCGTTTTTTGACCTTTGAGCTTCATCACACAATCCATGTCTGGTATCCGGAACAAAGAAGATTGGGAACCCCCAACGGCGCAAAGTGGCTGAGGATTATACAATGCCGGCATCTCCCGGCATTGTATAAAATCACTCCTCTCTGCGCACTCGGCGTCTCTGCGGTGAATCTTCAGTCTTATTCAGTCGAACCTTGATCGTTTTACTCAGCATCAGCGCAGGATGCCTCTCTTGGAGCTCTCCAGGAAAGAGAGAAGCATCTCCAGCTGCGGGGAAGAAGGGATTTTCTCTCTTGCCTGCCTGATGCCCTCAGGGAATTGGAGATTGTCCCGCCAGATGATCTGAAAGGCCTTTTTCAACCCTTCGACGGCCTCCTGCGGCAGCCCGTGACGGCGGAGGCCCCTCCGGTTGATTCCGTACAACCTGGCCCTTTCGCCTGCGGTGATCATGAACGGAGGGACATCCCTGTCAACTCCCGACTTTCCGCCGACAAAGGCATAGGCGCCGATTCTGACAAATTGATGGACGGCAGCAAGCCCTCCCAGATTGGCGTAGTCCCCGATGTGGATATGGCCCCCAAGGGTCGCCACGTTGGCGAGGATGATATGATTTCCCAGAACGCAGTCATGAGCTACATGAGAATAGGCCATCAGATAATTCCCGTCGCCCACCGAGGTGACCCACTCCTCCTTTGTCGTTGCCCTGTGAATAGTGGCATACTCCCGGATGATGTTGTCATTTCCGATGAGAAGCCGGGTATCCTCCCCACGATAACCGGTGTCCTGGGGGGGCGTTCCGAGGGTGACGAAGGGAAAAATCCTGTTCCGTTCTCCGATCCGGGTATTTCCTTCGATGATGACGTGGGACCCGATGATGGTGGACCTGCCTATGCTCACATGATCCCCTATCACCGAGTACGGGCCGATTTCTGCTTCCTCTGCAATTTCAGCACGCGGGCTCACCACCGCGGTGGGATGAATTCCCATAACTTTTCTCACTCACTCCGGTCTTCTTTAGACCGAGGGTTCTTAGATTCTCCTGAGAAACTTCAGTTCAGGATTCAGGTTTCAGTGTTCAGGTGTCAGGTGTCGGCAAACCCCTGAAACCTGAACACTGACACCCGACACCTTATAAGTTTTCAGAATCGGCATTACCCGATCGAGGCCATCAGTTCGGCCTCAGCCACAAGGTTCTCTTTTACGAACGCCTTGCCCGCCATTTTCCAGACTCTGGAACCGGTTCGGAGAGCCTCGAGTTTAAGAATGAGCTGATCTCCGGGCACGACGGGCCTTCTGAATTTCACGTTGTCAAGGGCCATGAAAAAAACCTTGCCCCCTCCCTCCTTTTCAAGAACCTCGGGAAAGGACAAACGGGCCAACACGCCACCGGCCTGAGCCATGGCCTCAAGGATCAGGACTCCGGGCATTATTGGATTTCCTGGAAAATGGCCCTGGAAAAACGGCTCGTTCGCGGTGACATTCTTGATCCCCACCACCCTCTTGAGAGGCTCGAGCTCCGTGATGCAGTCCACCAGCAGGAAAGGGTAGCGGTGAGGCAGGATTTTCGTGATCTCCTCATACATCATGGGCAGTTTCATCTCTTTTACTCCTGATTTGCGTCACTGATCTACTCTTTTCCTTTCGGCCGACCTTCGAGTTCGGCCAGTTTTTTCTCAAGAGCGTGAATCCTCTCGTTCAATTCCGGGAGCTTTGCGATCAGTCCTCTCGTCTTTAGCCACAAACGATGAGGCATGGTGGGTGTGCCGGAAACCACCTCTCCCGAAGGAATGGATTTGGCTACTCCCGATTGCGAGCCGATCATCACCCGATCTCCTATCTCGAGGTGATCGGAGATGCCGACCTGGCCTCCGATGATTACCTGACTTCCCACTGTGACGCTCCCTGAAATGCCGGTCTGGGCGACTATGATGGAATTCTCCCCAATGGTCACGTTATGCGCAATTTGAACGAGATTGTCCGTTTTGACTCCTTTCTTGATCCAGGTTTTTCCGAGGGCGGCCCTGTCAATCGTGTTGTTCGCCCCGATTTCGACGTTGTCGTCTATTTGAACCGTTCCAAGTTGGGAAATCTTTACGCTTCTCGCTCCATCACGAACAAAACCAAACCCGTCACTGCCCACCACCGTGCCGGCGTGGATGATCACGTCGTCCCCGACAATGACCCTCGGCATGAGCGTCACGTTCGGATAGAGGACGGTGTTCCTTCCAACTTTCACCCCATCCCCCACGTACACCCCGGGAAAAAGTGTCGCTCCCCGTTCGATGACCGTCCCTTCCCCCACATACACGAAGGGATAGATGGATACATCCTCGGCAATCGTGCTCGTCTCATGAATGACAGCTTCACGACTGATACCCGGGTATCTGGACAACGCCGGGCAAAAGAGCGCGGCGACCTCTGCATAAGCAAGGGCCGGATTCCGTACGATCAGCTGAGGGCCGTCGAAGAGGTCGGTCTTTCCGCGAACAATAATGGCAGAAGCCTTTGTGCTCTTCAGGGCGTCCATGTAGCGGCGGTCCATGTAGAGCGAAATCTCACCGCTGACCGCCTCGCTGAGCGAGTTGATCCCCTTGATCGAAACGCTCTTCCGGCCATGCACCTCAGCGCCCAGACGCTCTGAAAGCGCTTCGAGTGTAATGGCGGGGGTTTCTTTCCGTCCGCTACTGTTTGGGCTTTGAGGCATCGTAGGCCTCTACAACGCGATCGGTGATGTCAATGACATCGCTATAGTAAATGAGGCCGAGAGTTCTCTTTTCGAGAATGAGGGTGTACCCCTCCTTTTCGGCGATTCTCTTGACGACGTTTTCCAGCTCTTTTCCGATTTGGCCGGTCGCTTCGGATTCCGTATCCTTCATCTCCTGCGAAAGATCCTCATAGATATACTTGTAATACCTTCGCTTTTTCTCGAGCTCCCTCTTCTTGTCTTCCTGCGCATCGAGGCTCAGCATCATGCTCTGCTTCTTGAAATCCTCCTCCAGCTTGAGCAGCGCGTTCCTCTCGTCGTCCAGCTTCTGCTGCATGGCATCGAATTTCTTTTTTACCTTGTTGCCGATGGCTTGAAAATTCTTGGACTTTTTCTGAAATTTCTGAATGTCCACAACGCCGATCTTGTAACCGGTCGGCGGGGCCGCAAAGCCATCAGAAACCCAAACAAAAACGAAACACATGCACATCAGATAAGGCAAAACCCGTCTCATATTTATTCCCCCATGCTTTGGTAATACTGATTAAAAAATTCCCCCCACTGAAAAGGCCCAGGCGCCCGATTCCTCATCTTCTACGGGGCCGATTACCCAACCATATTCGATGCGAAGCGGCCCGATCGGGGAATACCACCGGATTCCTGTCCCCACGGACTTCTTTACATCGCTGAAGCTGTAGCTGTCGTCTTTGGTCCAGGAGTTCCCGGCATCGAAAAAAACGATGCCCGTGATCCCCTGATCTTTTATAAGAGGAAAGCGGTATTCAAAATTGAAAATCATCATTTTTTCGCCGCCGATTCTGTCTCCGGTATCGGGATCCCTGGGCGAGATGGAATAATCGTCGAATCCGCGGATTGTATTGATACCCCCAAGGCGAAATTTCTGATAAACCGGCAGCTTTTCATCACCTCTCTTTACAACATAACCCCACCTTCCCTGGGCCATGAAGGAAGTATCCTTGGGAAGAGGAAAATACCAGCCCGAGGTGACCTGATACCGGTCGAACCCGACATCGCCGCCCAGGGGACCTCCGGCATACTCATAAGTGATGCTGTTGTAGGATCCCTCACGGGTGTTCCAGGGTCTGTCCTTGGAGTTGCGGCGCAGGCCGAAGGTCATGCTGCTGGTGACATTCCTCCCTACCATCTCCTGGATCAGAATGGATGCGTCCTCAAATACATCGCTGATATCAGCATCTTCGTACGCATACCCCACCAACCCTCTCGTGAAATCTTCGTCAAACCCAATGGGAAAACCCAGCCGGAGAGCCCCGCCGAGGCTGTCTTTGGTGTATTCGTAGTACTGCCGTTCAAATTTGTACACATCGAACTCGGCGGAGATCCTCCTGTCAAAGAGCCAGGGCTCGGTAAACTTGATATCCATTTCCGTGGTCCTGGCGCCGATGGATCCTGTTGCGGAGAGCTTCTGGCCCTTGCCGAAGAGATTGTTTTGCGCGACGCTGAACATGCCTATCGCACTATCGAAAGAGCTGTATCCGGCGCCTACGGAAAAGGAGCCCGTAGGCCGCTCCTTCACTGCGATATCGAGCACCATCAAGTCATCCTGGCTCCCTTTCTTGGTCTGGATTTCCACATCCTCGAAAAACCCGAGACGATGCAGGTTCTGGGTGCTTTTCTTGAGCTCCTGGCCGCTGAAATATTCCCCTTCAGCGACCTTCAACTCCCGCCGGACCACTTTGTCGCGGGTTTCGGTGTTTCCCGTAATATTGATCCTTTCGAACAGGACCTTTTTGTTCTGAGTCACCTGGTAGGTGATGTCCACAAGCTTTTTCTTATCATCTTCCTGAACCTGCGGAACGACTTCGGCATAAGCATAGCCTTCATCCGCATAAAGGTCCCGCAAGGCGAGCGAATCCTTTCTTACAATCTCTCTGCTGAAATTTTTCTCCTTGTTGATCTTCACCCTCTTGAGCAGCTCTTCCTCGGGCCGGAGGAGGTCACCGGTGACCCTGACATTATCCACCGCGTACTGATTCCCTTCGATGATCTCGATGGCAATGGTCAACCCGTTTTCTCCCACGATGACCTCGGGCTCCCCTGTCTTTGCCCTGATGTAGCCGTGATTGTGGTAAAAGGCGGTTATTTTCTGGAGATCGAATTCCAGCTTTTCCTTGTTGAAAACGCCAGACTTTGTAATAAAGGAGAGAAGGCCCTTTTCACTGATTTCCATCTGCTTCTTGAGCTGCCGATCGCTGAATTGCGTATTCCCGGTAAACTCGATATCCCTGATGTAGAGCTTCTTGCCTTCTTCAATCTGGTAAATCAGCGCCACTTCGTTGTTGGGTGTCTCTTTGACCTCCGACTTGATCTCCACGTTGTAATAGCCCTTCTGGCGATAATACTCTCTCAGACGATTGATGCTCTGCTTGATCTCGCTGGGGTTCAGAATGGAATAGAGCTTGATTCCCGTTTCTTTCTTTAGATCATCCTCCTTCTCCTTTTTGTTTCCCTCAAAGGCGATCTTGGAAATGGAAGGCTTCTCGTTCACACTGACGATCACGATCTTGCCCTTCGGACCGTCCTCGATTTCCATGTTCACGTCCTTGAAAAAGCCCATGGCATAGATCGATCTCAGGTCTTTGTCCAGCTTCTCCTGGTCAAGCCTGTCTCCTTTCCTGCTCTCCACCACGGCCAGGATGGCTTCGGATTCGATGCGCCTGTTCCCTCTGACCAGAACGGAGTCAATTTGAATGAATCCCGCGATCTGGTTGGAGAGACTGTTCGTCGCCCTTTCAACGGCCTCAGGCAATCTCTCGATATCGTCTTCAACCACAAAGAGCGAAAACGGAGGCTTCCGGGCTGTCACATCCACCGCCTTGACGTCGAGGCTGATCTTCCCACCGATATGGGTCAGGCTGCCGATGAGCACGTAATCGGCATTCACGTCCCTGCCTAATGTCGCGGCATCCCTTGCTTCTGTGACGGGCAACTGCGCCATTGGATGAGCATTGACTGTGCCGAGGCTTACCACCTCGAACCCTTCCTTGGTCATACGGGCGGCAAGCATTTCCTGGAGTTGAAGTTTCAATGGGTCCAAAGGTTGGGGAGAATGAATCTTGAAGGGCAGCACGGCTATCGTTTTCTTCTCCTGCGCATGAACAGGACAAGCCAGCCCTCCCCAGAAGGCCAGCAGAGAAAACAACGCGGCCGCGATCACATTACCTTTGCTTCTCCTCATGAATCCGCCCATCCACGATCTCCATCTGCCGGGACATCTTCTCGGCCAGGCGCCGGTTATGGGTGGCAATCACCATTGCCAGGCCTTCTTTTCGGTTAAATTCAAGGAGCAGGTCACCCACGCCCTCTCCTGTTTTGGCATCCAGATTGCCGGTCGGTTCATCGGCGAGCAGGAGTTTCGGACGCATGATCAATGCCCTCGCAATTGCAACCCTCTGCTGCTCGCCTCCTGAGAGTTCTCCAATGCGATGGGTGAGACGTTTTTCAAGACCTACATTCTTCAGGATTTGAATCGCCATCTCCATTGCGACTTCGCGTGAAAGACGAGCGATCAGGGCAGGCATCATCGCATTCTCAATGGCGGTGAATTCAGGCAGCAGGTGATGAAACTGGAAAACAAACCCGATCTCCCTGTTTCTCCAACTGCACAGGGCGGGTTCCTCCATCCCGGTCATATTCTGCTCCTGGAAAAAGACCATTCCCACCGTAGGCGGTTCCAGTCCACCCATAATATTCAGGAGGGTTGATTTGCCGACCCCTGAAGCCCCAAGGACGGCCACGCTCTCTCCCTGCAGAATGGTGAGATCGATCCCCTTCAGAACATCGATGACGGTATGATCATGCCTGAACGACTTCTGAACGTTCTCCAGGACTAACACCGTTCTCTCCAAGAAACTCTTTGCTGCATCACTCGTATCTCAACGCCTCCACCGGATTCAGCCTCGATGCACGCCAGGAGGGATAAAGGGTGGCGATGAAGGAAATGAGCACCGCGGCCGTGCTCACATAGACTACATCGAGGACCTCGACCTTTACCGGTAAGGTGGAGATGTAATAGATGTCTGCCGGCAATTTGATGAACTTGTATTTGCCGAGAAGCCTGCAGATCCCCAGGCCGGCCCCCAGTCCGACGATTGTCCCTACGAGACCCACCAGCAGACCCTGGGCCATGAATATGGACATGATGCTTTTCGCTGTTGCGCCCATGGCGCGCAGTATGGCGACATCCCGCGTCTTCTCCATGACCACCATGACCAGGGTGCTGATGATGTTCAGAGCCCCTACGAGAACGATCATGATAAGAATGACGAACATGGTGATTTTTTCGAGCTTGAGGGCGGACACAAGGCTCCGGTTCATGACCTTCCAGTCTTTGGTCCAGAAGGGATACCTCAGGGTTTTGGCAATGACTTCCCCAATGCGATCCGACTTGTAGATGTCCGTCACCTTGACTTCAACCCCGCTGACCCGGTCTTCCATTCCCAGAAAGTCCTGAGCCTCCTTGAGGGAGACGTATACCATTGAAGAGTCGTATTCATACATGCCCGAGTCAAATAGAGCGACCACCCTGAATTTCCGACTTTCAGGAACCCTTCCCATGGGCGTCAACTTGCCTTGCGGGGAAATCACGCTTAATTCGTCCCCGGGCTGGACTCCGAGCTGTCGTGCGAGCTCTGTTCCGGGGATGATGCCGGGAAGCCCTCCATGGAGTTCATCCAGGGCGCGGAGAACCCCTTTTTTGATCATGGTATCCACGCCGATCACCTTGCCGGCCGTGGCCGTATCCAGCCCCCTGAGGACGGCGCCGGAAATGCTGCCGGGACTGTTTAACATAACCTGGCTGTATATGAAAGGAGTTGTTGCAATGACGCCGGCCACCTCTTCAGCCCGGCGGGAGACCTCTTCATGACGTGCAAACGAGCCCTCGTGGCTCAGGATGAGCAGGTGGGAGTTTACACCCAGGATTTTGGACATGAGATCTTCCCGGAAACCGTTCATGACCGAAAGCACCACGATCAAAGCCATGACACCCATCATGACTCCTGTGATGGAGATGATGGTGATAACGGAAATGAATGCCTGCTTTCGCTTGGCCCTGAGATATCTGGATGCAATGAACAGTTCGAAACGCATCTTTTTCAGTCCTGCCTGGACCTCATGTGAGGGAACAGAATCACGTCCCTGATGGAGGGGGAGTCGGTCAGGAGCATGATCACCCTGTCGATCCCGATGCCTTCCCCTGCGGTTGGGGGCAGGCCGTGCTCCATAGCCGCGATGTAATCCTCGTCCATGAACTGAGCCTCTTCGTCTCCCGACTCACGGAGAGAGACCTGTTGGAGAAATCTCTCCCGCTGATCGATGGGATCATTCAACTCTGTGAAAGCGTTCGCGATTTCCTTGCCTCCGATGAAGAGTTCGAAACGATCGACAATCTCGGGGTTCTGATCGTTTCGGCGGGAGAGGGGGGAAATCTCGGTGGGGTAGCCGTACACAAATGTGGGGTTCACAAGCTCGGGCTCGATCAACTGATCGAAGATCTTGGCCAGGATTTTGCCAAGATTGTCTTCTTTGGAAAGAACGATGTTCCTTTCTCTGGCAAACGCGCTTGCAGCGCCGATATCCCCCATATCCCCGTCGCTCATTCCTGCTGTCTTCCTTAGCGCGTCCATAAAGGAAATCCTGGGCCATGGGGGCGTGAAGTCGATCGTCCGGTTCTGGTACTGGATAGTTTTCTTTCCGAAAAACCGCTCCAGCAGAAAGCAGAAGAGCTCTTCCGTGAGGGTCATCAGGTCATGATAGGTTGCATAGGCCATGTAGAATTCAAGCATGGTGAATTCGGGGTTATGTTTGACGGAAATCCCCTCGTTTCTGAAGTTCCGGTTTATCTCGAAAACCCGATCAAAGCCCCCCACCACCAGCCTCTTGAGGTAAAGCTCGGGAGCCACCCTCAGATAGAGATTCATGCCGAGCGCATTGTGATAGGTCTTGAACGGTCTTGCCGTGGCGCCGCCCGGAATCGGCTGCATCATCGGGGTCTCCACCTCCAGAAAATCCCTCTCAATCAGGAACTCCCGGATGGATTGGATGACCTTGCTCCTCAGTGCGAAAAGGTCGCGCACCCCCTCATTGACGATGAGGTCCAGGTATCTTTGGCGGTAACGGGTTTCCACATCGGTCAAACCATGCCATTTTTCCGGAAGGGGTCTGAGGGATTTTGAAAGAAGCCGGATCTTCTCTGCAAGCATGGTCAATTCCCCGGTCCTGGTCCGGAAGAACGAGCCCTCGATCCCAATGAAATCCCCTATGTCCATGAGTTTGAACGTCTTGAAGCTCTCCTCGCCGATCTTGTCCTTCCTGATGTAGGCCTGGATTCGGCCGCTCCTGTCCATAATGTGGATGAAGGAGGCCTTGCCGAAATCGCGGAGAGCCATGATTCTTCCGGCCATGGAAAAGGTCTCGTGTTTCTCTTCAAGGGCCTGCGCGTCCATGTCCCCAAAACGGCGCAGTGCCTCTGATGCAGTTATGCTGACCTGATATCCTGCCGGGTAGAGAGGAACCCCCAACTCCCTCAGGTCATCCGCCTTCTTTCTTCTTTCTTCAAAAATATTGCTCGTCTTCTCCGTCATTGCGCTCAGAACCCGGCTTTCCTTCCGACGATCTCGTCGACATTATTCAGTTATTTATATAAGTTGAACGTATGCTTGTAATCCAATTACCCTTGATAGTCAAGGCAAAAGGAGGAACTCCGGAGGCATAAGAAGGGGTTTGACTCTTGCCGGACGATATCAGCGGGTTATGAGGGAAAGAATAGTAAGCAGTAAGCAGTGGGCAGTAAGCAGCAAGAACAAGGTAAAGATACGGACCAGTAAGACCAGGCTTTGCCTATCCTCGGAGGGGAGTCAATATTTTAGTATCAGAATTCCTGGAGTACTGGAGTGATGCTCCATTACGCCATTTGATTAGTGCCAGGAGAGCTTACTGCCTATTGAAGCGAAGCGCAGATCCCGTGCGTCGTTTCGCGGGACTGCCTACTGTTTACCGTGCATTCGTCAAATCACTGCGCCGGAGCAATCTCTTTCCACAACAGCGCCGCCCGTTACCACGCAGTCCGTAACCTTTACACCGGCTCTTACGCACACCCCATCCCACAGCACTGAACGGGTAATCTCGCAGCTTTTCCCGATGCGACACTCCTCTCCGATTACCGCCCAATCGATCCACCGCGCAGAAGGATCCCATTCGCTTCCCTTTCCCATGATGAAAGGAGTGGTTGCAAGCTCTTTATTTGCCCTGACATATTCGGGAAGGTTTCCTATATCCCTCCAGGAATGGCCCCTGGAGACGAAGGAGCCAATCATCTCTCCGGCGGTTATCAAATTACGGTAGCAGTCCACGATGTCCGAGAACCCGTCAGGAATATGGGAGAGGATTTCCGGCTCCATGATATGGATTCCCGTAAATGCCAGCCCATCCGACCCGTACTCCCTGGGAATATCCGTTATGCGGTCGCCGCGCACCTTGATCTTGTTATAGGGCGGCTGATCGTGAAGAACCAGGGTTGCCGCGGGCCTTTTCTCAAGGTGTTGCTCGAAGGCGCTGGTGATGTCCAAATCCGTGAGGACATCGCCGTTGAGAACAATGAACGGATCGCTACCCCAGAAATCGGCCGTGTTCCTGATTCCACCGCCTGTACCCAGGATCTCCGCTTCCACGCGTACGTCCACCCTCACCCCCGGTAAAGCATGCCCGGCCAGGAAATCCAGCACCTGACCGGCATGGTGATGAACGTTCACTATGATTTCTTCGACGCCATGCTCCCTGAGATACTCCATGTTTCTAAGGATGACAGGCCTGTTTGCGACGGGCATGAGGGGTTTGGGCCTCTTGTTCGAGAGAGGACGGAGCCTTGTTCCGAATCCTGCGGCTAGGATCATGGCCTTCATGGGTGGTCTGTGCTCCCAACTCCTATGAAACGTGTTTGCAGGGATGAACGTCCAACATCGAACATCGAACGTCCAACATCGAATGAATCAGAAACCAGCACCGAACTCTTAATGATTGTTGCTGCTTCCGAAAGCCCGAATTGATGTGAAAGCTAGTGCCTTCCGACTTCCGCCTTCTGACCTCTGTCCTCTGCCTTCTGTCTTCTGTCTTCCGACTTCTGACCTCTGTCCTCAGGCTCCTCTCTTCAGGGCTTGTAATACATCAACTGCTTTGCATAGGGCTGGATGAACTCCATCATCCCTGTCATCTCATCCTCTGACATCGGGGTGAATGTATCGGCAAAATACACGTTCTCCTCGAGTTGTTCAATACTGTCGCAGCCGATCACAGCCGTGGAAACCGGGTGAGACAAGGCAAACCTGAAAAACGGCCCCAAGCCGGCGAACTCGGGAATCCTGGTTACGAACCCCCTGAAGTAGACCTTCATGGCAACGATTCCCATACCTTTTTCGGTTGCCGCGGGAATGACATGCTCAATGAAACTGCGGTAGAAAGGCTCGGCAGGGTTTACCGGAAGGAGCACCGTGTCGAACTCATACAACTCCATGCAGCGACGTGTCACCAGAGGGTTATGGTGGCCTGTCACCCCGATGTATCGGACGAGCCCCTTTTCCCTGGCCTCGGCAAAAGCCTCGATTGCACCGCCAGGGCCGAAAATCTCCCTGATATCCTCTTCGGTCCTCACGTCGTGAACCTGCCAGAGATCAAGGTAATCGGTTCTCATGTTCTTCAGGGTCTGCCGGAGATGATCCATGGCGGTTTCCTTGTCTCTGCCATGGGACTTGCTGGTGAGATAAATCTCTTTCCTTCTTTCCTTGAGGGCGAGACCGTAGTAAGCCTCGCTCCCGGAATAGGCCCTGGCCGATTCAAAGTAGTTGATCCCCAGATCGATGGCCCGGTTTATCAGACGATAGGCTTGATCCTCATGGTCGTAGGTGCGAAGGATCCCCTCGCCCCCAAGTCCCATGATGGTAATCTCCATATCGGTCTTACCCAGTCTTCTTTTTGGTAACATGGCCCTCTCCTCCTCCTCATTTTTATATCCGGGGGGGAACCTTTTCAACCGCCATTTAAGGGCATGCTGGGGCCGGCGTGGTTTGGAAAGATGAACGTCGAACATCGAACGTCGAACGTCCAACATCGAATGAAGGGCCAAGAATCGAATACTGGATGTCGAACAACTGCTTATCCCTTTTCTTCCCATTCTACGTTCGATGTTCAATGTTGATTGTCCCGTAAAAAGTCCGAGAACACTCTTTTCTGTCATTCCGTGAAAAAGGGAATCCAGAAATTTCAATAAGTTCTGGACTCCCGCCTTCGCGGGAGTGACGACTATGAGTATTTTTTACGAGCGCATCAATGTTCGATGTTCGTTCCCGCTTCATGTCCTGTCCCGGTTGAACAAATGCTGTCCTTCTGTTCGATTGAACGAGGATGGGTTGAGCAAGGCGAACCCATCGTTTTTTGCGGTTGGCGTCCTCTTGAATCGATGGGCTTCACAGCCCATCCTACGGACTGGTGGGAGCGAGCGTTTTGTAGGATGGGTAGAGCGAAGCGAAACCCATCGGTTTTGATGCCTTTCGACCAAACCACCGCCTTGCGGTCGACCGAGCTTTCCGCTTCGCGACCGGAGGTCGCTCCAACAGGTAAGCCGTCCTCGCGCTATGCCCTCTCTGTTCCTTGAACAGATGCGGTCCTTTTGGTAGATTAGCATCGTCGAAGCAGGCTCTTACGGGCTGCGCGGAACCATCAAAACAACTGAAACCGTGGACTCAGTGTTTTGAACATTGAAGTCATTTGTCTCGAATTTCGGATATCGACATTCGAATTTGTTTGGTGTGTAGGGCTTCATTGGAGGACTCAGGACGTGGAATCGGAAGCTGAGGATGATCGGGAACGGGACAGCAGGGGCATTAGGAGGGCTTCTCTTATGCAATGGGTGTACCTTCTGGTTTTCATCTTTCTGGCCGGCGTCGCCTCCGTCGTGTTCTACTCCAGGATAGAGAACTTCTTCTTGTTTTTCCCGCAGCGGGCTCTGGACTACACGCCCGAGTCTTTCGGCCTCAACTACAAGGACGTGTTCTTCGAGAGCAAGGACGGGAAAAAGCTTCATGGGTGGTACTTCCCTTCTTCCCCGGGTGGGCCGGTTATCCTCTTCTGCCATGGAAATGCAGGGAACATTTCCCATCGTCTGGAGAACATAGCCGATCTCCTGCGCAGGGGACTGGGGGTTTTCATTTTCGATTACCGGGGATATGGAAAGAGCGAAGGGAGACCGTCGGAAAAGGGCATCTATCTTGATGGTCTTGCCGCCTACGATTATCTCGTTCATCATGAATCCATCCCATCCGATCGAATCGTCCTCTTTGGCCGGTCTCTGGGGGGAGCCGTCGCCCTGGAGGTGACCCTGGAAAGAAAGGTGAGGGCGCTCATCCTCGAAAGCGGGTTCACTTCCCTCAAGGACATGGCAAGATCCATGCTCCTGTTCAGGCCCTTTTCGATCATGATGCCCGCGCACTATGACAATGCTGCCAGGATTCCGAGGGTGGGGGTGCCTGTGCTCGTTTTTCATGGTACTGAAGATGAGCTCGTCCCCTTCTCCATGGGCCAGGATCTCTTTCACCTGGCACCCGAGCCGAAGTACTTTTACCCAATCCACGGCGCAGGCCATAATGATACCTTCATCGTGGGCGGGAACGGTTATTATCAAAGACTCTCACGCTTTGCCGTCGAACGCCGTTGAGGCGGCGGAATAGCTTTCAAACATTTCCCCTGTACATTTGTATCGGGCTTTGACATTTATTAACGTGGCGTAAGTTTGACGTCGCCCGGGGGTTGCGCCAAAACCCTTTTGAGTAATTCTCTTGATAACTCTTCGTGCTCTTCGTGCCCTTCGTGGTAATAACAAAGGTTTTTTCGCCCACGAAGCACACGAAGCACACGAAGGAAAGGACAATGGAAGAGAAAAGAATAACAAAGCATCCCATTCTGGAAATCCCGGTCCGAAAGAAGATTACGTTTACCTGGAACGGGAAAGGGCTGAAGGGATTTGAGGGGGAGATGATCTCCTCCGCCCTCAGTGCCAACGACATCCACGTGTTCGGGCATCACCACAAGGACGGGAGCCCGCAGGGGCTCTTTTGTGCAAACGGTCAGTGCTCGCAATGCATCGTGACGGTATATGGCACGCCCGTAAAGGCTTGCATGACCCCGGTTAGAGAGGGGATGGTCGTAGGGAGCGTCGAGGGACTCCC
This sequence comes from Deltaproteobacteria bacterium HGW-Deltaproteobacteria-15, assembly GCA_002840535.1. Taxonomy (GTDB): domain Bacteria; phylum Desulfobacterota; class DSM-4660; order Desulfatiglandales; family HGW-15; genus HGW-15. The sequence goes on along the minus strand of PHBH01000072.1, from coordinate 22,233 downwards.
GAGACTCCCGGAGGATGACGATGTCCCTGTATTGCGGGAACCGCCGATAAGAGATGTGGAAGTACTCATTCTGGGAGGGGGCCCTGCCGGAATGGCCGCAGCCGCTGAGCTCGGCAAACTTGGGGCGGACACACTTCTGATCGACGACAAATCCAGGCTCGGGGGCAAACTCCTGCTTCAGACCCACAAATTCTTCGGGTCAGTGGAGGATTCTAGGGCCGGGACCAGGGGTATGCAGATCGCTCGTCTTATGCAGGAGGATTTGGGCTCGTACGATTCTGTCGAAGTCTGGCTCAATACAACCGCGGTGGGGGTGTTTTCCGATTCCATCGTGGGGGTGGTCAAGGGCGGGATGTATCGAAAGGTAAGGCCGCAGAAGTTGCTTGTCGCCACCGGGGCGAGAGAGAAAATGCTTTCCTTTCCGGGCAACACCCTGCCCGGCGTGTTCGGGGCCGGCGCATTTCAAACGCTCGTAAACAGGGATCTTGTGAGGGCATCGGAGAGGCTGCTCATCGTGGGCGGAGGCAATGTCGGGTTGATTGCCGGCTATCATGCCATTCAGGCAGGAATGGATGTGGCGGCCCTTGTGGAGGCGCTGCCATATGTGGGCGGGTATCGTGTCCATGCAGACAAGCTGAGAAGGCTCGGCGTTCCCATCCTTACGAGCCACACCGTCGTATCCGCTACCGGGAAAGAGAGGGTGGAAAAGGTCACAATCGGCGCGCTCGACAAGGAGTGGAAAGTCATTCCCCACACCCTGAAAACCTATGAGGTCGACACGCTGCTCATCGCAGTGGGGCTGGCTGAGGTAAATGAATTCTATTACAAGGCAAAGGAGTGGGGCCTGGACGTGTACCGGGCAGGGGATGCCGGTGAGATCGCCGAGGCCTCAGCCGCCATGTTCACCGGCAGGATAGAGGGCCTGAAGATTGCCGCAGCCCTGGGCCTTTATGAAGGAGAGATTCCAAAAGAATGGCTTGATAAGGAAAAGATCCTCAAATCAAAGCCGGGGCCGATCCTCAAGAGAGACAAACCTGGAGAGGAGCAGTCCGTCTTCCCCGTCTTTCACTGCTTCCAGGAAGTCCCCTGCAACCCATGCACCTCAGTATGTCCCGAAGGGGCCATTCGCACCGAAAGGGACGAGATCACCGGTCTCCCTTACCTGAGGGACACTGCCTCATGCAAAGGATGCATGAGTTGTGTCTATGTTTGCCCCGGACTGGCAGTGACGCTGGTGGATTATCGGGAAGACCCGGAAAGACCGCTCGTTACTTTCCCTTACGAGATCTGGCGGGAGAGGGTGGAGCCGGGCAAGGAAGTCCCGGTGACGGATGAAGAAGGGGCGACGATAGGCATCTACCCGGTTGAGCGGGTGCTCACCAGCCCCAGAAGATTTCCCGGCACCATGCTCGTCCAGATCAGACTGGACAAACGTATTGCCAAGAACGCCGCAGGGATCTGGGTGCAGGAGAAGAGGATCGATCCTTCCCTGATCTACGAAAAGGAACTCCCGCCCGATGACGCCGTGATCTGCCGCTGCGAAAGGATTACGGCAGGCGAGATCCGGGCCGCCATCAAGTCCGGCGTCAGGGATATGAATCAGTTGAAAGCTTTGACCCGTGCAGGCATGGGCGCCTGCGGTTCCAAGACATGCCGTCCCATGATCTGGAGGCTTTTCAAGGAGGAAGGGATAGACCTTGGAGAGGTGACCGACAGGACGGACAGACCCCTCTTTGTGGAGGTGCCGCTGGGAATACTGGCGGGGATGAGGGGGAGAAGGAAGTAAGCAGTCCCGCGAAACGACACACGGGATCTGCGCTTCGCTTCGATAAGCAGTAAGCAGCGGGAACACAGAAGGCAGAGGACAGAGGTCAGAGGCGGAAGCAGCAACAATCATTAAGAGTTCGGTGCTGGTTTCTGATTTTCATTCGATGTTGGACGTTCGATGTTCGATGTTCGACGTTCATCTGTCGCTGAAAGACCGTAGGACCGTAGGATGGGTAGACCCCGGCATGCTTTTAGCCGGGGGAAACCCATCAATTCGGCAGACGTCGAAGAACAGGCCCACTTTTGAATTCAGGTGATTTGGTTTTTTATTCGATGTTGGACGTTCGATGTTCGATGTTCGACGTTCATCTGTCGCTGCATAGGAGAGTGCCTTGAACAAGTACGACGTAATCGTCGCCGGGGCAGGATCGGTCGGAGTGCCGACCGCAATGGCTCTGGCGGAGATGGGACTGAAGACCTTGGTGGTAGACCGCAATCCCTCTCCCGGACAGGGTGAGAACAAGAGGGCGATCGGCGGAATACGGGCCACCCACTCGGATCCGGCAAAGATCATCACCTGCCGGCGATCGCTGGAAATCTTCTCGACGTGGGAAGAGAAGTATGGAGAGGATATCGAATGGCTCAAGGGCGGCTATCTCTTTCCCGTGTACCGGGAAGCAGAGGAAATGGCGCTCAAGTCCATCCTTCCCATCCAGAAGGAGTTCGGACTCCGTATCGACTTTGTCGGTCCGGCGGAGATCATCAACATCATGCCCGGGATCAATCCCGAGGGGCTCATCGGCGGAACCTGGTCGCCGGATGACGGATCCGCTTCCCCTCTCAGGGCAGTGAATGCCTTTTACAGGCGGGCAAAGGGACTCGGCGCGGAGTTTCGATTCAAAGAACGGGTCCGGAGTATCCTCGTCCGGAATGAAAGGGTTGCCGGTGTAATCACCGACACCGGTGAGTTTCACGCCCCTGTCCTGGTCGACGCGGCAGGTCCCCTTTCAAGGGAACTGTGCAAGAGCGCCGGGGTGGATATCCCCGTAACCCCCGATTCACACGAGGCGGCGATCACCGAGCCGGTGCAGCCGTTTTTCACCTGCATGGTAGTGGACTTGCGGCCGGGCCCTTCATCCAAGAACTACTACTTCTATCAAAACCGGCATGGACAGGTGGTCTTTTGCATCACCCCGGACCCTCTCATCGTTGGGACGGATAAAAGGGAGACTTCCCTCTTCCTGCCCCAGATCGGCGCGCGCATGGTCCGGCTCATCCCCCGGCTCAAAAATCTCAGGGTCAGGCGGGTTTGGCGAGGGCTCTATCCCATGTCCCCCGACGGCTCTCCACTCGTCGGATGGAACCGCCGGATTCAGGGTCTCGTACACGCAACCGGCATGTGCGGGCAGGGATTTATGCTTGGACCGGGGACAGGAGCGCTGGTTGCCCGCCTGATTACCGGAAAACTGCTGGAAGGGGATGACATTGTCCTTTCCGCCTTTTCTCCTTACCGGAAATTCGGAGGCGGGGAAGCGCTGAAGTGAAAGAGGTCAGAAGACAGAAGTCAGAAGACAGAAGTAAAAAGTGGGAATCCTCCCCACGAAGCGCACGAAGAACAAAAAGAACAAGCGAGAGATTTATTTTTTCATTCTACGTTCTCTTTCCTTTCTTCCGTCTCCTGACTCCTGTCTTCTGTCCTCCGTCCTCTGTCCTCCGTCCCCCGACCTCTGGTCTTTCTGACCTCTGTCCTCTGCCCTCTGACTTCTGATCTCCTTCTTTTCCGTTGACGCTTCACCAATTATTTGGTAGGGGAAAATCAACCTTCCTGAGACCCTGCGAGGGTTTTTACCTATAGAACGACCCAAGAAGTATTCGTTGTCACAGTCTGGACCCTTCCTGGAATGGCCGTGCAAAAGCGCCCAGGTCGTTTTCCAGACTGCAATTACTCTGGCCGCAGGCTCGACAGGATCGCAATATTGGTTTGTTCCCGGAAATGGAAAGAAGCAGATTCGAAATAACTTATCACAGAAGATGAGGAGGAGACGCCCATGCCCTATGATGCGGTAAAGATGAAAGACTGGCAGATTTCCGAGGCTGCTGAGAAGAAGATGCCCAGCCCGGAGGAATGGCGGGAGAAGATGGGTCTCAAGAAAGACGAGCTGATGCCTTATGGCCGTCTTGGGAGACTGGATTTCTTGAAGATCATGAAACGGCTCGAGAGCAAGCCGGACGGCAAGTACATCGAGGTGACGGCCATTACCCCGACGCCTCTTGGCGAAGGGAAAAGCACCACCTCTGTCGGCCTTATGGAAGGGCTCGGCAAGCTCGGGATGAGCGTGGGCGGCGCCCTCAGGCAGCCTTCGGGCGGGCCTACCATGAACATCAAGGGAACGGCGGCAGGCGGTGGTAACGCCCTCCTGATTCCCATGACCGAGTTCTCGATGGGCCTCACGGGCGATATCAACGACATCATGAATGCGCACAACCTGGCCATGGTGGCGCTCACCGCCCGCATGCAGCACGAGAGGAATTACAACGACGAGCAGCTCAAGCGGCTCACCAAGATGAAGAGGCTCGATATCGACCCCAAAAGGGTGGAGATGGGCTGGATCATCGACTTCTGCGCACAGAGCCTCAGAAACATCCTCATCGGCCTGGGCGGCAGGATGGACGGCTTCCTCATGCAGTCCAAATTTGCCATCGCCGTATCTTCCGAGCTGATGGCCATTCTTGCCATCGTCAAGGATCTTGCGGATCTGCGGAAACGGATGGGCGAGATTACGGTGGCCTTCAACAAGGCCGGCAAACCCGTGACCACCGGCGATCTCGAGGTGGACGGCGCCATGACGGCCTTCATGCGAAACACCATCAATCCCACCCTCATGAGCACCGCCGAGTACCAGCCCTGCATGGTCCACGCAGGACCTTTTGCCAATATCGCAGTCGGCCAGTCCTCGATCATCGCAGACCGGGTCGGCTTGAAGCTTTTTGATTACCATGTGACCGAGAGCGGTTTTGCAGCAGACATCGGATTCGAGAAGTTCTGGAACGTGAAGTGCCGCTACAGCGGTCTGAAGCCCCATGTGTCGGTGCTCACCACAACCATCCGCGCGCTGAAAATGCACGGCGGCGGGCCCAAAGTGGTAGCAGGGCTGCCCCTTGATCCTGCTTACACGAAAGAGGATCTGAAGCTTCTGGAGGCAGGGCTCCCCAACATGGTGCACCACATCAACACCATCCGGAAATCCGGCATGAACCCGGTGGTCTGCGTCAACAGCTTCCATACGGACACCAAGGCCGAGATCGCGCTGGTGCGGAAGGCTGCCGAGGCGGCCGGAGCGCGCTGCGCCATGTCCGAGCACTGGGCCAGGGGCGGCGAAGGGGCGATCGAGCTTGCAGAGGCGGTCAAGGAAGCCTGCGAAGAGAAGAGCAAGTTCAAGTTCCTCTACCCCATTGAAATGAAGCTTCGCGACAGGGTCGAGCTGATTGCCAAGACCGTGTACGGCGCAAACGGCGTGAGCTGGATGCCCGATGCGGAAGCCAAGGCCAAGATGCTCGAGGCCGACCCAAAGTACGCAGACTATGCCACCATGATGGTGAAGACTCACCTGAGTCTCACCCACAACCCGGCCCTCAAAGGCGTTCCCAAGAATTGGACCCTCCCGATCCGGGACGTGCTCATCTACTCGGGCGCGAAGTTCCTCTGCCCGTGCGCGGGCGAAATCAGCCTCATGCCCGGCACCTCATCAGACCCGGCCTTCCGCCGCATTGATGTGGATGTGAAGACAGGCAAGGTGAAGGGATTGTTCTAGCGATACGTAAAGACAAGGGAAGAGAAAAGGGGGCTTCGGCCCCCTTTTGTTTTTTTTTGAGTGTGCCTCAAGATGGCTTTATCGCTTTGAAACCCCTCATTCCATCATTCCATTATTCCAACTTTCCAGGAAACGGTTTACCGGCTGAGCCGATCGTCTCTGACCTGGTCCAGAGGGCCAGGATTTCCACTTCACACTAAATAGTTTTGTGAACACAGATCCTGTTATACCGGCAGTTCGCCTGATCGCAGTATCCGCTGGCTGTTCCAAAACATTCGGAGTACCCCTGGCTCTTTTGCTGTTTCCGATAAAGAGGCTTCAGGGCCTCGATGAGACATTCCATGCACAGCCCGGACGAGTCGGGGCCATCCTCCAAACCAGGGCGGATTATTGTATGGCAATTGAAACAGACGGTTTTCATTCTTTCACCCCTTTGCCCCTTTCAGCGGCGGCGGTCCTCTACCATCTCCGGCTGCTATTCCCACCAAGATCCTGAGTCTCCCTGTAATGCCTAGAGTAAATCGCTCTTTCGGTATGCGAAATAGGCTTTTTGACGAATTAATCAGGTAGGTGGTCCTTATTTAGCATAAGCCGAAGATGTACATGCGGGGTAGGTAGAGGTGTATTGGTGGGGTAGTGAAAGGTTAGCTGAACGAGCAGCATTCCCAGGGCTTGAAGGTATCGGCGAAGTTACTGTGTACCCCGGCTGCGGAGACCCACCCTCGGTTCAAAATTCATTGACAACCTTCATCGCCCTGAAATATAAGGGCCAATTTACTGGAGTCAGCGTCCGATAACTTACTCAAGCAGCCTTAATTTCCATGGGGACGGCAGTGGATGCGACCCGTTGCCTGTCATCTGCGCCGAGTTCAACACTATTCAACAAGGAGTCGTATCAATGAAGCTCTCATTCAGGTTTCTTGGAGCAGGGTCGATAATATGCACCCTGCTCTGCCTTTTAGTCCCCTCCGTGTCAGCGAAGACGGTTCCCATTTCCAAGACCGGCTACACCCTCGATATCCCCGATGACTTCAATATCTCTCAACCGGACAACGCCCCCAACATCCTGCTTAACTGTCTTTCGCCGGGGGGAGAAGCCAGTATTCAGGTTATCCAGGCTGCCGCCGGAATCTCGGACGAGGACCTGGCGACCGATTACGAGAACAAGATGCGCCAGGCTCTGCAAAACCTGGAGCAGGTTGGAAGCGACAAGAAGAAAGTTGCGGGTCGCCCTACCCTGTTCAGGCGGTATAAGGCAAGCGACGGCAAGGTGAGGGTCCGCATCCTGGCACTCTTTTATACCTCGCCGAAACAGGCATTTGTGCTGCACTCGATTGATCGGAAGGGCGATGCGAAAATGCTGCGCAGCGCACTGTTAAGTCTCCAGTCACCCCGGAAGGCTGCGGCAAAGCCCCAGTCAACGGCTTCCGACAAGGCGGCCCCTGCGGACGTCGTATCCAGGACCGACGGGTCGCCAACCAAAGAGAATGCCGGGGTCTTCCAGTACCTGACCCTCTCCATCGATGACAGCGGGCTCGAATTTCTTTATCCTCAGCACTTTCGTCGTTTTCAGCAGTCCGAGGGACAGAGTCAGTGGGCTGACCCCAATGCCGGCGGATCTAAAGTGGTCATGGTTGTTCAAACCATGATGCGCAGCGCCGGGAATACCGGCAAGTCGGTATTCGAAGGTCTCGTTTCACAGGTCAGGGGGAGCGATGCGGCCAAGCTGCTTTCCAACAAACCCACAAAGGTCAACGGTATGCCCGGGTACACCCTCCATTTTACGCTCCAGCAGCCGACGCAGCTGACCCACTTTCAGTACCTGGTGCTGGATCTTCCCGGCCCCAATGTCGCGGCGATCAGCTTTGTCGGGCCGGACCAGCTTCTGGATGAAATCAATCTCCACTACGAACAGCTCCTGAAGAGCGCGACAGCCATGAAATCCTCTGACAGGGGGTCCAACATCGAACCGGCGGCGACCGGGAACGTTCGGGCCGAATCGACGGACAACCTGAGTGCCCCGGCCATCTCTTCGGTCAGTTCGGTGGACTTCAACCAATTTCCCATCTTCACACCGTACACCTGGAACAACATACCAAGGAGCCTTTCCGCCCGGCCCGATGTCTCCGCTTTTCCATTGCCCCAGTACGACTCCATGGAAGAAAAAAGCGCTTCAGGAGGCCGGATAGTCAAAGAATACAAGAAGGGCGGCAAAATCGTCGCAACGCAGTCCTATGAAGGCGCTCTCTGCAGGGGACTCGCCATCATGCGTCCCGATGGCAAAGGGCGCGTCTATGTCGAATTTTGGAGGGACGGATCAGTCAGCAACGTAGATTACTACGAAGGGATGTACAAGCAGGGAGTCTGCCGCTTCTGGGACACGGACGGCACACTTGCCAAGATCTCCACCTATCGCGACAACAAGCCGGACGGCGCCGAGGTCAGCTGGCTGCGCGAAAAAAACCACCTCCTGAGCCGCGTGGAACATACGATGAAAGGCGTCCGGCACGGCCTGCTTAGAACCTACTACCGCACCGGACAGATCGAACAGGAGAGCCACTGGGAAAACGGTGTGGAGATGAAACAGACATTCTATTTCGCCTCCGGAAAAGTTCGCAGCGAACTGACAAATAAAGACGGCAAGCTGGTGGGGACACAATACCTCGAAGACGGCTCTGCCAAACGGGTTGAATACTGACTTTCTCCTCGCTGAAAGACTTCCTGACTGTACTGCCAATCCAAATTCAATTGCACTCGGGACAAGCCATGAAAAGAATCCTTCTGCTCCTGATGACCGTATCCGCCCTTTATGCACCCGGCTCGGCGCTGGGCTCCGCACTCGACGACTTTGCCGGCCACATAAAATCCGAAGTGGCTGAAATCAACGCTCTGGCTGAAAAAAAAGAGCTCAAAAGCGCGATCGGAAGACTGAACGATCTGAACCGCTACATTGAGCACCAGGTCAATTTCGAGCTCGAAGACCAGCTGAGCAAGGCGAAGCGTGAGAACCCGTCGTTCAAGTTGAATCTCGATCTCAGGTTGCGGCCGGAGCTGACCTCGGCCTACTGGCAAGACAGGCATGAACGAGCTCAGCGCGCCTACAGGAACGCCCGAGAGGCCATGAGCGGCCTTGCGAGCATGCGCACGCTGGACAAGCAGGACAAAGCCTGGGCCTACCTCAAAACGACCTACGATGCTGTCAAGACCATCAAGGACGTGGTGGAAAGCGTGGGTACCCAGCAATACGGGGATGCGTTCATGAGCGCCAAGGAGGGGGTTGACGGCTTCATCGAAAACTATGTGAAGATCGAGGAAGCCCATCTGCAGGGGCTCCAGACCGACCTCATGGAAGCACAGATGAAACAACTGCAGTCGCGGGCAAAGAAAACACTTGCTGCGGTAGAGCCCGCGCTCAGTTACATGAAGGCGAACGCCGAAGAGGGAGACCGCTTCGCCGCTCTCCTTCGCAGGATAAAAAAGACCGGCGACGATCTGGACAGCGGGAAGACAGGAAAGCTTGCATTCGGGGATTCGAGATACACATGGAACTACGAGCCCTTCAAGAAGGAAGTGGAAAAGGCGTGTCGGGAGTTCGGGGAAGACGACATCAAATGCCCGGACTTCAAGAAGAGCTTTGAGGAGATCAGGCAGAGGGCGCGCACGGACTGGAAACAGGTTTCCGGCAACATCAAATCCTCGAGCGACAAGGAGCAGAAGCCCAAGTTCCTGGAATGGCACAATGAAGCTTGGAGCGATTTTACCCGCGTCGTTTCCTCGATCTTCACCAAGGTCTACAATGAGTCCTGCAAGGCCAGCCCCTCCAAGACTCAAGAAGTTGCACGCGACCCTTCCCCGGGCGATCAGAAAGCCCAGGCCTTTGCCGGCATCGAGCAGAAAGAGGAACAACGCGAAGCTGAACCCCCGGCAGTGGAAAAACAGGCGCCGGCCGGTGCGGTTAAGCGTCCTCTGCCCGAGAAAGCGACCCGCCCCAAGAACGATCCTGTCCCCCCTTCGACCGCAGCTGTTTCACCGACCAGGAGCAGCGACAAATACTGGGAAAATTCAATTCCCGCCCAGGCCGAAAAGGATTGGATGTACGATATGGCATATTTTGTCCGGTACCGGGTTGCCGGCAGGACAGTGGGTTTCAGGAGATACCAGGATCCCCAGCTGAGATTCCCGTTGAATGAAGATGCCATGGATAATCTGGCCATCAAGCATGGTCCTTCCAGACGCTTTGCGTTCGATGTAAAAACGGGGACCGTCCGGACGACTTACCTGACTTTTTTCAGAAACGACAGGCAAACCGGGCCGGCAGCCGCCTATAACATGGACGGCACGGTCGGTTCCGTGCATTTTTATATTGACGGGGTTGCGCTCTCAGAGGCCGAGTACAGGCAAAAAGCCGGTTCCGACAAGTCCCTGGCGCCTGCCGATCTGTACAAGGAGGAGAAGTGGCGCGAAATCCCGAAGGAAAACGTGCCGCCCGATCTCGCTGCAATCGCCCGTAAGGAAGAGATCCCCTGGCGCCAGATCAACATTCCCGCAGACGCAGTAAAGCTCGTCGAGGCAAGTTATTCCAAGGAACCTCAGGGAATTTTCTACTACGAGCATTACTTTCATCCAGAAATTCATGGGGAGATCGGCGAGAGGATGTGGTTCATTCCGGCGGGCGGCCGACCCATTCTTGAAAATGAGACCATCCGGAGGGGCGGAAGAAAAATCAATCGCGCCTGGGACCGCTCCACGGGCGAACTGTCGTTTTTTGAACTGAAGGAAGCCAGGAAAGAAGCGGGCGTATTCTCAAGCATCTACAACTCTGTCGGCCCTCGCCTCAGCAATAAACTGACATCCTATTACTGCGCCGACCAGAAAGAATGCACTGCCGACGTATACAGAAAACAGCGTTCAGCCCATCCGGACTGGCCGGAGGCCGAAATCCTGGGAACAATCCCGAAGACCCGCCCCGGTGTTGCACCCGATTCGCATCCCGATCCCCAAGGAATCGGTTCGGATATTGGATCCATGCGTGTTCCTTCAGGGGCACAGATCTGGAGCATCGCTTTCGGCAGAGATTCCACTTCGGTCGATTACGTGCTTGATCACCGCAAAGTTGCCAGCCTGAGCTGGCACGACAAGGAGATGAAAAACCCCTCTTCCAGGTCGCTTCATTCCTTTGGCCACATTGCTTTGTCCGTTGGGTGGTTCACCAGCGGCAAGCCCAGCTGGGTGACTGTTCGGGGAAGGACGCACAACGACGGGGTCGATGCCCGTTTTGACGAGGGCGGAAAGGTGGTCAGGTACTCTTATCACCGGAAAAGCGGCGTTGGCATCGAGTCCGGTAAGCTCGCGTACCAGAACCTCCGGAACATCCCAACGGAAAATGCGCACCTCTCCGGTCTCCTGAAACAGGATATGGCTGGACCCGAGATTCCCCCGGCCGAAATGACCCCGCTCCTCCGTGCCGCACTGGGATCGGTTCAGATTGCCGCCCCTGCCCTGCCTGCAGTTCCTGAGCAACCCCCGGGTCCCGCTCAGGCCGATCCCGGCAGCAAAGAGAAAGACGATTACGCGCAGCTTCAGAAACTGGAACTCTTCAAACTCCTGCAGGAGATCAACCCGAAGCTGGAGGCGGCAGACAAGGCGTTCGACCGCCCGTACTGGTCCGGCAATACCGGACCCGGCAGGACGACCTTGCAACCCGCCAACCCTAAACAGGAGAGCCTGGATATCCTGCGCTCTGCGGTCGCGATTGCGGAAAAGGCACAGTACGTGGAAAACAAGGGCGGACTCTTTCACCTGATTGCCTATAAACTGAGCAACTATGCCGGACGGGTGTTCGCAAATAAGGCCAAACAGGATTTCTTCGATCTGGCCGTTCAACTGGTCCTGAAGGCCGATCAGTCGATTCCTCAAAACAGGTACGTGAAAGCCCGGCTTTCCGAGGCTTACGCCGACAGCGCCGCCGTCTGGCGGGAGCTGACCAGAAAGGCGCTCTGGGGGAACCACGCCTACAACAAGATGTTCTGCGACAAGATGGTTATCCAGCAATACGAGCGGGCCCTGCAGGCGGACCCGAACAATTCCAAGGTGAGAAAACTGCTTGAACAGCTGAAAGCGCCCAAAAAACCCGTTCCCGAGGCCGTGAAGCAGGTTCCGGAAATCGATCCGCAGAAATGGGATCAGGCCCAGACCCTTATGTCGCAGATGGAAAAAGGCGTCATCGAACCCGAAGAACCCAAGCAGGAGGAGGCACACCCGATACAGATCGCCGAAATGACCCTCCGTGTCGGCAGCGGGTCGGTCAGCATCAAACGCTCAGGAACCGAGGAATGGAAAAAAATCAGCGAGGATTACACCCTGATCTATCCCCGCGACGCCATCAAGACCAGCGCCGATGCAACAGGGGTTTCCGTCACCTTTGCCTCGGACGGGGCTTTCCTTGCCATCAAGCCGGACGCAGAGGTGGAGTTTCAGGATGAATCCACCTTGCTTATCTATCGGGCCGGTGTCCATGTCAGGGTCAGCAAGCGCGGCAGAGAATTCCTGGTGATCACCCAGACGGCAGCGGTCGGTGTGCGCGGGACCAGCTTTGAGGTCAACGTCGGCAGCGACAGCACTACGGAGACCTACCTCTACGAGGGAGTGGTAGAAACCCGCACCGGCAGCGACATCGGCTACCTGGTTCCAGGACAGAAGATGATTGCCCGAAAGGGGGAACCGAAACTGGAGCAAGCCCCCTTCGATGCTCAGGCACGATTGAGGAGCCACTGGAGCCGGCTGGAAGACCAGAGGCGGAACCATGAACAGGCCCTGGCAAGCGTTCCTCGGAAAAGCGCGGCTGAGAAGAAAAGGGTTAGCGGCCCCACGCAGACTGATCGCTCTGCCGGCGTTGCGGCCGATCAGGCGAAAAAAACCCCTGCGCACTCAGATGGGGTCTCTTTCAGTTGGAGCCCTTACGGAACCTACTCTTCGGTGATGGTCGGGCGGGAATTCAAATACGGCACCCACAACCTGATTGCCCGGGTCCCGGCCAAAGTCAGCAAAAAAACCCCGGTCACCATCAACTGGTATCTTGGCAACCAGAAAATCAGCTCTGGAAACCATTTCATTCTGCCGCAGGCGGAGTACTTCGACGGGCAGATTGTCACTGGCGGGGAGCCGATCAACCCCGGCAAGTACCGGGTGGAGTTCATCACCCGCAAGAAGAAGACGGCAGAAGGGGATGTTGAAATAAAAGCCCCGGGCCGGCTGGAGAAGAAGCCCGCCACACAGAAGTATGCTGCATCCCTGAAGATCATGCAGGAGGCGCTCGACCTGGTTGACAAGGGCGAGCTGTTCAAGGCGGGCGTAAAGGCATCAGCGGTGCTGAACGATCTCCGCCAGGTGCTCTATTCCGCTCCGGACCTGCCTGACATTCAATCGGTCACGGAAATGTGCCTGGCGCTGATGTCATTCACCGAAATGATGCACGCCACCGAAAACAAGATGCAGGAGCCGGCTGATGAGTGGGTCAAACGCAGCCTTGGCCATGCAAGGAGGAGTAATCAACTGTGTAAGGATCCTCAGTTCAAAGTCTCCACCAGCCGCATTCTAAAGGCCCTGGAAGATGTTTTTCCGGGTCAGTGACCCCTCCCGGCCTCCCCTTATGATTTATGATAAGGGGAGGAGAAGAAATCCTCAGTCTGAAGCAGTGCGATTCGGCTCCTCCGCCTTTGGCCAGACTGGGAACGTGCTCTTCTCTGTGACCTCCGTGACACTGTGAGAGATCACGATTTTTTTAGAGCTTATACGGGGGGTTCCCGGATGGGCATTGTTGTTTACAAGCGTGATGCAATAGTTTATGGGTACTCGAGTGGTTGAAGGGGTAAACGAGGTGTGGAAATGAATTCTTGCTTCAGATCCGCTGTCGCTCTGGTGTTCGCTGGTTGTCTGTTGACTTTATCCCTCTGCGAGGCCGGCGCACAGGAAAACCGGGGAGGGGCGGTCCCTCCTGACCGGCTTCCGGAAGAACTGAGAGATCTCTCGCCCAGTGACCGCTTCATCCCGTCCTCCCAAAAGGAGGTCGGTGTTATCCACAGGCTGGAAGGAAACGTGGTCATCGTCCACGGCGCAAGCAGGCAGGCCTACTTCGGCATGCAAGGGGACCCGGTCTATGAAAAGGACACGCTGGTCACGCTGGCCGAATCCCGATGCCATATCGAGCTCTTGGATGGGGACACCATCACCGTGGCTCCCGAGACCGAATTCATCCTGGAGAGTTTCGAAGAACAGAAAGAGGAAGGGAGGAAGAGTTCTTTTCTCAGGATGGTGAAGGGAAAGGCCATGTTCTATGCCATGCGCCTTTTCAGCTACAAGGATGGCCGATTTACTGTTGCCACCCCTTCCGGCAACATCGGCGTGAGGGGAACCACGTTCGGCGTCCATGTGTACCTGCTGGATGACCGCAGAAGCCTCATGGACTGCTTGTGCCGGGAAGGCGTGGTCGATGTGGATGGACGGATTGTCACTGCCGGGAACATGTACAACGGCCGGACCGGGCAGGTAACCCCTGCACCGGCCGAGGCGATACGCTCCTTTGAGGAGGTAATCGAATTCACGACAGGGACCCAGACCGGAACACCTCCCGAAAGCCCCGTCGTGAATTCGGGCCGGCGGTGCCCCCGCCGATACACGTCCCCCCCGTGCGACCGGTGACGCCGCCGTCAAGCGTCACACCTCCCAAGCCGCCACCCCCGCAGCATCATATGCCGATGCACCGTTATTGAGAGGAGCGCAAGACAGCCTGCACTCATCCCGTCATGATGGGTCAAAAACTCAGGAGCGCATAACCACCGCAAACCTACTATCCATGCTTTTTTCTTGAAATATCCTACGGCAAGCCTTAAAACTGGAACCCGTAGTAAACAATCCCTCTCATAGTTTGCGGACTTTGCCCCTTTGCGGTCCGCTGCAGGCTATGCGCTTTGCGCTCTGCGCTTTTCGGTTCTTGAGAATGTAGTCCGTAGGATGGGTTGAGCTCCGCGAAACCCATCATCCAGAAAAGGAACGTATTCCGGTTTTCCGTTTGTAAGCCCTGATCTCGGGCCTTGCCTTGTGCCCCATGCGCTCTGCGCTATGCCCCTTTGCGGTTTCGTCTTCGCCATGCTCTATGCGCTTTGCATTTTAAAGCCTTGAAGGATCTTCACTCGTTTGCCACTCATCTTCTTGAGGCTCATTACGACATCAGAACCGTCCAAGAACTCCTGGGACACGCCAATGTTGCAACCACCATGATCTATACTCACGTGCTCAACAGGCCTGGGCTCACCGTCAAGAGCCCGGCCGATTTGTAGAACCTGACAGGGGATCGCCAAAGGATCTATGACTCCAATGGCTTACGAGAACAATCAAGCATCATGCTAGGCAGAAAGAGAATATTGGAGCGGCTTTTTTTGAGCCAAAAACCTGCCGTTCCAAGAGGTTAAGGCAAAATCTGTCCGCTTTGATGATCTCTTTCTACCTAGTTAACTGTTAGCGGTGAGCGATGAATGCATTGATGCGGCAATTGACGAAGCGGCTTTTTGTTTTGTGGGCTGTGATGGCGGGGGCCATGGTTGCCTACATTCCGGTGGTCTGGCTGGCGGTGTCGAATCTGAGAAGTACAAAGGCACCTAGCCACCTCGTCCACGGCTATTTGCCGCTACT
>PHBH01000072.1:0-6665 GCA_002840535.1 Deltaproteobacteria bacterium HGW-Deltaproteobacteria-15 | reverse complement strand
ATTGCGTTCGTAATTCTCGGTCTACTTTCGAGCTTGTTCATTTATCCGACTGAAACGCGCGTGGCGGCCGTCATACGCGAAATAGGACAAGACCGCTAACAACGGTTTGCACATGGACGCGCATAAGGCCGCGCGCCAGTGAAACCGACCGTTAACTTGGAAAGATCGAATGAAAACTCTCATATCGCTCTGGATAAAAAATAGAACGCAAGCCACAATATGGTTCCTGTGTTTATTCCTGACAGGAACACTGTGGACTCTTCCCGTGATAGATAGCTTTTTTCCTCAAGTCTCCTTGCTATCGCAAAAGGTGACAACAGGAAAGATATTACTAACACAATGTTTAATAATACTGGCGCTAGTTGCATCTTTAATCACTCTCCATATACAACGTAGAAGGACGATCCAGGTTGACGATTATGAATACATGGTTGATCCAGGCGTTTATATGCACAAGAAAACAAAGGAATTCTACTGCGGTAGGTGTTTCGATGAAGGGAAATTGCGCCGGTTATCTTTTCATCAGTCCGAAAATGTGTTGATTTGTCGCTATTGCAAGGAATCATATATGCCATCTTTTGTCTCGGCTCTTCTTGAAAATAAGGCAATTCAATAAGAAGCCAGTTAACAAGGCCATCAACCGGACGCTCCGCGATGCTCTGCGCCGGTTATGGCTACCGTTGGGGGGGGGTGGCTCACTGAATGGGTGAAGGAAATGATATGAAAACGAATAGGAAAGCGCCCACGAACATCGATGAGTATATTGCGGGCTTCCCGCCTGACGTTCAAAAGGTACTGGAAAAAATTAGGAAGATTATTAGAAAAGCGGCACCCGACGCGGAAGAAACAATCAAGTATCGAATACCAACCTTCACCCTGAAAGGAAATCTGGTTCATTTCGCTGCTTTCAAAGAGCATATAGGGTTTTATCCCACGCCGACTGGTACAGAGGAGTTCAAAAACGAGCTGTCTCTTTATAAAGGAGGAAAGGGCTCAGTAAGACTTCCACTGGACAAGCCGATTCCGTTCGGACTGATAAGCAAAATAGTGAAGTTCAGGGTAGAAGAAAATTCGGAGAGAGGAAAAATCAAGAAGAAATAGAGAACGAGAACATGATCTCTGGCTGTTGTTGTTCGCTGAAGAGGCGCCCCAACCTGTCGTTTCACCGGATCGCTTCGCTCCCCGGTGAACTCGTCGTTCTGCTAAAAGGCCCGAGAGAGGGGAAAGGAGAAAGGACTTTGCACATGAATCTGTATCTGAGAAGTGCCCTGCTAATATGTGCTTTTGTTTTGACGTCTTCAGATTCTTATGCATTCCTCGACAAAATAGTTAAAAAGGCTTATGAGGCACAGAAGCAAGTCATTAGAGACGCTCAAGAAAGCATTGAGAAATCAACAAAGCAGGTCGCCAAAGATATCAATAAAACTGGCGTTGCTGAAAAGAAGGTCGCAGAAGCCGCAGAAGCTGCAAAGTTAGCTTCTGAAAAGGAGAATCAAATAGCGGAGCTCTCAAAAAAGAATGCTGCTCTATCAAGTGCTCTCAAAAAAGCGACTCAGGATTTAGAACAAGCCAAAACTGATCTTAATACGGCGAAAAGTGACCTGCAAAACGTTAAAGACGAATTGGAAGGATATAGGAAAGTATTCTCAATTTTAGAGGAAAAGAATGAGTCTGCGAGCGATAAGGCCGACTGGCTTGGTAGCGGGTTTTTGTTTTCACTTATCGCAAATTTCCTAGCGATTTTGACATTTTGTATTAGTCGGCCCAAACAAAAAGTGGAGCTTAAGAAAATTGAAATTGAAACTGAAATAGCAATGATTCAACTTCAGTCTTTAAAGCATGGTATGGCCGATCATTCGGATGTAACTGCTTCCCAGGGCAAAGTGAAAGGTGATGATTTTAAAGTTGCTAAGGGCCTTCTGGAAACATAGAGCGTCGGGGTAGTGCCAATAATGATTGAAGTGTGGACCCGCAGAACCATGCAAATTCAGCCGACGCAAAAAAGCCGCGCGGCTGATTTGCCCCGTTAGCAGTGGATGAAGATGGATCGTTTTATCCGCAAAGGAATCGTTGAAATCATAGCCGACCACATGCCTCTTTTGCGAATTCCAATAAGGCAAAAGGCCAAGTTCGAAGGCTGGCTTAAGTTCGAGCTTGCCAACTATTTGGAAGAAAAAGGCATGAAGAACGTAGAGGTAGAGTCGAAAGCTTTCTTCCGGCGTGACAGAACAGATATTACATTCTTCAACGACGGAGAACCGTATAGCATTGAGCTGAAAACTCCGAATACGAACTGGAAACTCAAGGGGGTCAGTGAAAGTTGTCGTCCAATAACGAAGAACCTCGAATCTATTGTCGCTGATGCCAAAAAGCTGAACTCCAATAACGGCATTGTTGCTTTCGTCCTTTTCCCTGTGCCTGTTGGTGATAGCCGGTGGGAACTCTATCTGGATCGTATCAGCAAAGAGACCGGTATTGATGTGACCAAGGACCGGAATTGCGAAGTCGTCAAGGTTGGCGTTAATGACAGCTGTGCGTGCAATATCGTGGTTTGCACTTTCATGTCAAAGCGGTTTCGTAACTGACGTCAATCTCGTCTCGTAAAGGAGAATCTGCTAACCAAGGCATACAGCGGATTCGGCAAGATACGGCGCTTGCCTCCCGCTGATGCCCGCCGTTGGCATTTGTCAAATATGAAAGGAGTAAGCGTATGGCGACTTTGCTTGATTGGAATGCCCTATCGCAAAAGATAACTTCTTACATGGGCGATTCACCTTATTGCACCACCCCGAGCCGGACATTCACTTACGTCATGCTCGAGTACCTTCTCGGTTTATCGCCTGAAGAAATAGAAGACTCGATCACAGACGGTTCTAACGACCGTGGCGTCGATGCAGTTTACGTTGATGAACGCGACGGACGCAACACAATCCACATCTTTCAGTTTAAGCACGCGAATACGTTCGCTAAGGCCAAGAATAATTTTCCGTCCACGGAAATCGACAAATTGTTATCTTTTTTCACCGACATGCTGAATGAGAATGCCGGAATGGAAGGGACGTGCAATCCTATTCTGTGGAAGAAGGTACAGGAGATATGGGATTCTCTGAAAAATCCAAATCCATATTTCGAAGTTCATCTTTGCGGCAATATGAGAGAGCTCGTGAGCACGCAGAAAGAGCGCTTGACTTCTGCACTGGCGCCATACCGGTCGTTCAACGTTAATCATCATACCCTAGACTCAATTGTCCAACTCTTTATTGATAAGAAACGCCCCAAGGTCAATGCCAAACTCAAAGTGGTGGACAAGAACTATTTTGAAAGAACTGATTGGAACATTCGTGGTCTTATCGCAACTCTTGAGGCGACGGAACTCATTCGACTCATAGAGGACCCCGACGATCCAAAACAAGTGAACGGTGGGATTTTCAACGACAACGTGCGCATTTATCTCACAAAGAAGAACAGGATTAATAGGAAAATTCACGCGACTGCGCTGTCACCTAAAAACGTTGAGTTTTGGTACCTAAACAACGGTATTACCATTACCTGCGATTCATTTTCATATCAGCCGGGCTCGCGAGCCCCCCTTGTTACTATCGATAATGTCCAAATCGTAAATGGTGGTCAGACTTCAAATGCTCTTTTTGAGGCTTACCAAGAACAACCGGAGAAGCTCCAGAATGTCCTCGTCCTGGCGCGGATTTACGAAACGAAGGCCAGAAATATTACTGCAGATATCGCAGAAGCTACCAACAGTCAGACACCCATCAACACCCGCGATCTGCGCTCCAATGACGAAGTGCAGAAGAAACTTGAGGAGAGCTTCCTAGACCAGGGACTCTACTATGAACGAAAGGCTCGACAATATCACGAGCAACCGAGGCAAAAACGCATCGACGCATTGAGTGCCGGTCAGGCTTTCCTGGCGTATTCCCTTGGGTGCCCGGAGGTCGCAAAGAAAGATCGAGCACGAGTTTTTGGTGATATGTACGATAGTATTTTTAACGACGACATCACAACTCCGATGCTGTTAGCACCCTTGCGG
Source organism: Deltaproteobacteria bacterium HGW-Deltaproteobacteria-15 (assembly GCA_002840535.1). Taxonomy (GTDB): domain Bacteria; phylum Desulfobacterota; class DSM-4660; order Desulfatiglandales; family HGW-15; genus HGW-15. Next base: position 2,617 of record PHBH01000072.1, on the reverse strand, counting down.
GTCTTCTCAGTAATTGAGACGCTTAAAAGGGACCTCCACAGGAGGATCAAGAAAGACGAGGAGTTTGATCCGAATCTGCTTTTCCTTGTTGACGGAGCCTATCATGTTCTTTTCACGGTTGCCGAGTTGTGCGAGAGTAAGGGGATCGATCCGAACGACGAAACATTGGCAAAGGAGGAAATCCCAAACGCATTGAGGATTATCGGGGAACTTGTGGAACATGAGACTAAACAAGACGAGGCTTTTACAACCAACAGGTTTTTCAAGGACGCAAAGACTAAAATCAAAATCCAGCGAGTCGTTGCATCAACAAAATCAAAGTCAAGAAAGCTGTCTCGAAAACCATCGAAGGGGTAAGGGACCAGCGTCTAACATTTAAGTAGGGAGTAGAGCAGAAATTGCCAACAAGTCGCTTCAGTGGATGCTACGCACCACTGAGCTTCCGGTTGGCATGAAATAGAAAGGACGAGGAGTGATTCGATTCTTTTATCGGAACCCCAAGTTCCCGGTGCTTTGTGATGTGCACGGCGTACTCATTGGTGCGCGGACTCCCAGACAATTTTCAGAAGCAATCGGATCAATCAAGCTGCCTGCGGGAGGACATCTGCCGCTCGTAGATGCAGCCGCAGAAGGTTGGACCTTAGTTGTAGACTATATGACCGTATCACCGCTTACCTCTAAGAAGCACTGGACAAAGAAGGAAGTCATTGCTGTATTCAACGGGAGCAAAACGGCCAGGCGTGCAGGGTTGGAATACCCTCTCAGCTCGTTGTCTTCTAAACGGTTCGACCGGATTCTGCGAGATATTGTCGAACTGGTACAGGATGCCAACAAATCGGTGGAGAAGGACCGGGCTACTTAAGTGCCGTTGCGAAAGAGGTGGTTTTTCTCGAGGTGAGGAGGTTCATTGAAGGTTTATCCTACAAAGCCGCCCAGCCCCTCACCTTCGCGTTGGGAATGTGAAGAACCATGAATACAGATCTGTCTCCATTCGAAAAACTCGCGTTTAGTACTATCCGGATTGAGTGCGATACCCCATCGGGACTATCCACTGGAACGGGGTTCTTTTTCCGTTTCCTAGATCGAGGTAATGAATTCGTACCCGCTATCGTAACAAACAGACACGTCATTGAGGGCAGTGTCAACGGCCGTCTCTTCTTCACGCTGAGCACACCCGACGGAAAACCAAATGTAGGAAGTGGGTACCTCTGGGATGTGTCTGACTTTGAAAAGGCTTGGACTCCTCACCCAGATCCGGACATTGATCTTTGCCTAATGCCAATTTCTACGCTGGTTGGAAAAGCGCTATTGAAGAAGAAGAAATTTTTCATAACCTTTTTTGACTTTAGCCTTCTCCCAAGCGATTCTGACATCGAGGATTTTGCTGGAATGGAAAGAATCGTAATGGTTGGGTACCCAAACGGCATATGGGATAGGCGTCACAATTTCCCAGTATTTCGGTCGGGTGTTGCCGCGACACACTATCGATACGACTGGAATGGGCGCCCAGAGTTCCTAATTGACTGCGCCTGCTTTCCTGGTTCCAGTGGGTCGCCCGTACTAATCTGTGACTTGGGACAGGTATTTACAAAAAAAGGTTGGAATCTAGGAGCGAGTAGGATCAAGTTTCTTGGAGTTCTTTATGCTGGGCCACAACATAGAGTAGACGGTAGAGTTGAGATTGTTCCTGTCCCTACAACCGATCGAGTCATCTCTGTGAGTACGATTCCCAATAATCTGGGCATGGTGATAAAGTCTCGTAAGCTGTTGGAATTCGAGGCAGTCCTCAAAGGAAAAGACATCTCCCAACAACGCGCTGGAGAGGACCGGGCTACTAAGGTGCCGTTTTGAGGCGAGTACATCTTTAGTGACGTGAGTACGGTCCGCAAAGCGCGTTCTCGTGATGCCGCCCGGCCACTCACCATTTCCGTTAAGGGCCAAATGAACTTATTGCTCTCGAAACTTTTTTTGTTAGGATCGTCGCTTTTACTCAGTGGCTGCTGCTATTTCAGCCCATGTCATCCAGCGACTTACACCACAGGGGTAGTGATAGACGGCATGTCAAATCAGGCTTCCCTAATGCCACTGTGCGCCTATATTACTATGAGACACTCACAGCTCCATCGGGGTGCTTCTCACTTGGTGGCCCGGATTCACGTCCATTTGAGTTTAGTGTTTCGGCTCCAGGCTACAAATCATTGGTAGTTAAGGCCGTTCGGGGCTTCTATCGTGCCTCGGTTACACTCATTCCCGATGGTAGCGACGGTGAAAGTGTCTCCGAGTTCAACGAAATTTCGCGTGATCGCTATACCGAACTTTCGCAAGTCTGCCCTTAACAACACACTGTAGCAGACCACAAGGGCGGGGCGGCCTTGGCAGATTGAAATTTTGCACTGCCCTTGTGGCGGCTAAGTTCGGCGTTAGCGGTGAGCGATGAATGCATTGATGCGGCAATTGACGAAGCGGCTCCTTGTTTTGTGGGCTGTGATGGCGGGTGCCATGGTTACCTACATTCCGGTGGTCTGGCTGGCGGTGTCAAATCTGAGAAGTACAAAGGCACCTAGCCACCTCGTCCACGGCTATTTGCCGCTACTGGGCCTCGCGGGGACGATATGCA
>PHBH01000071.1 GCA_002840535.1 Deltaproteobacteria bacterium HGW-Deltaproteobacteria-15 | reverse complement strand
TGCGTACTCGAGCGGGAAGAGGTTGTATGTCAGTCTTGGCAGTACTGCAGCAGGCTCCACAATTGCCGCGGCCTACATGGTAGACTGAGGCTCGAGTTTAGCCACTCAGGAAGGGGCCTTTTATCGAAGAGTGTAGTCCCTGATGCTAAAGGAGATGGACCCATCCGGGCCTATGGCAGCTGAAGCCGCAATTCGGCTTGGGGTCACGGATGCATCGGGGAAAAGTGTAAGGGGGGAATTTAGAGAGCCGTTGGACTTGAGGGTTCTCAAAGCGGTGAATGATCTATGGGGCAGGATCTATCCTTATCTTGCTTCCCAGGTCATGGAACACTACGGCAGGAGCGTTGGTGATGTTTTGGAGCTGGGCCCCTTCGCTGGAGGCCTGTCCGTTGAATTGGCAAGGCGATACCCGGGGTTAAACTTCACCATCGCGGCCCAGGACTCCGGTATTGTCGATTTCCTTCGGAAGGAAATCGAAACCGCTATTCCCTGCCAAAGAATAGAATTGAAGCGCTCTGAGCTCCATAACCTTGTCTTTCCCGACTCTTTGTTTGATCTCGCGATCTTCAGGGGGGCATATTTCTTCCTCGATGAAGAGGGGAAGATCATTCGGGAGGTTTATCGAGTCTTAAAAGATGATGGCGTTGCATTTGTTGGTGGCGGTTACGGAAAAGACACACCCGGCGCGTTAATCGATGAGATCGGTGAAGAGTCACGAATTCTCAACGACAGGCTTGGGAGAAAGAAAGTGACGGTGGATGAGCTCAAGGAAATGGTGAATAGGTCGGGTTTGTTCGATCATGCCAGGATTGAAAAAGAGGGGGGATTGTGGCTGGTCATCAGGAAGTGACTTTGTCCAGGAAAAACAGTCGGTGAGGTGCTTACCCTGGGAGATCGCTCGGGCATGGGAAAGGCTTCCGATCTGCCCAGGGCCGTTATTATGTCGGGATTCACTCAGGAAGAGGTGCACATCATCATGTCCGCTTACCGGAAGGCGGACCTTCCCAAACAGTTATGGCCACCCTCACGCCCATATCTCAGTCCTGGCCCATTGAGAAGCTGCGCGGGGAACTGGCCGCTGAGGACAGGGCGCTCAAGAAGGACTGACGCTTTCTGAAATTTCGCAGTCAAAAGCATCCTCGCTGGAGGCCTCGTATCAGTATTTGAATACAAGGCCGACGTGGTGCGCCGCACAAGCTCTGCGTCTGAAGCCGCAGGGTTTTCTCTTGACACGTCACACCGTTTTGAAATATCCAATAAAAACCTTTCCAACCCACGAAACGTTCATCACCACCCATAAACAAGAGAACTTATCTACAGGATGCTGGAAAAACCTTCTTTACAGGTTGGCCCAAACGATCAAAGACAGTTTATCCAGTTTGTCCGGTTGTAAACTAAAAAAACTATACAAACCAGACAAACCGTCTTCGATTACTCAGATGAGAGAGATAAAGAAGGCAGAGAGACAAGGATGGCAAGAAAATGAGTCGAGGCATTTGTTGAGCTTCGCACGACTGGCATAGTCAATTTTCCATTATTAACCCGCTTCAAGAAAAAGGAGGGTACTTCAATGAGAAAGTCTTTCGTGCTGGCCGGGATTGTCTGTTTGTTCTCTTTCCTGATTCTCTCCCCACCAACCCGCGCCATTGCTGCAGGGGAAATCGAGTTCAAATTTGCGAACTATTTCCCTCCTCCCTCGGCCCATTCCAAAATGTGTGAGGAGTTCATCAAGGAACTCGAAGAGCAAACGGGCGGCAAGGTGAAGGTCCGCTATTTTGCCGGAGGCTCAATGCTCACCGCCCCTGCCATGATCAAAGGCATCGAGAGCGGCATCGCAGACATGGGGCTGTCTCACATCGAATATACCCCGGGTCGCATGCCGGTCATGGAGGCCTGCGATTTGCCGCTGGGGATCGCGAGCGGCTGGACCGCCAACCAGCTGGTCAATGACTTCTACAACAAATTCAAACCGAAGGATTGGGATAAGGTAAAGGTTCTCTGGATGCATGCCAGCACCCCTTCGGTCTTGATTACAAAGAAACCCGTGCGCACCATGGAAGACCTCAAGGGCATGACCATCAGGGCGCCCGGCAGGCTGGCCGAGGTGATTCAGGCATTGGGCGGGACCCCGGCCCCGACCCCGGTTGTCGAGACATATGATGCCATGGTCAAAGGGGTTCTGGACGGGGTTCTCATCTCCCTGGAGACGCTCAAGACATTTCGTTTCGGAGAAGTGGGCAAATACGTGACCTACTGCTGGAACATCGGCCCCATCTACACCATGTACGTGGTGATGAACAAGAACAGCTACAAGAAGCTCACCCCCGACGTGAAAGAGGTCTTTGACCGTCTTTGCGGAAAGCACGGCGAGAAATTCGCCCTCGGCTGGAATGACATCGATTTCGCGGGCGAGGATTTCGCCAAGGAGCGCGGACTGGAGTTCATCGACCTGAGCCCCGAAGAGCAGGCCAGATGGAGCAAAGCTTGTCAGCCGGTGATCGAGAACTATGTCAAGAGCATGGTCTCCGCGGGTCACAAGGAGGCTGAGGTCAGGGAGTGGATCAAGTACCTCAACGAGAGGAGTGAATACTGGACGAAAAAACAGATCCAGTACCACATCAAGTCCGCCACCGGGCCGAAGGAGATGCGAGGAAAATAAACCGGAACGCACCCCCTCTCCCCCCGCTCTGCCGGGGGGAGAGGATGGAATGCACACGATTTGAAAACGTCTAAGGCTTGCAGAGGAGTTTTTCGTGGCGGCTCTGGAAAAATTCGAGAGATTCAATCAGACCCTCTGTACCTGGCTGGAGAGGATCGGATTTTTTTTCGTCTTCCTGCTGGTCCTCATCACGACTGTCGATGTGGTGGGCGCAAAGGTTTTTTTGAAGCCGGTTTTCGGCTCCATCGATTTTGTCATGCTCTCCCAGCTATTGGCCGCGTCCCTGGCATCGAGCTCGGCGCTGATCGCAGGGAGACACGTTCAGGCGGATTTTTTCGTGGTCATGCTGCCCCAAAAACCGAGGAGCATCGTGGACAGCATTGTCAATTTCCTCGGCCTGATTCTCTTTGTCCTGATCGTGTATCAACTCCTCGCTTACGGGTACTCGCTCCAGGAAGGGAAAGAGGTAAGCGCGACGGCGAGGGTGGCCCTGTATCCCTTCGCATATGGCGCGGCGATCGGTTGCTTTCCCATCTGTCTCGTCTATATTGCCTCCCTCATTCGATCCATTCAGAGGATATTTCAGAATGAGCTATGAAACTGTCGGTGTCATAGGAATTGGATTGCTCCTTTTCCTGTTCTTCATGGGTTTGCCCGTGGGCTTTACCATGGCGCTTGTCGGCTTCATTGGGTTTGCCTATCTCAATGGTATCGATTCGGCCTTTGTTCTCATTGCGCAGGACATTTTCGAGACCCTTTCGTCTTATCCCCTTTCGGTGATCCCCACATTCATCCTCATGGGCTCTTTCGCGTATGCCGCGGGGATCAGCCAGAAACTTTACGCCGCATGCTACACCTGGGTGGGGCATCTGCGGGGCGGACTGACAATCGCCACGGTTCTGGCCTGCTCAGGATTTGCCGCGGTATGCGGTTCCACTGCGGCCACGGCAGCGACCATGGGCAAAATCGCCCTTCCCGAGATGAAAAAATACAAGTACAGCGATCTCCTGGCCACCGGAACGGTCGCCGCCGCCGGCACCCTGGGGATCCTCATCCCCCCCAGTACCGTTTTCATCGTATACGGAATTTTGACCGAGGAATCGATAGGCAAGCTTTTTCTTTCGGGGATTTTGCCTGGGGCTATTCTGACCCTGTTCTACGTGGCCACGGTGGCGATCATCTGCCTTCGCCACCCCGAATACGGCCCCCCGGGGCCGAGCACGACCTGGAAGGAAAAAATGCGTAGCTCAGTAGGAATCACGCCTGCCGTGATCCTGTTTGTCCTCAGCATCGGCGGGCTGTTCCTCGGCTGGTTCAGCCCGACTCAGGCCGGGGCCATCGGCTCGTCCGGCGCTTTGCTCCTTGGCTTGATACAGCAGGAGCTGACGTGGAAACGGTTTGTCGAATCCGGGATAGACGGTTTGAAGACCGCATGCATGGTCCTGTTCATCATCGCAGGCGCGACGGTCTTCGGCCATTTCATGGCCCTCTCCAACATCCCTTTCGTGCTTGCCGATTGGGCCGGCAATCTTCCGATTTCGCCCATAGCCATCATCGGCGTTATCATCTTCATCTACTTCATCGGCGGTTTTTTCATGGATTCCATGGCCCTGATCGTGGTGACCCTGCCGATCTTCTATCCTGTCGTGAGAAAGCTGGGCTTCGATCCCATCTGGTTCGGTGTCATGATCGTGCTCATTGCTGAAATGGGGGTCATTACCCCGCCCGTGGGCGTGAACGTCTTCGTGATCAAGGGGATTGCACCCGAAATCCCGATTCAGGTCATCTTCCGGGGAATCATTCCTTATCTTGTGGGATTGCTTCTCCTGGCCGCGCTTCTGATGATCTTCCCGCGGATTGCCACGTTCCTGCCAGGTCTCGTCCCCTAGCCACGGATCCGGATTGCACAGGCCCGTCCTCCGGCGCCAGGTCGGCTTTACCATGGATGAAGGCTATATCTTTTCCTTGAATACAGTTCGGGGGTATGAGCGTGGGGACGTCGAATTGACCGGGGAAGCGTCTTGAGTGGATTTCCGTGTCCGATAGAGGTCAATAGCCCTGTTCCTTCATCTTCCTCTCCCAGTAAGCATTTTCCTTTTCACGCCAATCGGGACCGTTAAACCGCTTATCGTAAAAGCCCCCCAGTGTATCGTACATTCTTTTCCAAGGGCTCTTTTTCTTTTCAATTGCATCCAGAACATCGGCGATAAACTTCGGAAGATCCTCAACCTTGTCTTTTGGAGCGAAATAAGCCGCACCCCCCTCGGCCGAGCGCTTGAGGTCTTCGCTTGTGAGAGCGTGAGCCGTCAGCATGAGAGCCGGAATGTCACGACTGTTTGCGATTCTGAGCAGTTCGTAACCGTCTACCCCCATGATATCCAGGACGACGAGATCGTAATGGATCTTCTCTATCAATACCTTGGCATCTCGGAAGTTATCGGCAGAATCGATTTTGCAGACTTCCAGCAGTTCCTCTATGACAACGAGAATATCTCTTTCATCGTCGACTACCAGAATGTGCTTCCCCTTTATCGTTTTTTCGACATCCATTTTTTCCCCTCCGATGCTTGGCGCAGCAATGTGTTCAGGCAGCCTTGTCTTTAACTGAATTACGATGAAAAGGCAATCAGACAGGGTGACCCAGGTGGATCTTTATGAATCTATTTCGTAGAAAATGTTTGGATTGTCAACTACTTAAGGAATTTCAAAAGTCTTGACACGGGCTGCGGCCTCGTATTATAAACAAAATCGAATGCAATTCTGAGAGCGATATGTCTTTATAACAACTATGAGATATCATTACCGAATATGATTCTTAAAGATCAGCAGCCACGAGAACCGGAAAAGAGAAGAGAGATCTTGAAGCATGCCATGATCGTTTTTGGCTCGAGAGGTTTTCAAAACGCCACGATTTCGGAGATCGCCAGAAACGCTCAGGTAGGGGATGCTACGATTTACGAATATTTCAAGAGCAAGGAGGACATGCTTCTTGCAATCCCTGTCGCGGTGACGGAAGAACTTGTTTCGGAAATCGGTGAGCACATGATGGGGATCAAAGGGGCCTTCAACAAGCTGCGAAAATTTGTCTGGTGGTACCTCAACTTCTTTGAAAAGAACCCGGAGTACGCCTCAATCGTGCTTTTGGAACTGAAGACAAGCAGGACATACATATCGACGAAAGCCTACCAGGCTGCCCGGACCTTCTATCAGGTGCTGCTCGAAATCATCAAGGAAGGTTTGGAAGAAGGGGAGATCGGAAAGGAAGTCAATTGCTACATTGCCAGAAGTCTCTGTGTAGGAGCAATTGAACATATTACCATCCGCTGGCTATTGAAAGATAAGAAGTATTCGCTCACTCAGTATTGTGACGAATTGACCGACCTCCTTATCAAGGCGCTCAAGAACGAGGGATGTTAGAGTCATCCCTTCCAGGGTTATTCCAACGCCGGCCCTTCTGGAGCCGGATCTATAGTTTTGGTTTTAAGGGGGTATCTGATGCGATTACCTTATTTTGAACTTTTCGAGCCTGCAACGGTCCCTGAGTTGTTGACAATCCTGAAACGAGAGCAGGTGCGGCCTCTCGCCGGCGGAACCGATATCCTGCCGCTGATGAGATTTGGGCTTCTCCAGGCTGCCAAACTCGTCAGCCTCAGAAACCTGCCGGAGTTGAAGGGGATCGAGCGTCGGGGAGAAACCTTTTCTATAGGGGCGATGACGACCCTCTCGGAAATCGCCGGCTCACCGATTATCGAAAAGGATGCACCGCTCCTTCATGAGGCGGCACTCGCAGTCGCAGCACCTCCGATTCGTAACGTCGCAACGATCGGGGGGAACGTGTTCCAGAATTCCCGCTGTCTCTTCTACAATCAGTCGGCCGCCTGGAGGCGCGAGCGGCAGCCGTGCCTGAAAGCCGGGGGGGAGGTGTGTCTTGCCGTGCCCGGAAGCAGGAAATGCTTCAGCGTGTATCAGGGAGACATTGCCCCCGCCCTGATTGCTGCAGGGGCGAAAGTGCAAATTGAGTCCAAGAAAAAGGGGGGTTCCCGTGAAGTCCCTGTGGAGGATCTTTTTACCGGACGGGGAGCGCAGCCTTTAAGCCTCCGGTCATGGGAAATGGCGACCCATTTCGTTGTACCCGTCTTGCAGAACACGGGCTCCGGTTATGCGAAATTCCGGCTCCGCTCCGCAATCGACTATCCTCTTGCAGGGGCCGCCGCCTTTGTTGTCGCAAGGAAGGGGACCATAGCATCAGCGCGGCTTGTGCTCTCTGCCGCTGGACCTGGACCGGTTATCGTGCCGCTCGACGGAGTCGCCGCAGGGAAGAGGCCGGGAGAGATCGATCTTGACGCAATCGGCCGGGCGATCCCGAAGAACCTTCCCCTTGTCAACAACCACATCCTGCCTGCGTCCTACAGGCGTGAGATGCTTTCGGTCTTTGCGAAGAGAGCAATGAAGACCGCCCTTGATCGCGTTTGAGGAGGAACCATGGACAAGAAATCAAAACGTCTTATTACGCTTACTGTGAACGGACAGGAATACGAACTGGCGACCTATCCGAACCGAACCCTCCTTGAGGTCCTTCGCGAAGACCTCTCCCTCAAGGGAGCCAAAGAGGCTTGCGAAGACGGCGTTTGCGGGGCGTGCACCGTCCTGTTGGACGGAAAGCCCGTTCGCTCCTGCCTGCTCCTTGCCGTTGAGGCACAGGGGGGAGAGATCACCACCATCGAAGGGTTGTCGGGCGGTGAGAAACCGCACCCCATCCAGCAGGCGTTCCTCGACCACGGGGCCGTTCAATGCGGATATTGCACCTCAGGGATGGTGCTCACGGCGAAGGCATTGCTTGACGCCAACCCGAGACCTTCAGAAAAAGAGGTTCTGACCGCCATTTCGGGGAATTTCTGCCGCTGCACCGGATACAACAAGATCGTCAAGGCAATCAGTTCCGTCAAAACCGATCGAGAAGGAGGCCATTGATGGAAAAGCTCTCTTACGTTGGAAAATCGGTCTCCCGAAAGGATGGACCTATTAAAGTCTCCGGAAGGGCCGAGTATACGGTAGACATCTCCCTTCCCGGCATGCTTTGCGGAAAGGTGTTGAGAAGCCCTCACCCGCATGCGCGAATCGTGAATATCGACACGAGCAAGGCGGAGCGGCTTCGCGGGGTGAAGGCGATCGTCACGGCCAGGGATTCCCTTCAAATAAAGCATGGTTTTGTGCAGACCGGGAGGTACCCGGCGGACCAGTACCCGATTGCCGTTGACCGGGTCCGGCATGTGGGGGAGGAGATCGCGGGAGTAGCGGCAACGGATGAATGGATCGCCGATGAGGCCCTCTCATTGATCGAAGTGGAATATGAGCTTCTACCCGCCGTATTCGATCCCGAGGAAGCAATGAAGCCCGATGCACCCGAGATTCACCCTTCCCATCCCAAGGTCATGGAGTCTTTCAAGAACGTCGGTGGGAAGACCGAGACCTCCTGGGGCGACGTCGAGAAGGCCTTCAGCCAGTCTTACCTCGTGCGCGAAGACCGATTTGTGAGCCATCTCCGCACGCACGCATACATGGAGCCCCAGGCCATCGTCGCGAGCTATGACCATTCAGGAAAGCTCAATGTGTGGGTTTCGAGCATGGGAACATTCCTGAAGCGAGCGAAACTGGCCAACACCCTCGGTCTCCCTTACGGAAACGTGCGCATCCTGAAGACGTATGTCGGCGGGGCGTTTGGGGGCAAGGTAGACCTCTTCAACCACGAGTATATCGCTTCTCTGCTCTCCATGAAATGCCGCCTGCCCGTAAAGATCGTCTACAGCCGTGAAGAGGTGTTCAAGGGGGCGCGTCACGGGCAGCCGCTTATTGTGGAGCTGAAAACCGGAGTGGCTCGCGACGGCACGATCCTCGGCCAGCAGGTCCGGACGATCAACAACAGCGGCGGGTACAGGGGGAGCGGCGTTGTCATCATCTTTCTTGCCTGGGGTTTTCTCATGGCGCCGTACAAGATCCCGAATCTGAAATACGAAGGATACTCGGTCTACACCAACAGCCTCGTCCGCTGCCCCCAGCGCGGCCACGGTGCCCCCCAGATGCGGTTTGCGGTCGATTCCCAGCTGGACATGATCGCAGAGCAACTCCAGATGGATCCGCTCGAGATCCGGCTCAAGAATGGACGGCGTCCCGGCGATATTCTTCCCAATAAGGATTCTGCGAAGAACTTCGGGCTCGTGCAGTGCCTGGAAGAAGTCACCCGCCGTACGGATTTTGTGGAGAAGCACAAGAAGGCCGAAGAGGAGAGGAAGAACGGCTCGAAGATCAAGCGCGGTGTCGGCATCGGCGTGTGCGCCTATTTCGGAGGCAGTCTCATTTACCCGAACAGTTCATCGGTCATCGTGAAGTTGAACGATGACGGCAGCGTCTCGTTGATCACCGGAGCAGTCGACCTGGGCCAGGGGGCGGAGACCGTCCTGAGCCAGATCGTAGCCGAGGAGATGTCGGTCCCCATGGAAGATATTCAAGTTTATGCAGCAGACACGGAAACGACCACAATGGATATCGGCTCCTGGATCAGCGGTCTCACCTGGGTGACCGGAAACGCGGCAAAGAAAGCAGCGGAAGAGGCGATGGGAAAACTTCTCCAGGTTGCAGCAGAGAAACTGGACGCGGACATCAATGACCTGGAAGCAAAGAACAAGGAAATCTTTGTGAAGCACGCCCCTGACAGGAAGATCTCCTACAAGGATGCGATTGCCTTGAGTATCCAGAAAAACAAGGGCGATACCGTTATCGGCATAGGGCACTTCCGGACCATGAAGGACGAGCCGAACCACCCGAGCCTTGCTACAACCAAGGGGCGATGGACGGAGAACTACTCAGCCTATGCCCAGGTAGCCGAGGTGGAGGTCGACACGGAAACAGGGGTAATGAAAGTCCTGAACGTGACGACAGCGCATGATTGCGGCTTCCCCATCAACCCGATGCTCGTGGAGGGCCAGATTGACGGCCAGGTCTCCATGGCCCAGGGGCACGTGTTGTACGAAGAGGTGCTCGAAGACAAGGGAGCGGTCATCAATCCGTCTTTCCTGGAGTACAAGATCCCCTGCGCCCTTGACATGGTAAAGACGGATTATGTGGACGTCATCACGGAAGAGTACAAAAAGGGGAAGCATTACGACACAAAGGAGGTCGGGGAGGGTTACGTGGCCGGCACCATTGCCGCCGTAGCGAATGCCCTTTACAACGCGACCGGCGTCCGGTTGAACCAGACACCGTTCTACCCGCACAGGATTCTTGAGGGCTTACGGCAGATCGAGAAAAAAACACGAGGGGAGTAAAAATTCGGCTCCAGAAGGGCCGGCTCTTGGATAACCCTAAAGGGAGGACTTTAAATCCGAAGCACGAAATCCGAAATCCGAAACAATATCAAATGATCAAAATCCGAATGACCAAAACCGAGATCTCCAATCCCTCCTTTGTTTTGAACATTGAAGCTTTTGGTTTTGAATTTGTTTGTTTCGAATTTCGATATTCGAATTTCGAATTTTGCGGATCATTCCTGAGGCAAAGCCAATTGTCTCTGACCTGGCAGACAGGACCAGGTTTCTGGTGAGGCAATGAACACTCTATTCTGACGGTTGCATGCGGTCAGGACAATACATGAGGAGCTTATGGTAAAGATGTGGCGCCCTGAGTTGGAAACACTGCCGAGGGAGGAGTTTGAAAAGAGACAGCTCAGGCTTTTCCGACGGCGGATGAAGTATGTGATCGAGAATAGCCCTTTTTACAGGAGGAAGTATAAAGAGGCAGGGGTCAGTCCGGGCGACATCAGAACCATGGAAGATGTGCGGAAAGTGCCTTTTACGACAAAGGCGGAATTGCTGAGGTCGCAGGAGGAGCATCCGATCTATGGTGATTTTCCCTGCCTGCCGGCAGATGCCGCCTGTCGTGTGTTCCAGACGTCGGGGACGACCGGCGTGCCTCTAAGGGTCCCCTTCAGCAAGAAAGACTGGTTCAAGAACTGCTATGAGCAGTTCAGCTACTATGTCTACGCATATGGAATAGAAAGCAGGGACGTGGTGTTTTTCCCTTTCGTCTACGGTCTCTTTGTCGCATGGTGGGGGCTTCAGGCAACTATGGAGCAACACGGCGTCACCATCGTGCCCGGCGGGGGTCAGACATCGGAAGTGCGGCTCAGGAGCATCATCGACTGGGGAGCGACGGTCGTCTGCGGAACGCCGACCTACATCATTTATCTGGGAGAATTGGCCAAGAAGATGGGTATCGATCTGCCCGGTTCAAAGGTGAGGATCGTCGTGACTGCGGGGGAGCCGGGCGCACAGGTCCCCGCGACGAAGAGCCTCATTGAGAAGTTGTGGGGCGCCAAGAACTATGATGACGTCGGGAGCACGGAGATCACGAATTTCGGTTTTGAATGCACCCTGCAGAAGGGTACGCACCTGAACGAAGCGATGTTCCTGCCGGAGTCCTTGGACCCGGAAACAGATCAACCGGTCGGACCGGGGGAAGTGGGGAAGCTGGTCATGTCCAATCTCTGCTGTGAAACCGCGCCTCTGCTCCGGTACCAAACCGGCGATCTGGTAAAATTTGTCTATGACAAATGTGACTGCGGCAGGACATTCCTGCGCATGGACGGTGGAGTCATTGGGAGAGCGGACGATATGTTCACGTTCGGAGGCGTCAACATCTTTCCTTCCGCCATTGAGAATTTCATCAGAAAGGTGCCTGAGTTTTCGATTGAATATCAGTTGGTCATACCGCGTCAAGGATCGGGAAAAAGGCTCACAATCAAGGTCGAGCCCGCTTCCCCGTCCATCTCCGGCGAACAGTTGAAAGCGGCGGTGAAGAAATTTGTGGACGATGTCGTATATAACATCAAGTTCACACCTCAGGTGGAGATCGTGGCTATAGGCAGCCTTCCCAGGTTTGAAGGCAAGGCCAGACGGATTTTTCGAGAGAGTTGAAAGAGACCCTGTCATGAGCATGGTGGTCGCAGGGGTTTCGTAGTGGAAACCGTCTCCGAACTGTGAAAAAGGGAACGTTCTCGAATCACTGCACAAACGCATTTCCGAGGCAGCCCCGGCCGTTCATCCACAGATTGCACAGTTCAAAGAGAGTTTTTCTGGTTTATTTGGTTCATTTGGTTTGTCAGGTTGAAACTAAAAAAACCAAAGAGACTAAAGAACAGAAGAAACCGTTCATCCACAGATTACACAGATTACTCAGATTGAAAGAAAGTTTTTCTGGTTTGTTGGTTCATTTGGTTTCTGGCTAGGTCTGACCTCCGATATCTGGTCTCCGACCTCTGGCTGATTGTCTGGTTGAACCAAGAAAACCAAAAAAACCAAATAAACCAGACGAACAGAGAAACCGTTTCCATCCAAAGGAGGGAATGATGGGCGAGTTGCTTGAAGGGGTAAATCCCTACATGAAGGGGGATGCTGCGATGTATGAGGAGCTCCGTTGGTGGCCCGGGCTTACGCTGGGGGACCTCCTGGACAGGGCAGCCGACGTTTACCCGGAGAAAGAGGCTTTCGTAGACGGGAAGAGCAGACTCAGCTTTGAGGAAGCCCGGGATAAGACCAATAGATTGGCCATCGGTCTCATGAACATCGGCATCTCGCCCCAGGACAGGGTGCTTGTGCAGGTGCCCAACTGGAACGAGTTCGTGCTCGCCTATTTCGCGGTACAGAAGATTGGGGCGATCGCCGTCCTCATGATCGACCGCTATCGTCAATATGAGATCAGCCACCTGGTCCAGCTCACGGGGGCCACTTCCTGGATCCTTTCGGAGAAATTCAAGAAGACGGACTATCTCCCGGTGGTGGACGATGTAGTCAAAGAGCGTTCTCAGATGAAGAACGTCGTCCTCGTAAGAAGTGAAGGGCATGGCCGCTACTTGAGCATGGAGCGGTTGATTGAAGAGAGCGCTCCGGATAAAGACGGTCTCGCAAGGCTGGCGAAAAGAAGACCTGATCCCAACATGGTGGCCCACATGGGGCCCACCGGCGGGACGACCGGATTGCCAAAGGTGGTTCCGCGCACCCACAACAGCCTGATCTGCGGGATGGTGTACGCGGCCCTTTCATGGGAACTGCACATGCAGGATGTCACGATCCTTGCCGGCCCCATAGGGCACGATCTGACCTTTACCAAGGGGCTCTGCGGAGTTCTCACAACACTCGGAAAGACCGTTTTCCTGGACGACATGAAGCCCGAGGAAATCTGCAAGACGATCAAGCGGGAAAAGGCCACGGGCATCGTGCTGGTTCCCACCCTTGCCAAGAGGCTCATTGACTACGAGAAGCTGAGAGATCATGATCTGAGCTCTCTCAAGAAGATTCACTGCGGCGGCGGCATCAGTCATCCGGACCTCATCAAGCAAGTCAGTGAAGAGCTGAAATGTCACTACCTGAACGGCTACGGCGGCACAGAGGGAATGAGCCTCCTATGCAGGCTGTACTACTCACTCGACCAGAAGCGCTTTACAAATGGAAAGCCGACCTGCCCCTACGACATCTACAAGGTGGTCAGTCCTGATGGAAAGACTCTGCCTCCGGGCAGCGACGGGGAACTGCTGGTCAAGGGTCCCGGGATGTTCACAGGCTACTACAAGGCGCCGGAGGAGAATGCAGGCGCATTTACCCCGGACGGGTTTTTCCGAACAGGGGATGTGGCCCGCATTGACCAAAAAGGGGTGGTCACCATCACCGGCCGGATCAAGGAGATGATCAATCGAGGCGGTGAGAGCATCAGCGCTACCCAAATCGAAAGACTCATCGGCAGCCATCCGGAGGTGGCGCTCGTGGCCGTAATTCCCATGCCGGACCCGGTATTCGGAGAGAGGGTCTGCGCCTATGTTCAACCAAAGGCCGGCGCAAGACTCAGCTTCGAAAAGATCATTTCCTATCTCAAAGAACAAAAGGCCTCCGTCCTCCAGCTCCCTGAAAGAATGGAATTCGTGGAGGCCATTCCCCTTACAAAAGTGCAAAAGGTGGACAAGAGGGCGTTGATGGTGGACATCAAGAAAAAGCTCGGAGTGATGTGAGCGCTGCTATCCAATGGCACTCTTGAAAGGAGAATAACTTTGGCGACACTTCCTGAAAATGCAATTCAGGCATGGGAAAACCGTGAGGGGCCGGTTGTGTTTACAACGGTCGATTCAAACGGAGTGCCGAACTCGATCTATGTCACTTGTGTGAAAAGAATCTCCGGTGACCGGATTGCGGTAGCGGACAACAAGATGAACAAGACCCGGGCCAACATCCTGGCCGGCTGCAGCGCGAGCCTCTTGTTCATCACCAGGGAGAAGAAGGCGTTCCAGCTGAAAGGATCCCTCAGGTATGAGACGAGCGGCAAAATATTCGACGAGATGAAGAACGGGTGGCTGGACAGGAAATATCCCGGACACGCAGCTGTCGTCTTTTGCATAGAAGAGGTTTACAGCGGAAGTGAAAAACTCGCCTAGCCGGCAGGTAATGTGAGTTGCGGTTCGTCCACACGGCAGACGCCCCATCTCGGATTTGAGATCACGCTCATCCACAGATTTCGCAGATTTCGTTCTGAGCCTGCTGCCAGGCGTCTGTTTAATGTGACGTGGAAATCCTGGCCCTCTGGACCAGGTCAGAGTTACGATGGCTCAGCCAGTAAACCATTTCCTGGAAAAGTTGGAATATTGGAATAATGGAATGATGGAACGATGGGTTTCAAAGCGATAAATCCATCTTGCGGCACACTCATCTCCAGGCTTTTGGTTGCTGTTCTTCCCCAATATTCCACTATTCCAACATTCCAATATCGTGAAAATGCGTTCTCGACTAATTGCACAAACCGGGTGGATGGCTCAGCCCCTGAAATCAGTTGATGCGTGGCACCTTGGATGGCCGCGGGTCGGCAATCGGAGGTGGTTTTCATTGCATCCCCTTTTTGCGGTGTTAGAATAAATAGGCATCCTTGTTCGAACGGAAAGGGTCGTCTATGAAGCGTACTACGAGAAGAGGATTCATGAAAAACCTCGCCCTGGCAGGGGCAGCGGCCGCCGTCCTTCCGACAATATGGGTCCCAAAAACGCGCGCCGCCTGGTTCCCGAAGACGTCGGTTCACCCTCATGTCGATAATCTCCGCGTCGTCGCCATCACGGATCCGGCCATGACGACACCGGATACCCCCGGCATCTCGTGGGCGCGACAGGAGGACCTCGTGAACCGGAAAGCGGTTTGGGAGGATATGGATCGATTGGCCTGCGGACTGGTCCAGACGGACAAACCGGAGGAGGCATGGAAGGGACTTTTCATCAAGCCCCCACGGAAACCCTGGTCAGATACGGTTCTGGCCATCAAGACGAACCACATCTCTCAGCAGCATACGAGGAGCGCAGTCATGTCCAAGGTCTGCCATGTGGCTGTGGACATCCTCGGTGTGAAGGCCGGCAACATCCACATCTATGATGCATGCCATGGAAGCTCCATAAGCAAGGAGACCCCGTTCAGAGGCCTCCCTGAGGGGACCCGTATCGAGAACACGTGGGGGGGTTCGAACACGTCGACCTCCATCCCTCATCCATGGGAAAACGGGAACGGCGAGTCCGGATGTGTGGAACACCTGGTCAAGGGCACGGTGGACATTCTGGTGAACATCGCATTGTGCAAGGGGCACAGCCCCCAGTTCGGCGGATTCACCATGACCATGAAGAATCACTTCGGCACCTTTGACCCGGGCCCGGGGCACCGGCAGGGTTCCCTGGACTACCTGCTCGCCATCAACCGGACCCCGGAGATCCTCGGGACCATGGACCCGCACACCGGGAAGGTCCAGTATCCCCGCCAGCAGCTTTGCATCATTGACGGGCTCTGGGCCAGCAAGCATGGGCCGAGCGGAAATCCCAGCCATCAGGCGAACTTCATGGCCATGGGCGTGTTCTCGCCTGCTGTCGACTATCTCATCGCCTCCAGGTTCCGCGCGGAGAGAATGGGGTGGAAGGTTAACATGAATGCCGCAAGGCGCATGCTCACCGACTTCGGCTATTCCGAAGGAGACCTCCCACAGGGAGGCAAACTGATCGAGATCTGAAACGCGGTGGAGTGTCCAGAGCGATCCATCGGATCAAGCAGGACCGCCGCTTCATGAAGCGGCGGTTCTTTTCATGGTCCGCCCTCTATCGAGTCAAACCTGGAACACAGCTGACCGGGGTTTTCGGCATCCTGCTTCAATTGACATCCGGAAGGAATCTCCCTATTCTCTGAAGAAGGAAGAGGCGATCCGGACAGCGAGGGAAAGGACCGACTTTGAAACGACGATCGATTCTCATCTTCATGTTCTTGACCATGGGGTCTCTCTTCATGATGACGGAAAAGGCTTTCGCAGACTCTCTGGATGAACTGAGGTCCTTGCTCCCCGTCTCGATCGGCGAGTGGAAGGCTGAAGAGAAGGACCAGATCTATGACTCTCGAACCATCTTCGATTACATCGACGGCGCAGGGGAGGTGTACCGGGCCTATCACATGCGGAGATGCCTTTCCCGCAGATATGCGGGACCAAAAGGAGGCGTCCTTATTTTGGACATTTTCGACATGGGCTCTTCCGAGGATGCCTATGGCGTTTTCACTCATGACAGGGAGGGGAATCCTGTAGCGCTTGGACAGGAGGGGCTTTATAACGCCGGTTGGTTGCGTTTCTGGAAGGGTCGCTTCTTCATTTCCCTCTCCGATGAAACCCGGACGGACTCATCCGAAGAGATGAAGGGAATCCTTGCCAGGAAGGTTTCCGAACTGATCCGGGAGCCCGGCCGCCAACCCGTGCTGATCTCCCGGCTGCCGTTTCAAGGTCTTCAGACCGGGAGCCTCCGTTACCTCCATGACCCCGTAATCCTCAACACCCACTTCTATCTCTCCGATGAGAACATCCTCCACCTGGATTCCGGGACGGAGGCGGCCCTGGCCACGTATGAGCGTATGGGCGCCGGACTCACCCTCCTTCTGGTGCAATACCCGGATGAAGAAAAGGCCGTGCTGGCCCACGGGAGTCTGATGAAACACTACCTGCCGAATGCGGATAGAGAAGGGATCGCGCGCCTCGAGGACGGCAAATGGGCCGGCAGTGGTCGCCGCGGCAGGTTCCTGGCAGCGGTCCTGGAGTCCTCGGACCGGGAGCCGGCGGTGCGACTGATCGCGGAGGGACTGGAATCGGTAGAAAAGCAGTGAGGAAAGAGGATTTCACATGGCGGAAGAAAAGAAGGTGATCACCAGGCGCGACTTCCTGAAGGCGGGGGCATGTGTTGCAGCGGGCGGCCTCATGGGTATACCCGTTCTCCGGTCCCCTGCAGATGCCGGAGAGCAAAGCAGGGTGGTGCTCGTGCGGAAGATGGATGTATTGGGCAGCAACGGGAGCATCCGCTCCGATGTACTGCAGGGAATGCTCGATAGCGGACTCAGTGCGCTGCTGGAGACCCCGGATGGCGCTTCTGCATGGAAACGGATCGTGAGTCCTGAAGACGTGGTAGGCATCAAGAGCAACGTGTGGCATTCCCTGCCGACCCCGCCCTCTCTCGAATCGGCTATCCGCAAATCCATTATGAATGCAGGGGTAAAAGAGTCGAACATCTCGGTTGACGATCGGGGTGTGCTGAACAACCCGATATTCCGAAATGGCACCGCTCTTATCAACGTGCGCCCCATGCGGGCCCATCACTGGTCGGGTCTGGGAACGCTTCTCAAGAATTACATCATGTTCGCTCCCCGGCCTTCCGACTACCACGACAATGCCTGTGAAAACCTGGGAGCCCTCTGGCAGCTTCCGCAGATCAGGGGGAAGACCCGACTCAATATCCTGGTGATGCTCACGCCTCTCTTCCATGGGACGGGTCCGCACCACTTCTCGAAGGAGCATATATGGAATTACTGCGGCCTGATCTTGAGCATCGATCCCGTGGCAGCGGATGCAACGGGATCCAGGATTATCCAGGCGAAAAGAAATCTGTTCTTCAAATCGCCCAGACCCATCAGCCCGCCCATTCTCCACATTGCCGCAGCAGATACCAAGTTCGGCCTGGGAAATAGCCGGCCCGAGGGCATCCGTCTCATCAAGCTGGGAGAAGACAGGGATATTCTCATCTGAGAAAACCTGAGTTTGCTGAGGGAATCGAGCCTTAGGGGAAAGAAGAGGTCACATCTTGCGATGTGACCTCTTGTACGATGAATCCGTTGCGATCAATTCGATGGTACGTCCGGCATTTTCACCAGAGCGCCTTGAGTTGGATTTCAGACACTTTGGGAATTTGCCTTTCTTCTTTCTCCGTTCGGTCAAATTGATGGGAATAGGAGTCGAAATATCGGGTCGGCAAGCCGTTCTCTCCTCCTGTGAACACCGTCCTGGAGAGAACGAGAGCGACACAAAAAGCGGCTGCAACCATGATCAGGATAATTGCGGTATACATATGTGATCCTCCTTTCAATGCCCGTGTGCTGGCTGATTTATGCTCAACTGTAATATCAACGTTCGTGCCAATCCGGGGAGTTTGGCGATCGTACAGAATTGGTCAAGATTAGAAGGGGTTGAGAGGTGGATCACAAGAGGGTATGCTGTGTTTCGGCTGCAGGGGGATGTAACAGTTACAGCCTGTTACTTTACAGACGTGTAACAACGTGGGGGGAAGAGGGGAAGAGAAAGTTTGTCCGCCAACTCGATGGCCAAGGATTTTGGCGAGCTTGAAACTGCTGAAGACCGCGGAATCACCGGTTGTCAAAGGAATAGCGATAGATTTCTGAACCGTCAGCCGACCGGATTCGATGAAATTTACCACCGGCAAGTCTCATCGAGTGCTGAAGATAGAGCGTTTTCGATTGGCTGAGCCCAAAGTCCCGGCTGGACTGACCGGGCGTCACGCTGAGGAATGTTTGCTTTTCATCGCGCCCGGTTTGAAGGCGGACACAGGCGACATCCGCGATCGCAAGCTGCTCGAGAAGTGCGGAAAGCAGATCCTGAAACATCGCCCGATCTGCAATGACGGGACTATGCTCGAAAACGGGGTCGAGCTCCAGGCGCATCGAGGAAAAAAGCGGGGTGCAGGCTATCATCCTCGAGAGCTCGTTTACGAATTCCGAGGTGTCCTCAATGGTTTCAAATATCCTGTTTGTTTCATGCCGGCTTCGGGTGATTGAGTCAATCGTCTCGGTAACTGCTTCCCTCAAATCGAACAGGCTCTCCTGATCCTTGTACCTGATTCCATAGACCACATTGACGAAATCAGAAAGGAGGCTCTTGATCCTGTGGTGGAAATGGGGGTCAAAAAGGTCGGCTATCTTTTCAGGCTCAAATATCCGGGTTACCTTTTTTGAAAACTGGACGGCTTTGGCGATGAGCGGGGCTCCCCGTGCCCCCTTGAGTTCGTCCACATAGGTTTGGAACTCAGCCACTGTCTCGTCAATGATGTCCAAGTCAATGCTTTCCAAAATTGCGCTCGCCTTTTCCTGTTCTTCCAACAGCTCCAGATAATAAGAAACCTTCAGGAGCCGGGCTGCGATAATCGAGAATATTCTGCTCGCCTCCTCCAGAAGAACGACCCCGTATTCGGCCAGGTACTGTGAGCGCGCCCTATTAAACAGCGCAACCCCCGTCAGTCGCTCGGCGTCCTTGCGCGCGCTCTCGAAGATCGACTCTGCTTTGCTGAAAGGCAATGGTTTGCCATGACCGGGACAGACGAGAACCGCGCCTTCCTTTCTTCCTATTTCAATAACTGCCTCCAACGATACGGCCAGTTGTCTGTTGTCCCACCCTGCTTTTCCCGCAATCCCGGGTGTAATAGCGAGATGAAGATCACCGGTGATGAGGAGCGATCCTACACGGTAGGTGATACCGTCGGGGCTGTGACCGGGCGTGTGATATGCGTCTATGGTAACGTCAGAGCTCACAGGGAAACTCTGCGCCTGAATAGAATCTCCGGACTGAAGAGGGATGGAACGATTGATAAGCTTCAGCGGATGGACCTCCGACAGGCAATCTTCCCCGATGGTTTCAAACAACCGTGCGTGGGATTTGCAGACGGGCAGCACTGAGCTGTTCATATTGGCAAGAGTAATGGTGTCATCTCTGGTTTCAATTGCCCGCGCCGCTTCCGAATGGCATATAATCCGGCCGCCCACATCCTCGGAGGTGAGATGATTGACGTTCAGATAATGATCGATATGGCAATGGGTGAAAAAGATAAAGATGGGTCTCAGCACATCGCGAGGCATTGAAAACACCACTCGTCGTATGTGCTCTGCCTGCTCAGCGCTCCCACCAGGGTCGATAATGATCACGTACCAGTTGGTCTTAAGGATAAAACTGTTAGAGCAGGTTACAGACGGCCTGAGGATTATCGGGTAGATCTCAACGTCTGGTGCATCGGGCACAGGCGCCCACCTGTTCGGCTCGAACACCATCTTCGTTGCGGCTCCGTTTGCGATGGCTGCAATCCCTCCTGATTGACGAACCGAATACTATTACATGGTGCTTTGATCCCGCAATCGTTTTCCAAGAGAAAAGAAGTTATCTGGGTCTTGTTTCGCCTCAGTTCCGGGCGGTTGCTTGCTCAAAGTGCCCGGCTTTTTTTTGAAGATAAGGGCACATCCGGCAGGGTCAATGCGGGAAACCACGTATATCCCGCACCCAGGGAACCTCTTGATCTCTGAATAAATTTGGCCTAGACTCCCGATACAGGACAAGGAGTGCAGGTAAGGTATGCGGCGCCTCTTCTGGGATAACCTTTATAATGGAGTCGGACAATGGGAATTTCGCTTATCAAGATATCCGTGATCTATCTTCTGATCGGAACAGCACTGGCAATGTATATGGCCATTTCGGGGGATTACGCTTTGAGCTCCGTACATACCCACCTCCTTCTGATGGGCTGGACCACCATGACACTGGCCGGTGTGATCTATCATCTTTTTCCCGCGGCTGCGCGCAGCGCCCTGTGTAAAATTACGTTCATTCTCTTCAACATCGGACTTCCGGTCATGATGATCGGATTGGTCCTATACCAGAGCGGCCTGGGATATGTTGCCGTGGTTGCCGTCGGCGCAAGCATTACATCGCTTGCAATCCTTCTCTTTGCAATAAACATCCTCACGGGACTGAGAAAGGATTCCTGATACCTTGTCCAACGTGTGCAGGCATAGGCGCTATAGGCTTGGTTCTTACGTGAACCGAAACAGCGAGCGCATTTCCCGCAGCTTGCTGCGGAGGTTAGCGAGCGAGACAAGACAGATAGAAAGTCCTCGTGAGGTGGAAGATTCCCCGCAGCTTGCTGCGGGGAGCTTCAATAGATGATCAGGTATCCAGGAGAAGCAGAATGCGTATTGTCGATTTGAGATCCGATACCGTCACCCGCCCCACCCCGGCCATGTACAAGGCAATGTCGACGGCGGAGGTCGGCGATGATGTGTTCGGAGAAGATCCGACAGTAAACCGTCTCCAGGAAATGGCCGCCGAAATGACCGGAAAGGAAGCTGCTCTTTTCGTTGCAAGCGGGACGATGGGAAACCTCGTCAGCCAGCTTTCCCAATGCGGCCGTGGAGACGAAATCATCGTTGGGGATAAATCCCATATCTTCCTCCTGGAACAGGGGGGCTCCGCCGCTCTGGGAGGAATCCATGCCCGGACCGTGCCGAATATGCCGGACGGAACCATGCCTCTTGCGGAGATCGAAGCGGCCATCCGGACCGACAACATTCATTTTCCGATAACCAGGTTGATCGCAATAGAAAATACGCACAATCGCTGCTGCGGGAGCCCGCTTCCGGTCGCATACATGAAGCAGGTGGGAGATCTCGCGCGCCGCACGGGGCTGAAGGTTCACCTGGACGGCGCGCGGCTTTTCAATGCGGCCGTCGCTCTCGGCGTGAGGGCACGAGAGCTCGCCGCCGACGCCGATTCGGTCAACATCTGTCTGAGTAAGGGACTCGCCGCTCCGGTTGGCTCGCTGGTTTGCGGCAGCCTGGAATTCATCGCCCGGGCGAAGCGCGCCCGGAAAGTAGTCGGTGGGGGCATGCGCCAGGCGGGAGTTCTGGCGGCAGCCGGAATCGTGGCGCTTACGGAGATGATCGACCGCCTCGCGGACGATCATGCAAACGCAAAGCGTCTTGCCGAAGGGATAGCGGAAGTAAAGGGGATCTCCTTAAAACCTGAAACGGTGAAGACCGACATCGTTATTTTCGATCTCGTCGGGATCGATGCCCCGACCCTGACAGCCCGTGTCGGAGAGGCGGGAGTCCGTGTACTCGCAACCGGCCCAAGGCAGATCCGCGCCGTGACGAATTACCACATCACTGCCGATGACATCGATCATGCCATTCGAATCTTCCGAAAAGCGATGGCCGATTTAATGTGACGTGGAAATCCTGGCCCTCTGGACCGGGTCAGAGACAATCGGCTCCGCCGGAAAAATATGTCCTTGGAATATTGGAATAATGGAATTGTGGAATGATGGGTCTCAAAGCGCATAAGGCCATTTTGCAGAACATTCATCTCCCGGTTTTGGGTGATTA
>PHBH01000070.1 GCA_002840535.1 Deltaproteobacteria bacterium HGW-Deltaproteobacteria-15 | reverse complement strand
CTTTCGCACGATTTCCTCCTCAATTACAGTGAGTTTTTCCGGGTCGAGATTATGCGAGTATTCTGCCGTTTCAGTGCTGTAAAGATCGTCTGTTTCGTAGAGATTAGAACATTCTCTTCTACGCTTATTGGACTGTATAGTTTCTTTTCTTTTTGCGTCAAGGCAAACTCCGCTGGAAATAACAGAATACAGGTATTCCCGTATTGCGGGTCCAGACGTCTCCTGAATTCTCATTGGAGAATGCTTTTGCGATTTTCATACTCAGGGCTGCTTTAGACAGGATTCAAGGTAGATGGAGAGGAAGAGTTTTAGGACCTTCTGTGTATCCCTGAGGCTTGTCCCGGCGGCTATAGCTTCCCGTCAGATTAATGATGGCTCGGGTTTGGCCATCAACCCCCTGGCGATGGCCAGCATCTGCTGCTCGCCGCCGGAAAGGGTGCGGGCCAGCTTTTTGCGCCGCTCGGCCAGGGTTGGAAATCGCTTTTCCATGAGTCCGATGCTATTGACGATTTCGCTGTTCGGCCGGCGGTGGCCTCCCATTTCCAAGAGGAAATGTCAGGCCGTTTGTGCTGTGACTTTATTCTCAGTAACAGGATCGCCGGCCTTTGTTCCTCCGACCAATGCCGAAAGTTCCTTTACGAAGAACTTCAACTGTTGCGCTTGAGCGTTCATTTCCTCGGAGGTGGAGGCTGACTCCTCCGCATTGGCTGCAGTTTCTTGTACCACCCTGTCGATGTCGGAGACAGCCTTATTCACCTGCTCGATCCCTTCAGCCTGCTGCTGAGAAGCGGCAGCAATTTCACTTACCAGCTCGCCGACTTTTTCACTGCGATTTGCCGCTTCCGCAAATTGTTCGTTTGTCTTTGTGACTATCTCAGCACTGTCCTTCACCTTCTTCACCGTGACTTCGATAAGGCCGGTAGTGTTTCTGGCAGCATCCGCAGCTCGCAGCGCAAGGTTTCTCACTTCATCGGCAACTACCGCAAAACCTGCTCCCGCCTGGCCTGCCCTGGCCGCCTCAACTGCTGCATTGAGAGCGAGCAGATTCGTCTGGAAGGCAATTTCATCGATGGTCTTGACGATTTTTGAGCTTTCCTCGCTCGCTTTTGAAGCTTCCTGCATCCTGGTCGTCAACATTGCCATGGAGTCGTTGACACGGGCCACCACTTGTCTGGTTTCCTTCATGAGTGTGTCGGAAGTTTTCGAGTTTTCGGCGTTGTTTTTGGTCATGGCGCCCATTTCTTCGAGAGAAGAAGTGGTCTCCTGCAATGCGGCAGCCTGCTGAGATGCTCCGCCTGCCAACTGCTGACTGGTAGAGGATACCTGGCTTGATGCCGAGGTCAGCATATCGGCGCTGGCATTAAGGTCGTTCACCATCCGGTTGATGGGTCTCACGATAGAGCGGATCAGGAAAAAACCGCCAAGGATCACAACAAGAAGTGTTGCACAAAATACGCCCAAATTTAGTTTAATAATCTTTTGTTTAAGAAGTTGTACTGTTTCATTTCCAGCGGAAAGCATTTTGACCTTGGTGGCCGCGACTTCCCTCTGCAGCAGGTTGAACTCCTTTTCAAAGGAGTTCTTATCCTTGTTCAACTGAAAGATATCACCGATCGTTTGTTGCAGAAACTGGTGGGTTTCTGCAACCGAGTCGATATATGCCAAGTAGCTCTTTTCTTCGATCTTGTTTACGATCACGGACTTTATGACGGCTGCGTTTGCTTTTACTCTACGGAGTTTTTCCAGTGCCCTGGCGTTGTTGATTTCGAACGAGGCCGGGTCGTTCTTCAGGAAGAGATCATTCTTTAGAATGGAAATGATCTGGACAATGGTCATGGTTGCGCTCCTGGCAACTTCGCGAAGAGAGATCAATTGACGATCCGGGGTCATCATCTGCACCTGGCACTCCGCTTCGTATTCATCTATCAAATTGACAACGGCGTTGGTCTGCTCGCCAAAGGAAACCGAGGTCTCTGAAATCCTATTGTCCAGATCCTGGATGGACCTCATTGTCTTAGCAAGGTTTTCAAAGGTCCTGGAATACTTGGCCAGCTGATCATCAAGGGTCTCAATATCCCTATCATCGAAGATCCGTCGCTCCCTTAGAAAATGTATGTCTTTTTTCACTTCATTGATGGATACCTGCGTTCTAACGAGAGTCTCCTGATTTGGGTCGGCAAGAAAGACCTTTTCTTCCAGGGTGGCTTCCAAGAGGTGCTGGTTGAGATTGTTGAGGACTGTAATTCCTTCAGTATGTTCGTCGGATTTCCTGGAACTGAAATAGAACGACGCATACAAAAAGGTAACAAGGAGCAAAACGACTCCAAGCATCAGGAAAAACTTGGTGGAAAGCTGAAGATTCTTGATTGTAAGCTTCATTGCCCTTCACCCCTGTCAGATGATCCACTTCCACAGCAAGGGAGCATTGTAGAAAAGGTTGTGCGTGCCACCGTGCCACCTTGTTACATCGGCTTCGAATATCAAAAAGGAGGAACTATTTGATCAGGTTGTTGAGGGCTTGAGCATCCAGCTTTTCGTCATAGGCGCCTGCACCCACCTGATACTTCGTTCCAGGAACCTTAACCACGTAAGTTATCTTGCGAGAAGCCTTTTGCTCGCCTACTTTCGGCCACCAGTATTCGACCCAGCCGCCCTTCTGGTTCTTGGATACTTCGCAGAATTGAAGAAAGAAAAGGTTGCCTTCCTTATCTTTCATACCGGACAAGTCCGGTCCGACGATCTTCTGATTGATTGGATGTGCTGCATTCGTCTTGGGCTCACAATCGCAGCAAAGGACCCACACATAGGTATCTTTCCAGACGAATCGGTTATTCTGCTGCTGATTCATATATGCAAGGGCCGCCTTTTCGGCTTCCGGACCCTTGGCCGCTTCCTCTGAAAGAAACTTGGCAGCTTCCTGACATTTCTGGATGCACTCCTGGGGCGTAGCCAGCTCCGCACCGTTTGATACCGTGACGAGTGGAATCATAAACGACATGCTCAAGATAAAAACACCAAGAAGCTTTTTCATGTTTCCCTCCAATGTATGGTTTGAATAAAACGATCGTGTGGAACGCCATTTGCGATTAAACGTATCCGCTACTGCGGGCAATTTACGTGCCAACTCGGATTGATGTTCTCACTTCGATCTTTAATCAACGTTTTCTATCGCTTACTGGATGAGGGAAGAATTGCTTTGAGAGAAAGGACATTAGTCGAAGTGTCACATATTACGAAGTTGTAACATTACAGAAGTGTAGAAAAGCGGACATTAACGGGGATTGCGTGATGCCTGAAACCGACGCTCAGACCATTTTTGCCTCTGTCCGAACGCCGGACGCAACTGCAGTCACGCGAGAAGGTACATGACGGAGAGGAGCAGGAATGGCTTGTGCGGCGCACGATGGCAGGCAAATGCGGGATACCGGTCATGGCCCTTGTCGGTTTACGCATAAAATCCGTAGCTAATCAAAAGATGGGGTCTATCCCTGTAAACGGATCCCGCCTGGACCGCCGCCGCCTTGAACTGCGGATACTCCTTTAACATCGGATACTCCTTTCATCGGGGTTTCTGTGGATTCTCTGCGTCTCTGCTCTGCGAGAAAACCTTCGCAACCCCAGCTGCCACCTGATGGAAAGCCATGCAATTCAGAATTTTCCTGACGTTCCCGGTGGACAATGTCCCTCACATCGCGGTTCAGACTTGAATGGCTCGGGCCGTTGTGCTTAGAGAAACAACAAAACGAGATATCCCGCTGTTAGACCGAGAACCAGCCCCACAATGTACTTGAGGAGGATCTTGAGTTCCAGGTTCTTAACCTTTTTCAGGACCCCGTCCTTGAAAATATAATAATCCACTCCATCACACCCGATGCAATGGAACCTCGGTTAACTTGTTTGCTTATCATCAGCGAGTAGCCTCGCGCCCTCGCCAACCTCTTCTCCCCTGGTAACGGACTTACTAACGGCCGGTATCGATATCCCCAGCCGCTGCCAGGGAAGCCATCATCTGCCCCAACTCCCTCACCACCTAGTAGCATAGAAGACTTCTGGCTTCAACAATCCGTTGTACCTTCGCTTGGTCCGCACATCCTTGATGTATGTCCCGTATTTCCCTTTTTCTCTATTGCTCAGTTCCGCCACAACCTTTTTTTTACTCGCGTTTTACTTGACTTAAAAGTTTCCTGGTAGTATAGATGCCGACAGATCCTTTAATTAAGTGTTTCGGCTACTTGCTTTGGTTCAACAAAAAGAAAGTCCATATAGTTGCCTACTAAGAAACCAAGACAGAGCATTGATGAAGCCGAGATCGGAGGCCGAATAAAGGCTTTTCGAACAGAGAAAGGGATCTCCCTGGAGAGCCTTGCACAGCAGACCGGCTTCACGAAGGGTTACCTTTCCAAGGTCGAAAAATCCAAGAAAGCCCCTCCAGTATCCACTCTCGGCATCCTGGCCAGATCCCTTGGGGTCAGCATTTCCTCCCTCCTCGGCGAGGAGATCCCTCGCACATCCTTCTGCCTGGTTCGAAAAGGCGAAAGGCCGGTGATGACCGGGTACGGCACCTCCGGCTATGCCTATGAGGCCCTCGCTCAGCAATACCCAGGGAAATTCATGGAGCCGTTCGTCCTCACATTGCCCACAAAAACCAACCGACGGAAGCTGTTTCAGCACGAGGGGCAGGAAATCCTCTACGTCCTCAAGGGGAAGATGCATTTCAGGCACGGGAGCGACGTGTACATTCTGAATGAAGGTGACTGCGCGTACTTCGATTCCGGGATTCCGCACCTCGGCGAATCCTGCGACTCTGAGGAAACACAGTGCTTCCTGGTGATCCACGCGCCCAACGGCAGAGGCCGGTGACTCTTGCCAATGAACTAGATCGGTACGCGTTCTAATTCGGTTCAGGACGAGGTGTTTGCGATGAGTGAGATCCCGGTTTTCTTTCTCCATGGTCTCGGCTACGCAGGTCTGCTGTTTCTCGTCTCGGCCGGGCTCACGCTGGTCTTCGGGATGATGAACGTCCTGAACTTCGCCCACGCGGCCATGTACATGCTGGGCGCCTACTTTTCATTTTCCATGCTCATGCTGACCAAGCAGTTCTGGTTGTCGCTGATTGTCTGCCCCATCCTGCTCTTTGTCATCGGCGCAGTGGTGGAGCGGTTCTTTCTCAGGCGCGTCCACGTGTTCGGGCACGTGCACGAGCTGCTTCTGACCTTCGGGCTGGCTTACATCATCACGGAGATTGCGAAGTGGGTCTGGGGCAACTACCCGCTGGCCGTGAACATCGGGGGATTCCTCAACGGGACCGTGAAGATTTTCGATTTTGTCTACCCGATCTATCGGATCTTCATCTTCTTCTGCGGCGCCATGGTCGGGCTCATCATGGCCCTGATCCTCTACAAGACAAGGCTCGGCATCATCCTCCGGGCGGCCGTGAACGACAGCCTGATGGTGAACACCCTGGGGATCAATGTGCCGCGCGTATTCATGGGGGTGTTCGCCTTCGGTGCGGCCCTCTCGGGATTTGCCGGCGTGATTGCGGGACCGCTCCTCACCACCTACCCGGGCATGGCGAACGAGATCCTGATCGATGCATTCGTCGTCATCGTGGTGGGTGGCTTCGGCAGCCTCGGGGGGGCGCTCGTCGCCTCCCTTCTCATCGGGGAGCTTCAGTCCTTCGGGGTCATGCTTTTCCCCAAGCTTTCTCTCGTCCTCGTCTACCTGCTTATGGCGATCATCCTGGTCATCAAACCTTCCGGTCTTTTTGGGGAGGAGCAATGACAAACAGCAAGAGATCTTCCTACCTCTCCATAGCGGCCCTCTTCGTCATCGGGGTCTGCCTGCCTCTTGTGCTGAAGAAGTACCAGTTGAACATGCTCACGGAGATTGTGGTCTTCAGTCTTTACGCCGTCAGTTACAACCTGCTGCTCGGCTACGCAGGGCTGCTCTCTTTCGGCCACGCCATGTTTTTCGGCACGGGCGCATTCACCGTGGCAGTCTCGTTGATTCACATCCAGGGGCTCTCCCTCTGGGGGGCTCTTTTTTTGGCCGTGGCAATCACCACGGTCACCGGGTTTGTCTCAGGGCTGTTCCTCCTGAGGCACAAGGGCGCGTACTTCGCGCTGCTCACGCTCGCCTTCAACTCGATCTTTTACGCCATCGCCACCAAATGGCACTCGATCA
The DNA here is from genome assembly GCA_002840535.1 of Deltaproteobacteria bacterium HGW-Deltaproteobacteria-15. Taxonomy (GTDB): domain Bacteria; phylum Desulfobacterota; class DSM-4660; order Desulfatiglandales; family HGW-15; genus HGW-15. The sequence goes on along the minus strand of PHBH01000070.1, from coordinate 16,317 downwards.
CGGGCGGGGACGACGGTCTGAGCATCAAGAGGCCGGCCCTCGACCTGGGGTTTGCCGTGATCAACATGAGCGACCGGGTGAATTTCTACTACTTGACGCTCTTCCTGGTCGGGGCCGCCATCCTCTTCTGCTGGTACTTCACCCAGACGGCCATGGGGGAGACTGTTCTCCTCATGCGGGAAAACGAGGAGCGGATGAAATTCCTGGGGTACAACACCAGGATCAGCAGGCTCATTCTGTTCACCTTCACCGGGGCGGTGGCAGGTCTGGCGGGGGCCTTCTACACGCTGCACTTCCAGTTCGTCTCCATCTCCGCCATCAGCGTCGACATGACCACTACGGTTCTCCTCATGACCTTCGTGGGCGGCACCGGGACTTTCTGGGGCCCCATTCTCGGCGCATTCTGCTACATCATCCTGCAGAATTACCTGAGCGACGTGACGGACCGGTGGCCCCTGATCATGGGGCTGATTTTTGTCGCGATGGTCATGTTCGTGCCGGGAGGCCTCTCGCAGGTCATCCACTGGGCCCGGGGACTTCTCCCGGGCCGAAAGGGTGAACGCAAGGCTGCCGGGTTGGAAGGGAGGGTCTGAGAAATGGCCGACTACCTGCGTGTCCATAAAATCCACATGGACTTCTCCGGTCTCCGCGTGCTGGAGGGGGTGGACCTGAAGGTCCGGGAGTCGGAGCGCCACGCGATCATCGGCCCGAACGGCGCAGGCAAGACCACCCTCTTCAACATCATCAGCGGGAAATTCAAGCCCAGCTCCGGGTCCATTCTTTTCATGGGGCAGGACATCTCCGGGAAACAGGCACACGAGCTGAACCGGCTCGGACTTGCGCGCTCCTTCCAGATCACCAATGTCTTCCGGGAGCTCAGCGTCTTCGACAACATCCGCTCCGGCGTGAGATCCCGGCATGGACTGAGGTACCACTTCTTCCGGAGGCCGGAGCACAACCGGCAGATCAACGAGCGGACGGAGGCCATCGTCCATGAGGTGGGTCTCCAAAACGTCATGCAATTGCCGGCAAGCGTCCTTTCCTATGGGCAGCAGAGGGCCCTCGAGATCGGCATCACCCTCTCGACAGACCCGAAGATCATCCTCCTGGACGAGCCCACCGCAGGCATGACCAGGGAAGAGACAGGGGAGGCCGTCCGGATGATCGACCGCGTCACGGCGGGCAGGACGCTCATCATCATCGAACACGACATGGATGTGGTCTTCTCGCTCGCCCACACCATATCGGTCCTTCACTACGGCAAGATCCTGGTGTCCGACATCCCCGAGAAGATCCGCAGCGATCAGAGAGTCAAGGACGCCTATCTGGGAGAGGAATGACATGCTGGAGGTCAAGGAGATCCACAGTTTTTACGGTAAGAGCCACATCCTGCACGGGGTCTCTCTTGAGCTGAAGGAAGGGGAACTCGTTTGCCTCCTCGGGAGAAACGGGGTCGGCAAGTCGACGACGCTCAAAAGCATCATGGGCATCGTGCGGCCCAGCCAGGGCAGCGTTCTGTTCCAGGACCGGGAACTGGTCGGCAAGCAACCCTTCGAGATCGCGCGGCTCGGTCTGGGTTATGTCCCGGAGGACCGGCGCATCTTCAAGAGCCTCACGGTGCACGAGAACCTGCTGATCGGAATTCAAAAGGGGAGAGACGGCGGCACCTCATCAAAGGGCTGGACCCCCGATAAGGTGTACGAGTTCTTCCCGAAACTCCGGGAGCGCAGAAACAACAAAGGGAACCACCTCTCCGGTGGGGAGCAGCAGATGCTGACTGTGGCGCGCACCCTCATGGGCAACCCCAACCTGGTCCTCGTCGACGAGCCCACGGAAGGGCTTGCCCCCCTGATCGTGCAGGGGGTTCTGGAAATGCTGTCCACGGTTCGGAAGTCGGGCGTTACCGTTCTCATGGTGGAGCAGAACTTCAAGGCTGCCATCAAGGTTTCCGACCGTTTCTATATCATGGGCAAGGGGCAGATGGTCTTCCAGGGGGACATGGCTGCCCTCCTTGCAGCGGAGGATGTCAGGAAGAACTATCTGGAGGTCTAGCAGGTTGCTGAAAAACGCCCATCTGCGGCGTTCTTAGGTTTGTCTGGTTTCTTTGGTTTCTCTGGTCTTTCTGGTTTCTCGGGTTTGGAAGACAGGGCAGAGGTGAGTCTGCTCGACAGATCTTATTATGGAGAGCTGAAAAAAGTTTGCATTATCTCACTGAGCACACAGAGTGCGTTGGTGCGGGAGGCGACGGCAGAACCGAGATGCCGGCTATTGTGTGCTCTGAGAAGGAGAGTTTGACCTGTTTTTTAGCAAAAAAAACAGGTCAAGTTTGCTCTCTTAGATCTCCGTGTACTCGAGCGAAGCGGGCGAGAGACACTCTTGTTCTAAGGAAAGAGCAAACAATTATGTGCTCTGCTCAATAACAACCAGACCAACCAGACAAACAAAACAAACCAGAAAACGCTTCTTACATCTGTGCATTTTTGAGCAACCGGCAATCAAGGGGACTTTTTCAGCACCGTGTTAGGGAAGGTATGCGATCAACTCAAACAAGGAGGAGGATGATGAAAACGAGATTGTGGATCCTGGGATTTGTGGCAGCGGCCATGATGATAGCCGCACCGGCCTTTGCCGCCGACACCATCAAGATCGGCGCAACAGAACCTCTTTCGGGCACCTTCAAAGACATTGGCGAGCGGTACCTCGAGGGTGTTCAGTATGCCGCCAAGGTCATCAACGAGGGCGGCGGGCTGCTGGGAAAGAAAGTGGAGGTCGTTCCGATTGACTCGGAGCTTAAACCGGACGTGGCCACCCGAAAGGCGCAGGCCATGATCCTGAAAGACGATGTCAAATTCTTCTGCGGCGGGACCGGAAGCTCGGTCGGTGCGGCCATGTCCCAACTGGCGGAGAAGGAAAACGTCATCATGTTTACCTACGGGATGGACGCTTCCAGCATGACCGGCCAGAAGTGCAACAAGAACTTCTTCCGGCCGGGCGGCAGCACGGACGGGCGCTCCTTTGCCTTGGCGCAGATGATCGCAAAGAAGGGATACAAGTCGGTCGGCATCATTGCCCAGGACTATTCCTTCGGCCACGAGGCTGTCGACGCCTTCAAGAAGAAGATTGCGCAGGTCAGCCCCTCGACGAAGATCGTCGCCGAGCTCTTCCATCCCGCCGGGACCAAGGATTACGCCCCTTACGCGAGCCAGCTGATCGCGGCCAAGCCGGAGGTTATCTTTACGCCCAACTGGGGCAATGACCTGACCCTTCTCCTGAAGCAGGGCAGACCCATGGGGATGAAGCAGAAGGTGTTTTCCTACTACATTAACGACGAGGTCATGATCTCCTCGCTCGGGGATGACAGCATGATCGTTGGCGACATGGGTGCAGAAATCTATGCGCTGACCATCCCCAACGCGAAGAACCAGCAGTTCATCGAAAAATTCCACAAGGACAAGGGGTATTATCCGACCTGGCTGCGCGGCAAAGCCTACACGGCGACACTCTTCTGGGCAGAGGCCGTGAAGAAGGCCGGGAAGCTGGATGTGCCCGCCGTTATCAAGGCGTGGGAAGGACTCACCTTTGATGGCCCGGCCGGACTCTGGACCATGCGCGCCTGCGACCATCAGGCGCAGGTACCGTACTGGGTTGTAGAGATCGTGAAGGAGAACAAGTTCTTCAAGCATGCCTTCGAGGGACCGGCCACCGAGATCACTGCAAAGGAGGTCGAGGTCCCCTGCGCGGAGACGGGCTGCAAGATGGGGAAGTGATACCGAGGAGAGCAGGAACAAGTCTGCATTTATCTCACAGAGCTCGCAGAGAATGCTGGAGAGGAATCGACGAAGAGCTGCGATAGAGCTTGTTGCTGTGCTCTTAAAGCTGAAGCTTGTCCTGTTTTTTTCAAAAAACAGGACAAGCTCGCTCTCTTTGGAGCGCTGTGATCTCTAGCGAAGCGGGCGAGAGACGCTGTTTTTCCAAGCAGACAATTGTTTGCTTTGTCCAATAATTCTTGAGGTGGAAGCTCCCAGCGAACAGCAGGGAGCTTCAAAGGAGTCATTCATGACCACCCTGATCACGGGTGGGGCCGGTTTCGTCGGATCCTATCTTGCCCGGATGCTGGTGGAGGCAGGGGAGCGACCGGTCCTCTTTGATATCGCAGCTGTGCAGGGCCCCCTTGCAAAGCTCAGAGACCGTTTTGTCCTCGAGACCGGAAACCTGGCTCATCTGCCGGTGCTGATGGACTGTGTCGAGAAGTACGGCATCGACCGTATCTTTCACCTGGGTGGGATGCTCTCCCTGCCTTCGGAGCAAAACCCGTGGGGTGCATTCGACGCGAACGTCATCGGCACCTACAACGTGCTGGAGGCGGCGCGGATCAAAAGGATGTCGCAGGTCATCTACGGGAGCAGCATCGCGACCTACAGCAAGGACATCCCCGGGGACGAGATCGATGACCGCACCATCCAGCGGCCGTCCAGCTTTTATGGAGTGACCAAGACCTTCGGGGAGCTACTGGGCCGATTCTACCACCGAAAGTTCGGCCTCGATTTCCGGGGCGTGAGGCTGCCCTCCATCGTTGGCCCGGGCGCTCGGACAGCCCACATGTCCATCTACAATGCCTGGGCCATCGAGCACGCGCTCAAGGGGCTCCCTTATGTACTTGAGTGCGCGCCGGAGACGAGATGCCCGGCACTCTACTACAAGGATGCAGCAAGGGCACTTTCCATGCTCTCGGATGCGGAATCGGGAAGGATCCTGACCCGGATCTACAACATCGCCGGGATTACCCCGCCGTTTTCGGCAAGCGAGCTCGTGGCTACGATCGAGAGAAAGATTCCTGGCGCGCGTCTCTCCTTCAAGCCGGACCCGGTCGTGGTCGAGCTCCTTCGTGAGCTGGGATCTCTCCGGATCAACGAAGCGTGCGCGGGCCTGGAGTGGGGGTGGCGCGCGGCCTATCCTCTGGAGGAACTCGTGGACGACTTTATCGAGGAGTTCCACAAGACCAGATCCTGATATACTAGGGAGAGCAGGAAATAGTTTGCATTTGTCTCACAGAGCTCGCAGAGAGATGGAGAGAAATCGACGCAGAACCGCAATAGAGCATGTTACTCGTGCTCCTAAAGCTGAAGTTTGTCCTGTTTTTTCAAAAAACAGGACAAGGTTGCTCTCTTTACGGCTCTGCGGCCTCTAGCGAAGCGGGCGAGAAACATTGTTGCCGAGCAACAATTATTTGCTCCGCTCAATATCTCATCTAAATGGAGATCTACATGGAAAAGCGTATCTTCACCGCCGCTTTGACCGGCGCGATCCACACCCCCAGCATGTCACCCTATCTTCCTGTTACACCCGGGCAACTGATTGACGAGGCGGTTCGTGTCCGGGAGGCCGGGGCGGCTGTGGCCCACATCCATGTGCGGGAACCGCAAACAGGGGTGCCTAACGCCGACCAGGACATCTACCGGGAAATCGCAGAGCAGGTGAAGAAGCGCTGCGATGTCATCCTCTGCTTCACCACCGGAGGGAAACTCGGTGAACCGGTGGAGAACAGGGTCCGAGTGGCTTCCAATCTGAAGCCTGAGATGACTAGTCTGAATGCGGGTTCGCTGAATTTTGCCCTCTTCCACATCAAGGACCAGGTCAAAGAGTATAAATTCCCGTGGGAGAAGCCATATCTGGAAATGACGGAGGACTTCATCTTTCCGAACACCTTCAAAACCATGCGTCAGTATCTGGAAATCATCTATGCGAACGGAGTGAAGCCGGAGTTTGAAGTCTATGATGTGGGCATGCTGAACAACATCGCATTTCTGCTCCGAAACGGAACCATCCGGAAACCGGTTTATCTTCAGTTTGTCATGGGAATTCTGGGAGGAATTCCTGCGACATTTCAGAACCTGATCTTCCTTTTGGACACAGCCAACAGGCAGATCGGGGATTTCCAGTTCTCCGTCTGTGCTGCCGGGCGCCATCAAATACCCCTCTGCACCGGTTCGCTTCTCATGGGCGGCCATGCCCGGGTGGGTCTGGAAGACAGCCTCTACGTTGAAAAGGGGGTTCTCGCCCGGAGCAGCGCCGAGCAGGTAGGGAAGATCATCCGGATTGCACGGGAGCTCGGCATTCAACCCGCCACCCCCGACGAAGCGCGGGGGATCCTCGGGCTCAAAGGGCTGAGTGAGGTCAATTTCTGAAAAAGGCTTGGATCAATCTCCAAACCCTTCTTTGTTTCGAAGAAATCCATGACAGAAAGGAGGAGAAAGGCCTTGTGCGACGCACGATATCTGGTGATTGCAGGATAGCGGTCCCGCCCTCTGCCGGTCCCTAATCTTGAAAACAGTTGTATACTTTTCGAGCATAACTAGTCGGATCAAGATTCCGGTTTATCTTTGATGTTCGCCCCCACCTTCTTTGAAGAATTCAATAAACCAATGGACTCCCCATCCCGCCCTTCTTCCTGGAACTCTTGAGGCATTGGACGATCTCCTTTATGCAATTATGCATTTCAAATGCAAATTTGCAGGAAGATTGTCCCCCTCTTTTTCGGCATGGGTGATGGAGATCTCCCCAATGCGGGTTCCGTACTGGATGCCGACTATAAGCAGATATACCTGGCAGCCTTCGAGCGTCTTCAGTCATTCCTCTGTAGCCTTCTGGGGTGAGGCCGGCGCAAAATCGTAAAGCACCGGCGCGCAATAAGCGGAAAGAAAAGGATCCGTGTTCATCAGGTTCTGAACAATGAGGCGCTCATCCTCGAGCTCCTTCTGGACCGAACTGACGAAGACTTGAAGCTTGGCTCTCATCCAGGCGCCTCAGCAGGCCGGTAAGGCCGCGAGTTGGATAGCACGCTTTTCGCTGGAACAGCATCGAAGGTAACCGAAAGTGGACGCAATTTACACCCGGCAAAGTGAGAGTTCAATCCTTCAATGGTCCGGGCCATGGCCCACGGAAAAAAACGAAAAATCTCGTCAAGCTCTTGTTCAAACGGGATCCATCGTTCCAGGAAACAAAAGGTAGTTGTCAACAGCATGGGGCGTATAAAGGATCAATTCAGGGGCGGTTCTGTTAGCATCGCTAAACCCCATGGAGGCCATAGAAGTTCGACTAACAGCGTCCTCCAAAATCCGTTCAGGGGCACGGATTTCCGTTCAAGAGCCGGTGGAGAATTTCCGATGGAGGGCCAGAACAGCGTCTGCTTTAGCTGCCTGATCGATTTGTACTGTCAGCAACTGCCGGCACGCTGGGGATGACGAGCCATCAAAATCCGCTTTAAGGAAGGAGAAGTCTCATGAGTATCCGGGCGAAGCTGCTTTCGACAATCGGAATCTGTGCCCTTGGATTCGTCCTTTTTTCCGTGGTCTCTTGGAAGACCATCAACACTACTAAGGTCAATGGCGAATGGTACATGAAGATCGTCCAGGGGAAAGATCTGATAGCGGATGTCCTGCCCCCGCCCGAATACATTATCGAACCGTTTCTTGTCCTCTTTCAGATGCTGGATGAGACAGATAAAGGTACGTTGAGGGACCTGGCTGAAAAATCAAAACACCTCCGCGAATCCTACGAAAGGCAGCACCAGTTCTGGGCAAACAGCCTCCAGGAAGGCACACTCAAGGAAGCATTGGTACAGAAATCTTATCGACCGGCGCTGAGGTTCTTCGACATTCGGGATAAAGAAATCATTCCCGCTATTCTGCGCAACGACCGTGAACCCGCCCGTGAGGCGATCAGCAGCAAGCTCAAGCCCCTCTATGACGAACATCGCAAGGCCATTGATGAGGTGGTCAATATGGCCAATGAGAAGCTCAAAGCCGAAGAGGACGGGGTAAAGGAGATCATTGGCAACAGGGCCTCACTGCTGCTCGTGCTCGGGTCCGCGGTACTCGGGGCCATCCTCCTCTGTGGTATTTATATGAACCGTATCTCTTCGTCAATTATCGGACGGATCGCCCGCGTTATTACCGGCCTTGTCGGAGCCAGTGATCAGATATCGTCATCGGCGGAAAGTCTCAGTGTTGCGAGCCAGCAGTTGGCTCAGGGTGCATCGGAACAGGCCGCATCCATCGAGGAGACATCATCCTCTCTTGAAGAGATTGCTTCAATGACCAAACAGAATGCCAGCCATGCCAACGAGGCAAACAGCCTCATGAAGGAGGCCAACCAGGTAGTGGGACAGGCCAATGATTCCATGGGCAGCCTCACCAAGTCGATGCTGGAGATCTCCCGGGCCAGTGAGGAGATATCCCAGATCATAAAGACCATTGATGAGATCGCCTTTCAGACCAACCTCTTGGCTTTGAACGCAGCGGTCGAGGCAGCAAGGGCCGGTGAGGCAGGGGCAGGGTTTGCAGTCGTTGCCGGTGAAGTGAGGAACCTGGCCTTAAGAGCGGCCGAAGCCGCTAAGAGCACCGCCGAACTGATCGAAAGGACTGCCAGGAAGGTCAAGGACGGCTCTGATCTCGTCACAAGGACCAATCAGGCCTTCTCAGAGGTCGCGAAAACCGCTGGTAAGGTGGGTGAACTCGTGGAAGAGATTTCAGCTGCTTCCAATGAGCAGTCGCAGGGGATTGATCAGGTCAATAACTCCGTGGCCGAAATGGACAAGGTCATACAGCAGAATGCTTCCAGCGCAGATGAATCCGCATCGGTCAGCGAAGAGATGGCGTCCAAAGCCGGACAGATGAAAGGGATGATTGGAGAGTTAACGGCCCTTGTGGGTGCTAGATCGTAAGGGACAGCCTTAAGGTAGTGTGTGCTGTGTACCGAATGGATCGATGCGCCCAGGAGTGCCCCGCTCAGGATGTTCCCTTCTTCCAAGGTTCTCACTTCACTGCCAGCCGGCCGGCGCTTTTTTTGGGGATCAGCGCCCATGCTTCACTGAGTCTCTCTTCCAGCAGATTGATTTTTGCTTTCAGCTTAACTTGGTGCGTCCCCTGTCCTGTGCAGTCAGAGCACAAAACGTCTTTTCAGGAACTTACTTGGTCTGGAATGGATTCAGTTTCAGCCAGTAGCTAAACGGGACCGATCCTCAGAAAATGCTCGCTTCGCAAGCAAAGGCAAGTGGAAGGAATCCTGGCTGATATCGAAGTGGCGTAGTCCTGGGACGGGTCCCAGGTGTCTGTCCACAAGTTCTTTAATTCGACGACTGGTATTTGACAACGTACTTTTCCAATTCGCGGTGGGCTTGATGAGCGACGCCAGATCGTTTCGAGACCTCTTCATAGGCTTGAATATCTCAAATCGAGTAGGGTCATGGAACAGCGGAGTTTCCAGTTCAACAGACAAGGGAAATACGTCATAGGTAAATCCGAATGGATCTGCAAACGGAAGCACTTTGGCCAGTAATTGTTCGGTTTGCTGCTGGTCCGTTGTTGATTCATTAGGAAAGCCTGTGATCAGGAAAAGATGTACTGCCAATCCAGCCTGGCTGGCATTCCTAATTACAGAAACTGCTGTGTTGGGCTGAAATCCCTTTCTGTAGAGTCGAAGCAGTCTTCCCGAGCCGGTTTCCAATCCAAAAAATGCCTTTCTGCAGCCAGCCTGCACTGCTACCCGAAATGCCTCCAAGTTGTGGCTCTTCTCTAATCGCAAATAGCAGATCCAACTTATGCTCAGGCGTTGTCTAATGATTTCTTTGGATAAAGAGTAAAAACGATCATATGGCAGTGCCTCATCAACCAAAAAAAATTGATTCCACCCCTGATTTATACGCGCCCGGAGTTCTCCTATAACCGCCTCAATCGGTCTAGGGAAATATGACGCATTTCCTAAAAACTCAGTATTAGGATGTCCGCAGAATGCGCACCGGCTCCAGGGGCAGCCGCGAGCTGTCTCGATCGGCATGACCAATGACGGGGTGAGATATTTATTTACTGGAATTACACTGAAATCGGCATGAGGCTGCACCGCACCGGACGAGGGCACAAGTTGTCGAGGATACCGTACTTGGTGCCCGTCAAACCACAAAACATTGGGAACATCCGCCATCCCGGCCCCTTCGGCAAGAGCTTGCAGTGCCGGTTCGCCATGCGAGATACAAATGGCGTCTATGAATCTAAACAACCACTTATGTTCGGACAGCACATTCCGCCGCTCACGGACCGCGTGGCCTCCCAAGATAATCAGGGTGTCCCGTAATCCCTTGCGGATACCTGAAGCAATGGCCAAGCCGCCCAGAATCTGGGTGTCACAAATTATACTGATGCACACAATGTCCGGATTCCACCGAATTATTTGCAGTAAGTGAGGCTGGAAGATGTGATATCGGGGAAATTCTTCTGGTCTATTACAGATGAGTTGCCAGTCCTTCCTGCGTTGTGTGGACATCGGCCCTTCAAATCTGTCCCAGAAAAGTCCGTGCCTGCCTGAGGGATCGTGATGGCTGAGCAAAAGATTCTCCAGCGCACTGCTAACCGATGCGAATCGCTGTAGGTCCATTAGGATTCGCGGATCGTAGTATTGGCGAATGAGCATTTTATTTTTTTTCTGACGCGCAGATCGTCTGAGGACATCTTGGTAGTAAAATAAATTTAGATCCCAAGCTCTGACTTGGTGCCCTTGGCCGGCCAGACACGCAGCCAGAGTTGGAAGGGTAAGTGGAGGCTGCCGGGGATCCCATTGGGGTGGGAAGAGTAACGCGATCCGCATAAATTCTAACCCAAACAAACGCCCAATGCCTGCTCGATCCATCTAGTATTGCCTTTGTCGCCTTCACGGCTTTGCTGATACAACAATAAAGCCGGTCGCGGGCCTTCAGCTGAATTCCGCAGAATTTCTCGCAGCTCCAGGAATTGCACTTTCCTCCCCGGGCTGTCGAGTGTGCCGCAGGGAGCCCCAATAATCGGCAATGAACCGCTGATCTTGCCAGGAACCCCTATGGGCGCAAACCATGGTGAATAGGCATGGAAATGACCATGAAGGATTCCATGGATTCCATAGTCGCAACTCAAATTCAGAAGCTTACGTGAGGCTGACTCTTCCAGTTCCATGAACTCTTCCTCTAGTTCCGATTTCACGTAAGGAATGTTGACCAGATGATGGTGTAATGCAACCAAGCGCAACGTACGTGGTGAAGGCTGCTGTAGCAGAATTTCGCTCAACCGTTTCATTTGCTTGTCAGAGATTTGCCCCTTTGCATTGGGTCCTATTATCTGAACCGGCTTACTGCCTGTTGAGTCCATGCCTATCAACTCCACACGCAGTCCTGACTTCGATCCAGCTACTTCAACAAAAGTGTGGGTTGGAAACTCGCACTGATACTCTTGGGCTTTGTAGCAGTCCTCAAAGGCATCAAAGAACTCCGACAGCTTCAATTCCGGATTGGATGACGATCCACTTACATCATGATTGCCAGGCAAAATCGTCCAGAGTTTCGGCGATAATTTCGGACCAGGATGATCTTTCAGCAAGCTTCCCTGAGCATTCAGAAATGCATCATGTGCATTCTTGAATTGTTCAGGAAGAGCAAGCATAGTGATATCGCCGGTTATCAGCACATGATGAACTTTCAGTTCGACCAACCGCTCAAGAATACTCTGCAGGTTAAGCATGGCAAAAGGCTCTGCAAACACGCTATGTTGCTTCTGAAAAAGGCTCCTGAAGAGCTTCAGCCGCTTAATAGGAGAAGACCAAAAGCTCTTCTTGGAAAGAACATCACTAACATGGAGATCCGAGAGCCATGCAATGCGCAGACCGTCCTCTACAGGCCTGTATTGACCTGGTACCACCCAAGGCTTCTCAGATGGATCTTCCGCCGCTAATAGTCCTCCCAAACAGGCAGCGGTGTCTTTAAATACTTGTAAGGGCAAGTTAGCTTCTAATGCCGAAAAGTATTCCGCCACGGCGGTGGTCGCCTTCAGAGTTCCAATGAGAAATCCAGACGCCTTCTCATCTTTTACGGCCAAATCGAAAAGCACTTGATTTGCAACTTTAGTGGCCTCTCGAACTTGCTCAGCCAATTCCTTATTGAGATAAGGAATCGATTGGCTAAGACCCTGCAGCGTCCGAGCGGTATACATGGGACGGTTACGTTCATGAGATCGGTATCCCCAGCCTGGTGTATGTTTATCTACTTTGTCGCATTGATCATCAAGTAATCCTAAAACGATTCGACTCGCAATATCTCCTTTTTCTTTTCGTTTTAGTAGAGCGCCGGGCAGACGGCAGATTGTACGGAGCACCAGAGAGGCGTGCCAACATGGCTCGGCCGTGGAGTTTCTCCACAGGAATGCCTTGCATCCATCACGTTCTTCCTGCTGCAAAAGGTACTGCAGAGTTTTCCCATGTAATTCATTATCATCGGGTCGATAGGTAAGAAATACTTCCAAGAACGCAGAGAGAAAGGCTGGTCCTGCCCACTCCTGCTTCTGGAGCGCTTCCTCATAGATCGTTTTCCAGTTTGCTTCCAGGGAAGTAACTGAACTTTTGCCAATAGCAGTCAAGTCGTAAGCAGCAAGTGCCTGCAGAATTTGGCAGAGATCCCAAACGTCCTCGTAAAACTGCTTGTGCACTTCCTTGGGATCCAGACTTTCCTTTCGGTCTTTAAAGAACTGTAAAGCTTTTGCTATGCCCCCCCTTCTCCCACCACCCGCACCCGGGATTTCCCAGGTACAATTCTCTGTATAACCCAGACGGGCGAGGGACTTGAGGATTACTGCTGTCTGCACTGCGGTCCAATTGCCTTCGGGATCGGGCCAAGAGCCGTTTTCCGCCTGCATTGCTAACAAATACTCAAACACTCCGCAAAAAATCTCTGAGTTGAGATCCTTAGGAAACGCCTTTTCGAAAAATGCTTTTAACGAAACGGACCGAGCGCGAAGGTATCTATAATCATCAACGAATTGACCATCCTTGGATCCCATGGTTACCTCCTCCTTTCATTCACTCGATACGCTCGGCAACGCCAAATCGTTTCCCCTCGCAATCAAGACTACTGTTCCTTCCAGCCAGAGGTCAAGCCGGCCGGATGGTGCAACGCTTACGAAAACCTGAAGGTTTCCAAGGCGCTGCACCCCTTGAATAAAAGAGAATTGTAGCCCGTCAGGATAAACAGTCTGCTTCAGAGCAGCAGCCAGTGACACGGAAGCTGTCCCCGTTGCAGCTTCCTCACGGACTCCATAAGGAAAGACGTTGCGGGTCCTGAGATAAAGTGTTGTTGGTTCTGTGCAGCCATGGTTCTGTATAACGTACAGATGGAGATCAGCAAGTCTATGCTTATTGAAATATTCGGTCCAGTCTTGCCCAAATGTCGGCTGTATCTCCAGCAGGGTCTTTACATCCACAATCGGGACCAAACCGTTCAAGATTCCTGAGTTCACGGCTTTCATTGGAAGATCCCTGCAAAGGCACTCTTCAGGTAACCCGAGCAGCATCGCGGTCTCCCTAACTGGAAGGCTAGGGCCGATTTCAGGAAAATTGTTCCACCTAGCTCTTATACTGAACGTCCTTGGACTCTCTTGGCGATACTTAGCTATTGAAGGGGCGCTATCCCCAATTCGATAGAGAAGCTCGCCTTCCGATCCACATGCTGTTGTAAGTGCTGCATCAGCAAGAACGGACAGCAAACCGTGTCCACAAGCGGCAATCGGTCCGGCTGCAGTGGCAAATTGCATCATCACCGAACCATCCTTCCACCAATAAAGACATGTCTCGGGCAAGTTGAACTCCTGAGCCAATACACTGAGCACAGAAAGGGGTTGCGCCTGGTGCGCCCTAACAACGGCGGCAGGACACCCGGAGAAGGGTTTCTCTGCAAAGACATCGTAGATTGCAAAGTCAAACATTGTTTTTGCGAAGGCATACACCCAGAGTTTTCAGGCGAACATTCTCCACTTTTCCAGAGATTGGGTGCACGAAGCCGATCCGACAATAAAGAGGTTTCCGGTTGATTTGAGATCCATATCAGAAGGAAAAACCCCACTCTCTGAAAAGAAGTTAGGTTTCGATCTCAACCCATGGCTATTGTCGCAGTTGGTCAGCAGAAGTGTTCGGTTTTTCTCACCTTATCTCTTTTGGCATTTTTGTCAAGAATTCAGAATCCACGCCGAACTGTCTTGCCTTCCAATGCCTGCATTGAACGTAGATTTTCTTCCCGTCATTTCGCAGCCGCAAGTCCACGCCGCCATCAGGACCACCATCCGGATTCTCAAGAATAAAGTATCCCTGTCACCGACAATTTCGGACACCAGATCTTCGCGAGTGAGTAATTTCAGGAAAGATTCGTCTTTACGCGGCCCAACACACCTTTCAACTTCAGTCCCCCATGTCCGCTACACATACCCAACCCTTTCGCCGCGTTGGCGAGGTGCACTATCAAGTCATATGTACACGAAGTCAAGAACGCAGATTCCATAGAAGTAGGCAATTTGCAGGGATATACTCGTACTCCTTCACCAAACTCCGATTTGCCCACTTCTCCCCGACCACTACTCGCCTAGCAGCAAAATTACAGCCGGTGTAGGAGTCACCTTTGGGGCAGGTGGAGGAGGAGGGAATTGGCCAGTCAGTAGAATCGGCGTTGAAGTCAGCAGGTGGACAGCGGTGTCAACGATCTTTCCGCCGTAAGAAACACTGAGGCTCCAAACATCCGAGTGGTTGTTGTCATTGAATCGAATTCCAAATTCCCCGTTTCCTGCACTATTCGTAAAACCGGACCAGACAAGGGCTCCGTCCTTGGAATAGAGCTTCAATGCAGCGGAGGGAACGCCACATGCGACCGGGTATCTTCTGGTTACTGTTGAGGGGCCATACCAGTCGACCAATCTTGCGCTGGAAGGGAAAGTGATGTCTCCTTTTATCGTAGCTGATATCGGCGGCACGTAGACAGATATGTTCTCTACGATCGTCTTTTCGAATTCGACCGTACTGTTTTCTGCGCAATAAAGCATGAGACGATAGACTATCCTCGAATTTTTAATCTTCGTGTGGGAGTTATCCGAATAGACACGAAACTCTAAAGTGGAATCCTCAATAGTAATATCCGAATTGGCAAAAGAGCTGACCATCCACCAATCCGTTACATCTGTGTTCCGAAGTCTCAGCCAAGGCAATTCGCCTCGTGTAACCGTGGAATGATCGCTTAGAAGCCAGTCATCATAGTGACCTTTTTTGAGTCCCCATAACCGTGCTTCAATGTCCATCAATCCGTGAAGCGGAACCTGACGAATTTTTGAATCTATAGCCGTCATTTGTATGGCTGCTGAGGGAGTAGTGGGCGCAAACTGGTGGAACTCGCAATCACGAACTATAATCTTCGAAGGTCCATCGCAGGCGGCAATGAGCATGTCTATTTGCGTATTTATTAATGCAATATTGTAGTTATTCTCAGTATAGGACCAAGAGGCAAACAGACCCGGCTTCAAATGTGAGAATTGCCCCTGGTAATTGTTGTTAAATCTCAATGTGAAAGTACCTAGTCGTACGTCCTTCACAGAAACAAGCCCACCGCCTTCAGGCGAGAAATTCAAGCTTATGTTATGGATAGTCGAACCGGATATGATAACGCTGCCGGTGAACAGCTTGCTTTCATCATACAGACCGCCTTCAATACCTGCCGCTATATAAACAAGGCCCTCATTTAAATTGGAATTTCTAAAGTAGAGTTCAGGAGACCCGATCAGGATAACCCTCTGGATCTCATCGGAAATAGGTGTTTTGATCGTTGAGTTATCCACTTCAAGTATAGCATTGTCTGAAACGTAGATATCGAATTCTTCATGATACGAAATGTTCACTATCAGTGTAGCATTTCTCAATGTCAGTTTGGCATTGTCTTTCAGATATATGTTCCCAGTGTGGATGTAAGTTTGGTTTTCGATTACCAAGACATCGTTGCCGTCTAGAATTAGGTCCGCGGCATGAAGGGGCTCAACTGCGAAGTTTAAAATGGCAGTGAAGAGGATGAGGAGCGTAGGGAGATGGCGGATGCATTGGAAAGGATATCTCAACTGTAACCCTCCATCTAAAGGAAAGACCAGGAGAATCAAGTGACTATAGTAAATTACCGAGGATGAGTCAACCGTACGAAGAAATACCGCCAGAATGCAGAATACCCTTCGTCTTGAAACCGACAATCGGGATTCGCGATCAGGTGCCAGAAGCCGTCAGTCTCCGTCGCGGGAAGGGATAGGCCATAGAGGTCTTCGACCCGGGAGTCATGACCATAGACCAGTACCTGTTGAAGGTGTCGAGGAGTTCGAAGGAAGTCTCAAATGGTTTCTCTAGTTTCTGTAGTTCGGAACTATAAAAACAAAATGGGGCATCCGGGTTTTTAATGGGTATACACAACATGTTGGGTTAAAGCCGGTCTGAAACGTAGAGTCGGAGCTG
>PHBH01000008.1 GCA_002840535.1 Deltaproteobacteria bacterium HGW-Deltaproteobacteria-15 | reverse complement strand
CAACTTTTCCAGAAAATGGTTTACTGGCTGAGCCGATTGTCTCTGACCTGGTCCAGAGGGCCAGGATTTCCACGTCACATTAAATTCTGGCGCATCCCCTGCTCCCACATGAATACCCGTCCCCCACACTCATATCCATTGGCAACAAGCGCGTTTTTGCCTTCGAAAAACGCATTACTGGCCCATTTCAGAGGGTCATTCCATCTCTATTCAATTCGATATCAAACACTTCGACAACCACTCCCTTGGGCCGTTCACTCGCTTATGTCGGTATTGGGATCGCAGGTCCGCACGTAATCCATGAGCACCCGTCCAAAGGGGGTTGCGGCCTGGAGGTCTTTGTAATCATAGCGCTGGTTGTTCAGATATTGAAGGACCAGCCAGTCTTGGCCGTCACGGCCAGGTTTGATGCCTGCAAAAAAGAATTCCATATCCTCGCAGGCGGAGCTCAAAACGCCGGTGGCAGGTTCGAAAAGGGGCAGATAAAGATAGACCGTTTCCAGACGGTCCAGGCACCAGCGCTTTAAAACTGTCCGAATCGCTGCTTCGCTGTCGTTTCCCCAGCGGCGAACGATGAGGTGACCATCCTTGTTGGTGTCGGTCTTTTCCTCCAGGCATCCCCTGTCCGGCAGGCTGATGTTTGTGGAATTCACGGCTAAAGTTACATCCATGCTAGCATTGCGTCCTATCGCTGCGATCATCTCGCAATGACGGGCAGGCGGATAGTAAGGCCTCCTTGGTGAGAGATCGAAAAGCCTGCACAAATACAGCAGGGATTCCCGGGAATCCTCACGATCACTGATCGCCTGGAAAGTCATCGGAAGCAGACGGGAAACCAAGAGCGCCGTTTCTTTCCATCCCAGTTTGACAGCGGACATCTGGCTGTAGCAATGCGTGGTGACGGCGGTGCCGAACACTCCCGGAATCCCCTGTTGCAGCATCTCCACGTTGATAGCATTGACGAGTGCGTTTAAAGCGCCGCTACGCCGATAGTGCGGGTTGACGAAACCGGCGCCCAGTTCCGGCATACCCGACAGGTCATCCGGGATCATCGCCAGATGCCCCAGAATCTCGCCGTTTTCTTCGCTGACGGCCACGTAACTAACCAGACGTCCATCCACGTTGCGTTTACGGATCTCGTCAGGATCGTAAAGATACTCGTTGAAGTAGGTATAACGATAGGAGAAATAGGCAAGCTGGGAAACCTTTGCCACTTCTTCGTGATCCATCCGCCGAACAGCCAATCGCAGAGGCAATGACGGCGATTCCTCTTCGCGCCGAACCTCTTCCTGCATTGACGGCGCTTCTTCAGTTCCCAGAACAAAACGCCGGATGCGTATTTCCTGCCCCTTCCAGCCCAGATTGCGATATTGGATATCATCGGTGAACTGGCCGAGAAGGCGCAGGCCCAGTCCCCGTCCTCCGCTTTCAACGATCTGATCCATGCCGGTTTTCTTTTCCCATTGCTTCAGACACTCGACATCGAAAGGAATGCCCCGGAAGCGGATCAACCATTCCATGACGCCCTCCTGCAGGGAAAGGGTCAAGGTAATCGTCTCGCGCTGGCCGGGCAGATATTCATGCTGGATGATGTTGGCAACGATCTCTTCGATGACCAGCTCCGTCTGGCCTGCAATCTCCTCGCCCGCACCTGCGGTCCGGCAGTAGGCTGAAGCGGCGGCCTGCACAACTGGAATCATGGACACTTCGTTGACCATCGTAACCGTGATAGGTTCCATCGAAGCGTTTTCCTTTCTACGGGTTCGTTCGCCAAAGCCTGTATTCGGCACTTATTCGGGTAGATACCATATCAGGAGACGTTCTTGATTTGTGACTCCTGAGAAGTAACGGCATAGGCACCAAATTATCTTCCAGCCTCCGCAATCGTCTAAAAACGTCATGGGCTCGCCTGTTCAAAACCGAAGTCCTTCCAATACTGTTCAGGAACGAGAGTCGGTATGCCATGCTCTATGGAAAAACAGGACGACCTAATTTCAGCGTTGCGCGCGTTCTCGGGCTGTGTCTCCTGCAAGAGTTTAACACCTTGAGCGATCAACAGGCTCTGGATGCGTTCAGTTTCGATGTTCGGTGGCGATACGCATTGGATGTCAGTGATGATCAAGATTACAGATAGTACTTCTCACGTTCTTTCGATCCAATGCGATGTGATTGAGTTGCCACCCAAGCACGTTTTGTCAATAATAGACTGCAGATTGTCCCAAGCCTTGATGGCAACGTGGACAGGAACACCGTCTTTGAAGATGGGAACTTCCAGTTTAAAAGAGAGATTTTCCATTGTCCTCCTCGAATCCTAACGTCCATAACCCGCCGAAGTAATGAGGTCGGGTTCCGGGTGTTCGCTATCAGCGATAGACGTCCTTCCTGTGTCCGACTTTCACTACAGTGACAGTGCGCTCTTGGTCTTGCACTGCGTACACAATTCGATATCGTCCTTGCCTCAGGCGGTAGCGGTACTGGCCGGTGAGCTTTTCTGAGCCGGCAGGGCGCGGATTCGCCGCGAGCGATTTGACGCGAGTTAGGATCTTCGTCAGATCCTTTTTGGGAATGTCGGCGAGATCCTTCTGGACCGATTCCTTGAAAAAAACGCTATATGCGGCCATCTTTTCGGAGTCTTATGACCATTTCATCGTAGGGAATTGCAGGCTCTTCCGCTCTTTCGTCAAATGCGGCCAAGTCTTCGGCATCCTCGGCGAGCGCCCCTCTGACGGCGTCGTTTACAAGCTCGGATAAGGATTGGTTGGTCTCAACGGCCTTAAGGCGCAACGCTTTATGCAGATCGGGCTCAAAGTAAATGGTCGCCCTTTTGGTTTGTACAGTCATAATGTCCTCCTTCTCTTGTGACCAAAGGACATTTTAACCACTTAACGCCTTGACGTCAAGACGTCATTATGCGAACGCCCGGCCTCAGGGGCGGAGCGAAGCGGAGCCAGTCCGCCGTGCAGTGCTTTGTTTGCGGGACGCTGGTAAGAAAATAAGAAAACTATTCCGTCAACACAAAGTGATTCTCACGAACAAGGGCCGCTCCTCTTTCCACCGCATACCCGACCGCAGGGGCACTGATCCCCAAGCGTCTTGCCAGTGCCCTAAGCGGTATCCCAGCCTCCCTGACCGCCCAGTAACAGAGAATGCTCCTGGCCCTCACTTTCTCCTTCTGACGTCCTCTTGAAAAGACTTCCTTTTCTTCCATCCCGCAGATCTCAGCCACCCTTCCGGCAATCCGGTCCAAGCCATACCCACGGCGCTTCAACTCGTACCGCCGCTCGTACTCTTCATTCGCCTGGCTGAGCATGGATTCGACAAATCCTGAGTCGCCAAGGATGCGCTCATCACTCATGACGTGATCGCTACCTTCCTCCCTGAGCCTCCTGACCTCCGACCATCCCCCCAGGCTCCGAATCAACCCTCCCCCCGTCAATTCCCGACGCCGCCCCAGCTCAACCCCTTCCCCCACGTACGACTCATAGGCGTTTCTCGCCTTTCGAACAGACTCCCCGAAATACTTGAGCACATAATCAACATCCTGCCACGTCCTCTTCACCTTTCCCATCAATGCACCATGCCCTGAATACGGATACTCTTTCAATTCTCCCACATCAGCGACAACGCCGGCCCTGAGCGGGTTCAAGTGAATATAGCGAACCAGTTCCCTCAGATAACTGTCCTCCTGGCAGATGATGGACTTGTACCGGTTTTGAAACACATGCCCATACCGTTTGTGCCGGAGATTAAAGCTGACCGCGTACCCCGTAAGCAGTCTTCTCATCAATCGAGCCAGCGGCACTGCGCCTGTACGAAAGAGAAAATGAGCATGGTTCTGCAGCAAGGCCCACGCATAACACGCAGTCTTTGTTTCAGGGAGAAGGACCGCCAGGCGCTCCATAAAGTCCTCGTAATCCTTCCTGTTCAGAAATATCTTTCGACGCTCTATCCCCCGGATCATGATATGGTGCAAAACACCGGGTGCGTCCAATCGAGCTAATCTTGGCATGTGCTCTGTATCTCATACCCCAATAATGATGTCAACTTACTTTCTTACCAGCGTCCCCTTGCTCAGAGGATCCGTCATCCGCCCAGCACGGATCCGATCAACCTGGCAGAAGTGCGGACGGCTGCTGTGAACGCAAAAAAGGGACCAAAGTCTTGTGTTGCGCACATGCTGGTAAAGAACAAACCCGGTATGTTACTCTGGAAATGGTCGTCAAGGATAGGGAAGCCATTTTGGGTTTCGAGTTGCGCCAGGAGGTTTCCGTTCGCCAGAAATGGAATTTGTTCCACCCTGACTTTGTAACCTGTCGCCAGAATGATTTGGTCAACCGCCAATGTTGAGCCATTTAGGCTGACTTCGAGTTCGCCATTGGGAGACTCCTTGCAGGCGGTTACTTGCGATTGGGGGAGCAACTTGATCGTATCTTTGGTAATGCGCTCCGCCAGCCATGGCTCCAACTTCAATCGCCCTTCCGCCCACATCCGGCGGTTGACCTGCTCCTTTTCCTCTGCCGTCTTCCGACGGAACCAAGCCGGATTCGTCACGATCTCCTCCATAATGGGATTCACCCATGACCAGTCCGCTGGTTGAAAGGCCGGCGTGGAGTGGCGATAAGACAGATAGACGGCCTCCGCGCCTTGCTCATTGTTCAGGGCAGCCCATTCAAATGCGCTTTGTCGCCCGCCGATGATCAGCACGCGTTTGCCTTTCAAAGGGGTAAACTTCACCAAATCACACGTGTGGGCGAAACGCCCAGGTGGAAACAAGGCCGAGTACACTTCGGGCACATTCTTGAAATAGCGGAAGCCCAGTGCGAGGACTACATTCCTGGCTGTCAACATCTTTCCATCCAGCAAGACGGCTTCGAAGAACGGGGGCGTATTATCGACATAGTTGAGCTGTTGGACCCACGCCGGCAGGATCTCAATCCCTTTTTGCTTCACAAACCACTCCGCATAGCTCAAATAAAAGGCGAGCGCCAGAGGCTCAACATCGGCTCGCTTGATATTCTTCGTTTCGAGATAGCGTTCAATGGTCGCCTCGTTGAAGGGATCGTAATGCCAATCACATGCGGAACGGAGGTACATCCCTTCAGGCATGTTGGACTTCCAAAAATCCATCGTCTTGCCGACGACAACATGCTCGATGTTCTTGCGCCCGGCATACGCCGACATTGCAAGTCCATAAGGGCCAGCGCCGATGATGAGCAAGGGAAGGTGTTTTGCCACGATTGTTTCCTCCTTTTCATGCCTCGACGGCGATGGCGACTGCCTCACCGCCGCCAACAGATCCGGCTTCACCCGTGCGTCTTTTCATAGGGTGCAAGACGCTCTTGGCGGATTTGAGATCCAATCCACCAGATCTAATCAATGTGCTCGTACGACGGAGCATGAACAGGATGCCCACGGCCGGAGATGCCCAATGCCGACTACCAAAAGGACGCTCACGAGGCATTTTTCAACAAGAATACACTCAATGTTGGGCACCTGGATGATTCTTTTGATCTTCAATTGGCACATTCCAAGAAATAAGCTGTCTACGATAGATCGAATCATTTGTAAAAATACCCTTTGCTGACAGCATTGTAAATGGAGCACGGCGGTAGGCATTGAGAGATGAAGGACGTGCCCCAGTAATCATAGAACGAGTATTATATTCACACCATGGCGTGCCAAATAGTCCTGAATGCCAGATTACTCGGTGGACGCTACCTAAAGCAAAATCATGGATGTTCTCGTCTCTGTACACTTGCCAAAGTGCGAAGTGTGTAAGTTCTGCAGGTACTTTAAACCCAATATAATTAACTATAAAGTCATGAGAGTCTCTTTGGATTCTGACACTAAAAACTTCATTGACACGAAGCTCATGATCCTTGGCAGGCGAAACATCGAATAGTATGTTGGTTAAGTTTACGAGGCAGAAAGTGAGAAAACCGATGCTTATCACAAGTAATGTCCGGAATAACAGTACACGATTATTCCGTTTCAGCCGAAACCTAATCAATTCTCGTGCCAGAACAACCAGGCAACATGTAAGCAATAATACCGAAATAATTCCTGTGGATGACAACAGAGGATAACAATGTGAATTTGTCTCAGCGTTATAAATACCTACAATCAGGGAAACCACCATGCATACAAAGACCAAAAAGACCGCAACCAGCTCAGTTTTATTCTCAATCTTCATCTTCAAGTAACATCACTCATGGGGACGAGAGGGACGCTCTTTTAAAATTTAGTAGCCTGCCTTTCGAGTAAGTATTCGCCTTCTCTTGCGATGGATTCTCCCCGTTCCACAGAAAATCCCACGCCGGCCAAACTCATTTCCAATTTCTCGGCAAGGGCCGTATGAGATATGCCCAGTTCTCTGGCAGCCCAAAAACACAGGAGGCTTCTCGCCTTCACTTTTCTGTCCTGTCGCCCTTTCGAAAAAATTTCATCCGGCTTCATCTTCAGTACTTCTGCAACCCTCTTAGCTACTCGATCAAGATCGTATCCTTGCCGCTTCAGTCTATGTCTCCGCTCATAGTGTTCCTCGGATTGGAAAATGACCGAATCGACAAAATCTGAATCACCCAGGATTCGTTCATCGCTCATAATATGAACTCCTCCCTTCAGAGCATCTCGGGCTTCAGTCCAACCCCCAAGGCTTGAATTCTTCTACTGTAATATCATATTCAAGACAAGAGTTACTTCTCAGGAATCATTATTAAAGAGCGTCCCCCTGCATTGTCCAGGGAAGAGGACGCTCGCGAAATATTGCCTTTCGCTGTCCGGTGCGCTAGAAGAAGCCGACGCCAAGACAAGCTCGAATAGACGCGCCGGGGGGCGCTCCAGCGCCTGATCTGGACTCCTTCATCGAAGAAGCGCTTGAAGCGCTCCCCCGCACATACAATATCCGTTGGCGTAAGGACTCTCCGGACGCACGCGGTCATATGATTTCTTGAAAGGAGCTCCCCCAGGCGCAGTGCAAACCCTAGCCATGTTAAGCGTCATCGCTTCCGCTCTTTTTCATGCCTCCTACAACATGCTGATCAAGGCGAGCGATGAAAAGACGCTCTTCATGTGGTCGATCTTCCTGATCGCCGTTGTCGCAGGCTGGACTTCCGGGTGGGCTGCCGTGCCCGGATTCGCGGCACCCGGACCCACGGTGCTTATCCTTGCCGCCCTCTCTGCCATTTTTTTCACCTCCTATCACCTGGCCACGGCAAAGGCCTATGCGTCCGACGAAGGGGATCTTTCCTTAAGCTACCCGATCAGCACCCTTGCCCCCATCTTCATTTCCATTTGGGCCTATGTATACTTGGGAGACACACTGACAGTCGTGGTGATCGCCGGGATCGTCGTTTCGACGGCAGGCACCTTCTGCATCCAGTTGAAACCCTCCGTGGGAGGATCAGGATTCAGGAGTATCGGTTTCCGGAGCGAGGCAGTCTGGTTTGCCCTGCTCGCGAGCTTCCTCTATTCCTTTGGCGGGATAGCGGACAAGTTAGGGGTGGGGCGCGAAGGCTTTTACATCTTTACCGTTTGTCTGATGACCATGATCTTCGCCTACTTCACCGTCGTGGTCTTCCTGAATAGCCGTCTCAGGAGCCGGGCTCTCTATTGTTTCACCCATCATCCGCTTCGTGTTCTCCTGGGGGGGAGTTTCCTCTTCTCTTCCAACATGACATACCGTTTTGCCCTGCAGAGCACGGATGTCAGCTATGCCGCAGGCGTTCGCCAGGTTGCCACCCTATTTGCCGTTCTCCTGGGGGTTTTCCTGCTCAAGGAGCGCTATGGGCTGCTCCGTTTTCTTGCCAGTCTGGTTATCATTATCGGTATTGTGCTCATCAAGGTCGGATAAACAGCTTGAGAGATTCCTTCGTACCCGGGTCAGCCAAGACAAGTTCCTGAGGGTTTCCGAGTCTTGTCACCACACCCTGAACTATTTATCCGATAACAGTAACTGTATTATTTGTCCTATTGCTCCGCCTGCTCTCAACTGAGGCGCATAGTGTTCCCAATGGCCGCCGATAAAGGTCAGCTGGTTTGTATCACGTAGGATAGTGTCCGGATGCACAGGGATTGATGTAAGAGGTCCTGTCCTCCCCAGGTCTATTCCCGCCGCATGATAATACGCGGCCCATATGAGCTCGCTGCAATAATATGACTTCCCGTACAGCTGCTTGGAGAAGACATTCATGTCATAGGCCCGGTCTTTTTGAGCCATATCAATAGCAAAGTTGACTGCTTTTTCCCTTTGATCGGTAGTTGCACCCTTTACCCGAAAAGCCGTTGCGAAAGGCTCGATGGGGTGTGCCCACCCTCTCAATGGGGAAAAATGAACTCCTGTCCGGGAGGTTCCGTGGGCGCGACGGCTGGTAGCCTCGATCATTTCGTCATTGCCGACATACATCCCGACATGCGTGTAGCTTTCGTCGGCCAAGTCGAACGGGCCGGTCCAGCCCGGGGTCCTGATGAAAATAAGATCTCCAGGCAGGAGAGTGAGATCAATGGTCTTTTGCAGGGCGTGATTGTTCTCGACGCATTCGGAGACGGTGGTCAGCGTAATGTTGTATGCGCGAGATTCGAGGAATCTCGCAACAGGCTTATCCTGTGCACCGTCGAAAAACAGGAGCTCCCCCCCGTCAAACTCCCAGCCAAAATCGCAGTTGCAGGGACCTTCCGCTTTACATACCTCTGAGGCGTCAAATCTTATCAATCCCCCGGCCAGGGGATTCTTGTCCACCATCCTGGTAGTCGCCTGGAAGAGGGCAAACCCTTTGGTGGTGTCATCGTGGTAACCGGTAAACGTGAAGGACTTTATACTCGCCGCTCTGGTAAGACTGAAATCGATATCATAGACTTCGCCGTCGAGGCAGAACACTCCCTGTCCGCCCCCTGCCATTTCGGATTCACTCTTTACCGTCAGCGTAGCATCTATCGTTCCAAAGCATTCGATTTCACAGGTGTCCAAATCCTTGACCGGATCGCTTGCGGTAAAGGTGAATTTGCCTTCTTGCACACTCCCCCTGATGTCGCCAATCCAGAAACCGCATTTCGTCGGATAAGCCCCCGGGCTCGTCCACATTCCTGTCACAGACTCTCCATCCTGGGTGATCTCGAAGATAATGTCTGCAGTCACACCTTCATCGCGATGGTGGGCGGTGCCTTCCCATCTTCCGGATATGTCGACAGTTCCGGCAGCACCGTCATTTCCCTCCTCAACAGTTGCCGTGAACGGCGATTTCTGATCAGGAGTGTCCCTTCCAATTGATGGTGATTCCTTCAGCCGGTCTTTACTATTTAGAAACTGCCCTTTTAACTGAGAAGGATAGGTGGGAAGTGTGTTGCAGAGGATCAGCACAATAACTGAAAGAACACATGCGGGCCATTTCATCGTTCAATCTCCTTTTTGCCAGTTGGATCCATATCCTTTTGGAGGAGAGTTGCATTGATACCCGTCTAGTCGAGGTTATGTGCCAAGGGAGATCCTATATTCCTCCTGTGAAGCGCTTCAGTGGATAAAGCGATATGCTCAAAAATCGTAAGCTGAGTAACCTGGTCCTGACGCTGTTACAATGGTGCTGGAGCTTCAACTTATGAGACATGGGGCGTTCGCAAAAAACTGACACCAGGAAGCTCATCTGCAAACCGGTGAACTTCCGGCCTACCCCTGACCTCTGCCTCCGGTTTTGCCCTATGCGTCTGTCCTCGCCTCCGGGGGTTCCCATTCGCAGCCCATCAAACCGCAGTAACGGCCGACGTATTCGGCCTGGGGTCTGTACAGTTGCGGCTTTTCCTGGGCCTCAGCGAATTTTTCCTCGATGATGTGGCTGCACCAGCCCGACACGCGGGAAATGGCGAAGATGGGCGTCATCAGGTCACGGGGGATTCCCATGATGTGATAAACCGGGGCGCTGAAGAAATCGACATTGGGCTGGATCTCGGTTTTTCCCTTTTCGGCGAACGCCTTCAGGGCGGTCTGTTCGATCTCTGTCGAAAGCTCGTGCCACCTAGACTGCCCGGTCTTCTTGCCCAGCCGTTGCGCCATCTGCTTCAGATACTTGGCCCTGGGATCCATGGTCTTGTACACGGCGTGACCCATCCCCATGATACGGCTTCCGCTTTGGAGTCTCGAGGCCACCCACCCTGGAATATCTTTCTCGTTCTCGAGCTCCATCAGCATCTTCATGACCTCTGCGTTGGCGCCACCGTGCAGACTACCCGATAGCGCCCCGATGCCTGCAGTCACAGCGGCATACATGTGAGCCCGCGTTGAAGCCACCTCCCGGCATGCAAAGGTGGAGGCATTGAAGGTGTGGTCGGCATGAAGGATCAGACAGACGTCGAGATCATGGGCCGCCTCATCGTCCGGTTTCTTCCCGTGGAGCTGCCACAGGAAGTTCGCTGCATGGGAGAGAGAATCGTCAGGCGGAAGCGGGTCCAGTCCCTGACGGATCCGGTGCCAGGCAGCCACCGCCGCGGGAATACGTGCGATGAGCCTCGTCGCCATCCCGACATTGGCCCCCCGGGACTCCTCTGCAAGTTCGGGCTCGGCCATGGCCAACATCGGCACGGACGCCTGCAGCACGTCCATTGGGCGGGCCTCTCGAGGCCAGTGTCTGAGACTTTCCAGGAGGTACGGTGGGAGAGGCCTTGCCTTCAGGACCTGAGCTTCAAAATCGGAAGATTCCTTCCTGGTGGGCAAAGTCCCATTCAGCAGGAGGAAAGCCACCTCAAGAAAGGTCGAATGCTCCGCCAGATCCTCGATACGAAAACCCCGGTAGATCAGGATCCCCTTTTCGCCGTCTATGAAACTGACCTTGGTATCGGCGACGGCAACACCTCGAAGCCCAGTGTTCTTCATCACCACTTGTTGAGCCATCGTTCTCCCTCACGCAATTGTTTTCTGGACTGACTTCTGACTCCTGTCTTCTGAAAATGGAGACAGCTCACTTCTTGATCTTCACTTCATTTCTGACACGGTTGAGTGTGCTCCCCGCCAGGAGGTTCTTTCTCTGGCGATCGGACACATCCAGGTCCGTCAGGATCCGGCGTCCTCCCACCTCTACAGGGATCTCTCTGTCCCCGCGCGCGATCCTCTCCCGGATCTCCGGCAGAACCAGCTGCGCCCCTTTTCCCAGAGCATCGTAATCCGCCGGATCCCGGAAGGTAAGAGGGACGATCCCATAGTTGGTGAGATTGGCCTTGTGAATCCTAGCGAAGCTCTTGACAATCTTCACCCGTACCCCCAGATAGCGAGGGGCGAGGGCGGCATGCTCTCTGCTCGATCCCTGACCATAGTTCTCGCCGCCTACAACGGCCACGGAACCCTTCTCTTTGCAGAGCCTGTGGAAGTCGGGATCGATCTGATAAAAAACAAACTCGCTGATCGCCTCGGTGTTGGAGCGCAACGGGAGCACTTTGCTCCCTGCCGGCATGATCGTGTCGGTGGATATGTTGTCCCCCACCTTGATCGTCACCTCCACCTTGAGCGTCTCCGGCAACGGGTCCATATGGGGCAGCGGCCGGATGTTGGGCCCCCGCACCACCTCCGTTCCGGCGAGCTCTTCTGAGGGGGAGATGATCAAGCTGGCGTTTACCAGGTATTTCTTCGGGTCCGCAATCCTCGGATAGCTCATCTCTGTTCCGAGATCCCTGGGGTCCGTGATGACCCCTTTCAGGGCCGCGGCAGCAGCGGTTTCCGGCGAGCAGAGATAGACTTTGTCGTCCTTCGTGCCGGATCGGCCGGGGAAATTCCTGGGGAAAGTCCTGAGGCTCACCTGTCCCGTTCCCGGAGCCTGCCCCATCCCGATGCACCCGAGACACCCGGACTCATGAATCCTTGCACCGGCCCGGAGAAGCATGAGCACCCCTCCTGCTTTGGCCACGTTCTCGATCACTTGTCTGCTTCCAGGGTTGATGTGAAAGGAAACTCGTGGATGGCAGTGCTTGCCCTCGACGATCTTTGCGGCAACCATGAGGTCTCTGAAGGAAGAGTTGACGCTGCTCCCCACAATCGCCTGGTCCACCGGGAGTCCCGCCACCTCACGGACAGGGACGACATTCCCCGGTGAAGACGGTAAAGCGATCAGGGGCTCGACGGAGGCAAGATCGATCTCATCGTGTTCGTCATATTCCGCACCCTCGTCTGCGGCCAGTGCTTTCCATCTCCTCCCCCGGCCCTGGGATTGCAGATACGCCTTCGTTCTTTCGTCCGATGGGAAGATGCTGGTCGTCGCCCCCAATTCCGTTCCCATGTTCCCGATGGTCTCCCTGTCGGTTGCCGAAAGGGAAGCCACGCCGGGGCCATAGTACTCGACGACCTTGCCTACGCATCCCTTGACCCCATGCCTTCGAAGCATTTCGAGAATCACATCCTTTGCACTCACCCAGTCTGGAAGCTCCCCTGTAAGGCGCACCCCAAGTATCCTGGGGCAGGGCATATGGTAAGGCATCCCGGCCATGGCCAAGGCAACGTCGAGCCCACCGGCGCCGATCCCGAGCATGGAGACGCCGGCAGCACCCGGCGTGTGGCTGTCCGAGCCAAGCACGATCTTGCCCGGTTCTCCGAACCGTTCCATGTGGGCTTGATGGGATACACCGTTCCCGGGAGGGCTGAAGTGCAGCCCATAGCGGGCAGACGCGGTCTGGAGATAACGGTGATCATCCGCGTTGTTGCTGTCAGTCTGCAGGATGTTGTGATCCACATACTGCACGGCCAGTCCGATCTTCACCCTTTCCATTTTCAAGGCTTCGAACTCAAGCATGGCCACCGTGCCGGTGGCGTCCTGAAGCAGCGCATGATCCACCCTCACACCGATCTCCTGTCCCGGGATCAGTTCTCCTTCCACAAGGTGCGCTTCCAAAATCTTCCGAGTCAAATTGCGTGGCATGTTCTCCTGTCTCCTTCTTCGAATACTCCATGAAAGATTGTTAGCCGCGGATGAGCGCGGATGAACACAGATTCTAAGATGTAATCAAAACACAAAAACTCATCTCATCCGCGACAATCCGCGGCTTATTCCGTTTTCTGTTGAAGCCTTTTCTGTATCTCCCTTTTGATTATGTTGATCTCTTTGGTCACCGGGATCTCTTTCGGACAGACCCTGGTGCACTCAAAGTAGTTCTTGCATCCCCATGCCCCGTCGGGGTTGTCCATTTGCTCGAGCCTTTTCAATCCTTCCTCGTCCCTTGAATCGAAGAGATACCTGAAAACCCAAACCAGCGGCGCCGGTCCTATGAATTGCTCGTTTTCAGAGGTGAGAACCGGGCAGGATGCAGTGCAGCAGGCGCAGAGGATACACCGGATCGCCTCCCTCACCTTTTCGCTGTCCTCGTGGTCCTGTTTGCGCTCCTTCTCCGGCGCAACCGCTGAGGTAATCAGGAAAGGTCTTATCAATTGGACTCTCTCAAAAAATGGATTGAGATCCACAACCAGATCCTTCAGGACCCTGTACGAAGGAAGGGGCTCGATCACGATTTCCCCGCCGTCGTAATCCCTGACGAGTTTCTGACATGCCAGAGAGCAGCGACCGTTGATCTTCATGGCATCCGACCCGCATACCCCGTGCCCGCAGGACATGCGATATGCAAGGGTTCCGTCCTGTTCCCACTTGATGCGGTTCAGGCAGTCCAGCACCCGTTCCGTGGGCTCCGCCCGGACGGTATAGGTGACGAAGCGACTCTCCCGGTCGACATCCGGATCGAATCGAGAGATTCTGAGCGATATCTCCGCCATTCAGTAAACCCTCGCTTCCGGCTGAAATCGTGTGATGGTTACCGGCTTGTAGGAGACAAGAGGCCCCTGATCGTTCTTTTGAACGAGCGTGTGCTTGAGCCAGCTCAGATCATCTCTTTGAGGGAAGTCCTCCCTGAAATGAGCCCCCCTGCTCTCCTTCCTCGCCCCTGCGGAAACCAGTATCACCTCTGCAAGGCGAAGAAGGTACTCGAGCTCGAGACAATCGGTCAGGTCCGTGTTGAAACGACCGCCCTTGTTCTCCACGACCACCTCATCCAGCTGGGCCAAAAGGGACCGCACCGAATCAAGACCTTCCATCAGTCCGGCTTCATTACGATACACGGCGCAGCACGCCGACATGATCTCCTGCATCTGTTTCTGCAAGGCACGCGGCCTGATCCCCTTCTTTCTCTCTTTGATCCGATCCAGTCCCATCCGGACGGATTCATCCGCTCCTTTGGGCAGAGGCCGCGCTTCAAGACGCGGGAGATCCTCGAGGACCCTCTTTCCTGTCCGCCTTCCGAAGACCACAAGATCCAGGAGCGAATTGCACCCCAGCCTGTTTGCGCCATGCACGGAAACGCAGGCGCACTCGCCAGCCGCGTACAGCCCCTGGAAGATCCTTCCACTCTGCCCCAGAACCGCGCCTCCAAGATCCGTGGGGATGCCCCCCATCATGTAGTGGCAGGTGGGCTCCACTGGGATGAGATCTTTGAGAGGGTCAAGACCAAGATAGATTCGCACAAAGGAGGAGATCTCGGGAAGCTTTTCAGACAACCGTTCCTTGCCGAGGTGGGTGAGATCCAGGTGGACGTAATCCAACCCCCCTACACCTCTTCCCTCCCGGACTTCCCGGGCAATGGCCCTGCTGACCATGTCCCGGGGAGCCAGATCCTTGAGGGTAGGGGCATATTTTTCCATGAACCGCTCGCCCGGACCATTCCGGAGAACGCCCCCTTCTCCTCTCGCTGCCTCGCTGATCAGGACGCCCAGCCCGCGAATGCCGGTCGGATGAAACTGCACGAATTCCATGTCCTGGAGAGGAACCCCGGCCTTGTACGCTAGGTAAACCCCATCCCCTGTATTCGCAAAACAGTTGGATGTGGTCTTGTACACCTTTCCGAACCCTCCGGTGGCAAGGACCACCGCCCTCGTCTTGAAGACATGAACATCACCCTGTGCGAGATCGTACACTGCCAGCCCCTCAACCCGCTCTTCTTTGTGGATCAGTTCCAGGAGGTGAAATTCCGGGTATACCTTGATCCCTTTCCGAACGGCTTCGTGATAAAGGGTGTCCATGATCACCCTGCCGGTCCGGTCGGCGGCGTGGCAGGCCCTTTTGATCGATCTTCGGCCGAGCTCGCCGGTATGGCCGCCGAACGCCCTTTGAGCGATGAGCCCTTTCGGGTTCCTGTTGAAGGGCACTCCCATATGTTCGAGCTCATACACGGCCCTGGGCGCATCTCTGGCCAGCACTTCCGCAGCATCCTGATCCGCAAGGAAGTCGCTCCCCTTGACCGTGTCGAACATGTGCCATTCCCACGAATCCGGCTCCTCGTTCCCAAGGGCGGCGGCGATACCCCCCTGCGCGGCCCCGGAATGGGAGCGGGTGGGAAAGACCTTGCTGATAAGCGCCACATCCGCATGACCCGCCACCTCCACGGCAGCCCTCAGGCCGGCGAGACCGGCGCCGACAACCACGACATCGTGCTCGAATATCATTTTCTTACCCCGCCCGACTCTCGAAATGACAGGTCAGGAGCAGTGAGATCAGGATGGATTTAAGAATGGAGATCGTTCCTTTCAAAACATACCCCATTTAGCCAGAATGGGTCAATCGGACCCATAAAGCAAATACAGTAGATCCTGTATTTTGCACACGTATTTCAGGAAGCCAAAGGAATGAGCAGTCCGAGACAGAGAAGGAGGCTGAAGATGAGGGTCAGCTTGGCGGTATCTGCAAGGGATTCATTGAGGCTGGAACCTGTTAGCACCCGGAGCGACCGGGCGAGCATTACTGCTCTGGGAACCGAAAGGAGCGGAAGAAGCGCCCACACAGGGAGGATTCCAGAGGCGGCCATGAGAACGGGTGCGGCATAGGCCAAAATCAGAAGCAGCGCAAATTCCACTCTTGCACCCCTGGCCCCGAGGATAACGGCCAGCGTCCGTTTGCCCACCTTCAGATCCGTTGGAATATCTCTCAAGTTGTTCACGACCAGGATGGATGCGATCAGCAGGCCCAGTGGTATGGAGAGCAGCACGCAGGAAAGGCTCAGCCTCAATGACTGCACGTAGTATGTTCCGCAAACCGCGACCGGCCCAAAAAAAATAAAGACAAAAACATCGCCCAGGCCATGAGAAGCGAGAGGAAAAGGTCCGCCGCTGTACAGGAGGGCTGCCAGGATGGATGCGCCTCCGATGAGCACCACAATCCACCCGGCCTCAGAAACCAGGTAAATCCCCGCCGTCATGGCAAGGACAAAAATCAGAATCATCCCTTTGAGGACTTCGGAAGGGGGAATCAGGCCGCTCTGGGTCACACGAACAGGTCCCACCCTTTCCGCCGTGTCTACCCCTTTGAGATGATCGAAGTAGTCATTGGCGAGGTTAACGCCTATCTGGAGAAGAATTGCGCCGATCAGCGCTGCCAGCGCAGGCAGAAGCCGCATGGACTGATCCGCCGCAGCCGCAGCCGTTCCAACCAGAACCGGTGAAGCGGATGCCGGCAAGGTGCGCGGCCGTATGGCCAGGAGCCATGGCTTCATGTTCATGCTCACACCGTCCTCCTGGTCCCGGAGAGCACAACCTGGGTGCCGAGCATAAAACGTTGAACACGCACGTTCTTCAACCCTTCCTCTTCCATGATTTCGGCCAGTTTCTCAGGCTGCAGGAAAGCCCGCGTTGAACCAGGCAGGTACTCGTACGCTGCCCTGTTCCGTGCGATCGTTTGCCCGAGGAAGGGGATCGCAAATCTGAAGTACAGGAGAACAAGCGGCTGGAGCAAACCGGGAGGCGGAGGAGAGGTGTCGAGAGCCGCAATCCTGCCCCTGGGTTTGACTACTCTGACCTGCTCTCGCACTGCGGCCCTGACCTCTTCCACATTTCTGAGAAGATATCCTGAGACGACCCCGTCAAAGGTACAATCTCGGAATGGCAGATCGGATGCCTCGGCGCAACACCACAGAATCCTGCAAGCCCCTTCCCTCCTTCTTCCTTCCTTCATCATCTCGAGAGTGAAGTCCACGGCCACTGGACGCAGGCTCCTGTCCATCCCGGAGGCATCCAGAGAGATGTCCCCTGTGCCGCTCCCGACATCAAGGATGAAGGCGCGCGCGGGAAAAGACGCTGCCCGGATCAATCTCCTGCGCCAGACAGAATCCATGCCCAAGGTGATCACTTTGTTCATGAGCACATAGGAGGAGGCTATGCCGCTGAACATGCGGCGCACTGTCTCTGCCCGGGTCTTGCAAATCTCTTCTCCCATCCCCCTACCCTGCGTTCCCCCAGTGACGCTCCACCCCGGATTCCCGCTTCCCTGCACCGGTGCGCGGCTTCAGACGACCTTCTTGTGGCGTTCAGAGTTCAGCGTTCAGGGTTCAGGAAAGACTTCTTAGGTCGTTCAGTCTGAACTCTGAACGCTGAACACCGAACGCTGATCAACGGCTCTTTACTCCGGAGTCGGTCGAACATATTCGAGCCCTCAACCAGCGGCAACGGGTTTAACGGCAACTAACCTTGACAGTCTCGTAAAAAGTCGTCATTTCCCGCACGAATGTGCGGGGAATCGAGATGTTCTGCAAAGGCTCGAAAATACTGGATCCCGGCTGGAGTTTATCCCGCACTTGATGCGGGGCCGGGATGACGGAAAAAGGCGTTTCCTGACTTCTTACAGGGCCATCAACCTTCCTCAGAGTACAGATGCCGGTTCACCCGTCTCTCGACCGCCTCGATGGCGAGATAAAGCAGGACACCCAGCAGGCTCATGGCAAGTATGCCCGCATACATTTCCGGGTACCTGAGAACCTGATACGTCTCCACAACGATATAATACCCGAGACCATACTGTGTCAGGGATTGTTCGGCAATGAAAAGAACCGCAATCGCAGTACCCACCGAGACGCGAATCGACGTGAGCACGGCGGGCAGGCTCGCCGGAAGATAGACGTACCGGAAAAGGGCTTTTCTTCCGGCGCCCAGGGAACGCACGGACAGGATCAGTTCAGGATGGAGAGCCGCTGCCTCGTCCCTCACCACGACCAGCACCTGAAAGAAGAGAATGAGCGCGATCAGGAGCACCTTGGAGACATCGGTTATCCCGACCAGAATGTACATCACAGGGAGCAGAACAATTTTGGGGATTGGATACAAAATGGCGATGAGCGGAGAAAAGATACGGTCAACCTGTTTGAACTGCCCAAGGCCCAGACCTGCGGGAACCGCCAGGATAACGGCGATGGCTATTGCGCAAAGCACGCGAACGGCACTCGCAAGGAAATGAACACCCAAGACGCCGGGGAGTGATCGGAAAAAAAGCGGGAGGACCACGGCGGGAGCAGGAAGGATCGGCTTGTGGACGATCCACGCCAGCACCTGCCACAGAAGAAGGAACATGGCAAGTCCCACAAGCATGCTGGCCGGACGCGATCGTTTCATTCTGCTGTACTCTTCATGAAGATGGTCAACAGAACCGCCAAGACGCCAAGTTCGCCAAGAAATGATTTGTTTTTCATCCCGCCGGACAGGCCTCCGGCGGGATGAAAAGCAGGTTCTTCTTAGCGTTCTTTGCGTCTTGGCGGTTCATTTTTACGATTCTTCCAGCATGCGCCGGAGCTCTTCCAGCCTCTCATGGATATCCGGAAGGCCCGTTTGTTCCTGCCTGCTTCTGATCGGATTCTCCAGCACCCTGGCGGACCGATTGCATCCCGAACTCAGCACCAGGACCTTTCTTCCCATGAGCAGGGCCTCTTCGATGTCATGCGTCACAACGATACCGGTGATTCCCGATTCCTGCTGGTGCGCGAGCATGGTTCTATGGAGGTCTTCCCGGATTACGGCATCCAAAGCCGAAAAAGGCTCATCCATCAGCAGCAGGTCCGGCTCCAAGGAGAGGGTGCGGGCAATTGCGGCTCTCTGGCGCTGGCCCTTGGAGAGATGAGAGGGATATTTGTCCCGGAACTGATCGATCCGAAGTCTCTTAAGCCACGCATTCACCTTTTCGAGCGCTCCATCCCTGTCCATTCCGGCATCGGTGGGACTGTGCTTCCCGTCCGGGCCGTAGAAGCCCCGGATCACCCATCCCAACATGGCGTTCTCTTCTACCGTTGCCCAAGGGAGAAGACCGTGGTCCTGCAGCACCAGACCGGTCCTCGGCCTGGGGCGTTGGACAGGGTTGCCTCTGATCAGGATCATGCCTGAAGTCGGTTTGAGAAGTCCGGCCAGAAGATAAAGGAGGGTGGTTTTCCCGCACCCGGAAGGACCGACGATCGACCACGCCTCGCCGTCCTCCACGACGAGGCTGAAATCCTCGAAGACTTTTGAACGGCCTGGGTAGGCAAAGCTGAGCCCTTGAATTTCGATCATCTGGGAGTTTGTACCACGTGTTTTTTCAGAAACTCGGGGGTCACGGAATTCTCATAGGAGACCGTGCCCTGCAAAAGCCCCCTTCCCTGCATCCACAGGATCACATCCGCCCACTGCTCCTGATTCGGAACCCCGTTCCTGGGAAAGGGCGGGACCTGGTATGTACTGCGCACGTTTTCGGGCATGGGGATTCTCCTGAGGAGCACCGCCCTGCTTTCTTCCGGATGTGCGTTGATCCATGCAGCCGCATCGTCCCATGCCTGGAGAAACGAATTCACGGAGTCTCCCTTCGATTTCAGGGTCTCGGCACGGAACGCGAGCACGCTCACTCCATATTTCGGATGTTCGGAATCCGCGACGACCTCGAGCGCCCCGGCGACCATTGCACTCTTGGCGAGCGGATCGGGAAGCACCGCCGCCTTGATTCGACCCTGCAGGAGGAGTTGGAATCGTTCGGGGATCACGGGCACGGACTGCTTGACAACCTCCTCGGGTTTTAGTCCTCTCGCCTCAAGCAGACGATCCGTCACGTACTCGATCACCGTGTTCTTGGCGATACCGATACCGACGCCCTTCAGGTCGGAAGCGGTGCGGATACCGCTGTTCGGGGCAGCCAGAACTCGAAAGAGAGGGTAATCGGGATATGCAACCCTGGCAAAGCGGACGATTCGTATCCGTACCGTATCGCGATTGAAAACGGCTGTCGTATTCAGTTCCGTCAACATACCATCTATCCGGTCCGATTGCATCAACTGGTCTCTCTCTATGGCACTGGCGACAGGCACCATTTTGACATCGAGGGAGCGCTCGGCAAAGATTCCCTTTTCTTCGGCAACGTGGAAGGGCAGCGAGTCCAGAATCGGCAGAAGAGCTACTTTGAGGGAACGATCCCCGGAACCGGCCGCATCCCATGGGTTGCATACCTGAAAAAAGAGTATCGGGAGAACCGTCGATACTATGGACATGATCTTCTTCATTGCCTGCTCCTTAAATAAAAGCTCCCCGACCGGGTGGGGAGCTTATCGGAAATTCTTCCTGAGTGAACAGCACTGCCCCTGCTAAGCGGAAAAAAGCTCGCCTGCAAGGCGGGAGAGCATATTCGTGCCCTTTACCTCTGTCTCGAAGAGGGGAATGACCGCCCTCACACGATCCCCAAATATCTTTCGGATCGTCTCCATATGCTCTTCCTGCATCCGAACGCGATTGA
The DNA here is from genome assembly GCA_002840535.1 of Deltaproteobacteria bacterium HGW-Deltaproteobacteria-15. Taxonomy (GTDB): domain Bacteria; phylum Desulfobacterota; class DSM-4660; order Desulfatiglandales; family HGW-15; genus HGW-15. Next base: position 108,974 of record PHBH01000008.1, on the reverse strand, counting down.
GGACGAATTCAGCGGCGTTCTCGGAGACTTGACCCTTCTGAATGACGCCGTTCACCACAACGCCTCCCACTGGGATGCCGAAATCATGAAACCAGTTGATGAACCTGGTGATGACCGCGATAGGAAGACTCTCCGGCAGGGTGGCAAAGAAGAAGGCCGTCAGGTTTTCGTCCGTGAGCAGGACCTGCGCCTTTGCCATTCTCTCCTTGAAGGCCAGAAGATAGTCCAGCAGAGGGTCCTCCTGCTTTTTCTTGGAAAAGGAGAGGAGCTCTTTGAGAGATTTCGCCTCTTCCCTGCTCTTCAGCATCTTGTCGACCCAAAGGGAATACACCTTGGACATTCCGAGCAACCTTCTGGCATTCGCGGTGGGAGCCGTGTCGAACACGTAAAAATCATACTCGTCCTTGAACATAATGTCCGTCATGTTCTCGAACATGGCCGATTCCTCAAAGGCGGGGTTCATGGTTGCGGATTCGATAAAATCATCCGCCTTGGTGGAGAGGTCGGCGAATCTCAGAAACCAGTTGATCTTTTCCCGGATCTCCTGCTTGGAACGTTCGATGGTATCCTTTGTGTCGATCTCGAATGCGTAGCAGTTCTCCTGTTCGCAAACCATGGCAGTCTTCCCGAAGACGTCCTGCCCCAGCAGGTTGGAAAGGCTGTGGACCGGGTTGGTGGAGGCCAGAAGGGTCTTTCTTCCCTGCCTTGCCGCCCACAGTGCAGCGGCCCCTGCCATAACCGTCTTTCCTACCCCTCCCTTCCCGCCGAAAAAGATGTATTTCAGCTTCGGGTGGTCCTTCATGTAGCGGGTCATTCCGATAGTGACATCATTCATCTTTGCGCTCCTGATCCGTAAGCGTTGAAAGAGGTTCCGAGTTCAGAGTTCAAGGTTCAAAGTCCAAAGACCAAAAACTTAGACCGGCAAACCGCTGGAATTCGCCCGAACATGCATGAATTCGAAACTCGGAACTCTCAACGTTGACACCCCCGCAAAAAGTCGGAAGACGCCCTTTTTCGTCATTCCGGCTGAATGAACCTGTCCCGGCGAAGGCCGGGAGCCGGAATCCAGTATCTGGCCACTTGCGAGCCTTCTGGACCCCGGTTTTCACCGGGTGACGACTTTTTACGACACCGTCAAACGTTGAACTCGCAACTTTGAACTCGGAACTCTCTCTTAAACGTCCCCAAACATGCTTTTCGCCACCTTCTCGATCATCGGGATTCCTGTGACATCTCGTTCCATTTCGGCCACGGAAGCGAGAATCTGCCCCTGGAAGGTTTCTTCGATGACCTTCAGGTACTTGTCCTGCATGGTAAAACGGTTTCTGAGGTATTCGGGGATATTCTGCCCCTTCAACTCCTCCGGGAGGACTCGGTTGATGATGTACCCGCTCAACGGGACATCGAATTTGGCAAAAAGCTGCGCCGCCTTTTGGGTATCATTGATGATCATCTGCTCTGCGGTGAGGACAAAGAAGAAAGCGGTCTGCTTCTTGTCCGTGAGAATACCTGACGATTTGTTGATCCTGTCCTTGATGTAGAGCAGCTCGTTCAGGATGGCATCTTCGTCCAGATCCTTGTCCCTTCGGATCACGGCCGCCACCTGGTCGTACTCTCTCATCTGCTGTCGTAAGTTGGTGATCTTGTCTATCCAGGCATCGTAAACGGACGCCATGCTCAGATAGTACAAGGCATGACCCAGCGGCACCAGGTCATAAATGTAGTAGTCGTACCCCCCTTTGACGACAATATCCACAACCTCGTCGAAGATGGCGCTCTCCTCCATGGCCGGCTCCGCAGCAGCAGCCTGGATGTAGCTTTCTATTTCCTCGGGGATCTTGTCCATGCCATACATGGTCAGGATCTTCTGCCTGATCTCATTCTGATATTCCTTGACGCGGCGATCGGCATCGATTTCCTGGGCGTAGAGATTGGGGATGATTTCGGTCGGGCCCTTCCCGAAGATGTCCTTTTTGAAAATGTCGCTCAGAGAGGCCTGCGGATCTACCGAGAACACCAGCACCCTCTTGCCCTTTTTTGCAAGGTAATAGGCTGTGGCGGCCGAGAAGGTCGTCTTCCCGAGTCCCCCCTTCCCGCCGAACATGATGTATCGCCGATCCGGGTTCTGTTCAAAAGCATTGGCTAATGAAATGGGTCTCACCCCCTTCCATGAGTGTTCAGGGTTCAGAGTTCAGGGTTCAGGAAAGAAGAACCGATTGCCTCCGCCGCCCTGATCTTCTTACTTGTTCTACATTTGACGTCCGTTATTGAATAGCTTCTTTATTGCGTCAGAGGTCTTCCGCCCTCCTGAACACTGAACCCTGAACTCTGAACGCTGAACACTTTGCTTCACGCCAGTGCGTCGGTCAGATCCTTCTCCCTCAACATCCTCCGCTTCCAGGTAGAGATCTGGGGCACCACATAGGGAAGCAGTCTCAAGGAATAATAAGGGGGCAGGATCGGCACTCCCAGCATGTCTCCCATGGTGATGAGTATGAACAGGTGTTCCATGTTTGCCCTGGACTTCAGGGCAAACCGGGCGGAATCGTGGGCTGCAACTCCGTAGACAAACTCCTTGATGGCCTGAAACAGGCCGCCCTTCTTCTTGTCGGCCGACATGTTTCTCCTTTCTCCACCTACCCCCTGAACCGCGGGTGGAACCGTTCCCGTGACTCTCATGGACCGGGGAACTTTTCACTTCAGATGGGAGGGTGGAGGCGACGTCTCTGCCTCCATCCTCCAACCGCTGACTCTCTTTATGCCGCAGCCGTTGCTGTCTTGAGATTTCTATACCTTCCGAGAGCCTTCATTCCTTCCGCCGCCAGGATAAGAGCGGCGATGACCAGGAAGAACCCGACAAGTCCCATCAGGGTATTTCCCACAAGGGCCTCTCCCTTGACACCGCCTGAGAATACCTTTGCGAGCAGATTGTAGGACGTATAGATCAGAGCGGCGATGGTAGTAATGAACATGAAGATCATGGGATAGAAGGTCCACGCCGCAGACTTGCCCTCGGACATCAGCCATGCAGTGACCAGAAGGAGTGCAAGGGAGGCCATCAACTGGTTGGCCCCGCCGAAGAGCACCCACAGGTATTGCCACCAGCCGGTAAGCACGAGGATGATTCCGAGTATACTGGCAATGAACGTTCCCACGTGAGCGTTACGGAAAACCGGACTTATGTCGCTGAGCAGTTCGGAGGTGGCTACCCTCATGAAACGGATAACCAGTTGCATAATAGTGACTGCAAGCACGATCATCATGACGCTGCCGTAGGAGCGCCCCAAGGCGGCGGGCATGCCGATGGCGCCAAGGAACTTGGAAACCCCGGCAGCAAAAATCACCCCGGGGCCCTTGGCTATTGCGGACCCGTATTCGGCCGGCGAGGCGTAGATGGTCCCGGCGATGATCAATGCGAACAGCGCCAGCATCATCTCCACGAACATTACTCCTCCCCCGACCGGGCGGGCGTCCAGTTCGCTCTCAAGCTGCCTTGCGGTCCCGGAACTGGACACGATGCTGTGCCAACCTGAAATGGCCCCGCACGCGATGGTCACGAAAAGGATAGGCCACAGGGGTCCGATCTTGATGTTGAAGCTCGAGTAGGCGGGGAGGCTGAAATCCGGGTGAAGGATGAACACGCCGATGATTCCGAACAAGAGGCCTAGAAAAACGATGTAGGAAGCCACGTAGTTGATCGGCAGGGCAAACCTCCAGATCGGAAGCACTGCGCCGAAATAGCAGAACAGGAATGCCATGATCGCCCAGAGGGGTCTGCTTCCGGAGAGGCCCGCTCCCAGTACCTTGTCAGATGGGGCGACAGTGCCCAGCCAGATCCCGAACAGGACTATGATGACTGTAATAACCGTGGTCAGGATGATATCCTTTCTCCACTTATAAATCATTTGTCCGGCAAGAATCCCGCCGATAGTAAGGAAAAGCCACGCCATGGGCGCGGCCTTCAGACCGATCGCCGTGCTGACCACCACGTTCCCGAACGCCCCTGCGATCAGGAGGAGGTAAAAATAGATAAAGGATAGGAGGATGATCCTGGCCCTCGGAGAAATCAGCTTGTGGCTGAGCCCGCCGAACGAGGCCCCGTCGTTGCGCATGGCCACCACGGAGCTGGAGTAGTCCTGGACCCATCCGATGAAAAAGGTGCCCGCCAGAATCCAGATCAGGGCGGGAAGCCATCCCCATTGGATGGCAATGATGGGTCCGATGATCGGTGCAGCTCCGGCAATGGACTTGAACTGGTACCCGAAGAGGATGTTCTTGCTCGTAGGCATGAACTCCACCCCGTCCATGTACATCTTTGCGGGCGTCGCCTTGTTTGGGTCCGACTTGATGATCTTGCTGTCGATGTACTTGGCATAGACGCGGTACCCGATGAAAAAAACCACAAACCCCAAGACCAGAACAATGACTGAATTCATTTCTACCTCCCTTCTTGTAAAAGGTGCCGGAAAAAAGGAGGAGGAATGTCCTCCTCGCTCTTAAACCCAAGAGAGAGTAAGCGATACTTAGCCATTTGTTCGGTTCGAGAACAGTTTGAGATGAATTCCATCGCCGGAAGAAACGGGAAGGGATTTACTTTGGAAAGGAGTACAAGCATATAAACCCCTGCTCAATGTGTGAGTGAGAGGGTCGGATGCGAGAGCCAGACTCGAGGCGAGTATAGGAGCAGGTTATATCTTTGTCAAGAATTCGTCTGAGCAAAGAGTAATACGGAGAGCCGCGAGTTCTCCTGACAGGGCCGTTTACCCCATGCCGTTGATGGATTTAAGGGCGAGATAAAGGGCTTGGGTGCCTGATCGAGCTCTGCCTTGCGCTTTCGCAGCGACATACAACTGATGCACCACGGCCAGACCCGGCAGAGAGAGTCCGGCGGCCTCTGCCTCGGACAAGGCGATTCCCATATCCTTGATGAAGTGCTCTATGAAAAACCCGGGGGCGAAATCACCCTGCGAGATCCGGGGGCCGAAGACATTGAGAAGATTCGAACCCGCAAGACCCTTGGCAACTATCTCGAAAACCGACTGTTGGTCGAGCCCCAGCTTGACCGCATAGAGAAGAGATTCGCATATGCCGACCATCGTGCCGGCGACCAGGATCTGGTTGCACATCTTGGTATGCTGCCCTGCACCGGCGGTGCCCATGAAGGAGATGTTTTTCCCCATGAGCTGAAAGAGAGGCAGAATCTCCTCAAAAACAGCCTTTCTGCCCCCGACCATGATTGCCAGGGTTCCGTTTCTGGCTCCCACATCCCCTCCCGACACGGGGGCATCAAGACTCTCAATGGAAAGAAGGGCGGCTTTCTCTGAAATAATCCGGGCGAGGCTGGGCCGGCTCGTGGTCATGTCCACCACAATCCGGCAGACTCCTTTCGAGCTCAGGATCCCCTTCCCGCCCAGATAGACTTCCTCAACATCCCTGGGATGGCCTACAATGGTGAAAACGATTTCTGCTTTGGATGCCACCTCGGCCGGTGAATCGCACCAGGAAGCGGTTCCCCCGAGAAGGGCTTCCGCCTTGGACCGCGTTCTGTTGTACACGGAAAGCGCATGTCCCGCCGCCTGGAGACGACCCGCCATGGAAGCGCCCATGATTCCCGTTCCGATCCATCCGATGTTCATAGGAAGGCCTTCTGTTAGTGGATTGTTGCGGGTTGCCGGTTGTAAAGAATCTCTGGTGGTTACTGCCGCGCCTTATAAACCGGTTGAGCCAGGGCGGTTGCTGACCTCTGACCTCCGACCTCTGATCTCTGTTCCTAGGTCCCCATTTCCCAGGAGCTGAGATACTTCTCCTGCTCGGGAGTGAGGGTGTCGATGGCAATACCCATGGATTCGAGCTTCAACCGGGCAATCTCCTTGTCGATGACGTCGGGCACCGCGTACACTCTGCTTTTGAGGCTCTTGTGGTTTCCGGCCATGTATTCGGCGCAGAGGGCCTGGTTGGCAAAGCTCATATCCATGACGCTGGAGGGATGTCCCTCAGCGGCGGCAAGATTCACGAGCCGGCCCTCGCCGATCACGTAAAGCCTTCGGCCGCTCTTTAAGGTGAACTCTTCCACGTACTCCCGAATTACCCTCCTGCCTTTGGAAATCTTCTTGAGTCCGGTAAGATCGAGCTCCACGTCAAAATGACCGGAGTTGGCGAGGATGGCGCCATCCTTCATCTTCGGGAAATGCTCCCGCCTGATGACATTGATGTTTCCGGTCAAGGTGCAGAAGAAATCGCCCAACGGGGCGGCTTTTTCAATGGGCATGACCTGGAAGCCGTCCATGACCGCCTCCAGGGCCTTGAGGGGGTTCACCTCGCAGATGATGACGTGGGCGCCGTGTCCCTTGGCCCGGGCAGCCACCCCCCTGCCGCACCATCCATATCCGCTCACCACAAAGGTGCTGCCGGCCAGGAGCCTGTTTGTGGCTCGAATGATCCCGTCCACCGTGCTCTGGCCTGTGCCGTAGCGATTGTCAAAGAGGTGTTTTGTATTCGCGTCGTTCACAGAGACAATGGGGAATTTCAGGACGCCGTCCCTCTCCATGCTCCGAAGCCTGATAACCCCGGTGGTCGTTTCTTCCGTCCCTCCCTTCACCGCCGAGAGAAACCCCTTTCTCTCCTTTTCGGATAAAGACTTCCCCCAATCACGGACTTTGCTGTCCAACTCGTCCCACTTCTTCAGCCAAAGGAAATGCAGGGAGCTCACCAGATCCGCGCCGTCGTCCATGGTGAGGTTCGGTTTGTGCTTCAGCGCGGAAAGGATATGGTCATAGTAGGTGGCGTGGTCCTCTCCCTTGATCGCGAAAACAGGAATCTGATCATCGGCCACCAGGGCCGCTGCAACATCGTCCTGTGTTGAAAGAGGATTCGATGCGCAAAGCACCACCTCTGCGCCTCCGGCCTTCAAGGTCCTCGCCAGGCTCGCCGTTTCGGTAGTCACATGAAGGCATGCAGACAGGCGGAGTCCTTTCAGGGGTTTTTTCGCCTGAAAACGTTCTTTGATCTTTCCCAGTACGGGCATGCTCTTGGCCGCCCACTCTATCCTCAATCTGCCTTTGCCGGCCAGACCGATGTCCCTGATGTCATATTCCATTTAAGTCCCTCTTTCTGTAATCGATTTTTGAATTTCTGTTTCACCGTTCCGCAGCGGATCAGACGCGGATGGTTGCGAGTTGCCGGTCGATGGTCGCAGGTTGCCCCTATTTCTTTTCTGAGTTCGCTATGCGCCTGGCGCTATGCCCTTTTGGGACCTCCGCCCTTGCCTTCAGTCTTCTGACTTCTGTCTTCTGACTTCTGACTTCTGTCTTCTGACCTCTGTCTTCTGACTTCTGTCCTCTGTCTTCTGTCCTCTGTCCTCTTTCTTCCGCCCCTACTTCACCGCCCTCTTCAACTCCTCCACCATGTCCGTCTTTTCCCAGGTCAACTCGGGAAGTTCCCGGCCGAAATGGCCGTAGTTGGTTGTCTTCCTGTAAATGGGCCTCAGCAGATCCAGCCTTTCTATAATGGCGGCCGGCCGGAGATCGAAACTCTTCTTTACGATTGCCGTGAGCTCCGCACTCGGCAGGACCCCGGTTCCAAATGCGCCAACCATCACTGAAACAGGCTGCGCCCGGCCGATGGTATAGGCCACCTGGATCTCACATTTTTCGGCCAACCCCGCTGCAACGATGTTTTTTACGATGTAGCGGCACATATAGGATGAGCTTCGATCCACCTTGCTGGGGTCTTTTCCGGAAAAAGCGCCTCCTCCATGGTGGCCGAAGCCGCCGTAGGTATCCATGATGATCTTTCTTCCGGTCAAACCGCAGTCGCCCTGAGGACCGCCTACCACGAATCTTCCCGTGGTGTTGATGAAGAACTGGGTGTTCTTATCCAGCAGTTCGGCTGGAATAGCTTTCCTGATTACTTCTTCGATGATCGAGTGGCAAATGGTCTCATAATCCACCTCAGGATTGTGCTGTGCTGCGATGACTACCGTATGGACCCGGTGAGGCTTGTTGTCCACGTATTCGACGGTGACCTGGCTTTTTCCGTCGGGTCGCAACCAGGGAAGCAGCTTTGACTTGCGAACCCGGGAAAGTCTCTGGGTCAGGGAATGGGCGAGATAAATGGGCATGGGCATGAAAACAGGGGTATCCTTGCACGCATACCCGAACATGAGCCCCTGATCCCCTGCGCCTTGCTCTTCAAACAGCCCTTTTCCATCCACACCCACTGCAATATCCGGGGACTGCTTGTCGATGGAAGTGAGCACCGCGCAGGTTTCCCAATCAAATCCCATGGACGAGTTGCTGTATCCTATATCCTTGATGGTGTCACGGACCACTTCAGGCATATCCACATAGGCAGCGGTAGTGATCTCGCCCGCGATAACGGCCATTCCGGTGGTAACCAGTGTCTCACACGCGACGCGCGCGTGTTTGTCCTGCTCAAGCATTCTGTCCAGAATGTGATCGGATATCTGATCTGCAATCTTGTCAGGGTGCCCCTCGGTTACGGATTCAGAAGAGAAGAGAAAGTTTGCCTGTTTCATTGAGAACTCCTTTCCAAATTATTCGCCGCATAAAAGCGGATTTGTTGCATCGCGGAAAACCTGGTCCTGTGGGCCAGATCAGAGCCGATCGGCTCAGCCGAAAAAAACCTTGGAATGATGGAATAATGGAATGGTGGAATAATGGGAGTGAAAGGGTCAAAGCCAAACTCGCGCTGCAGCATCTCCCTGTCTTTGGTTGTTCCCAACATTCCACTATTCCATCATTCCAATATTCCGGCCATCATTCCGATGCTGCGAACTTCACACTTTCTGAGTGCAATCAAAGCCGGCCCTGGAGCCGGATCTTCATTTGCTGTCACTGCCCAAGAGGCAATTATCGATCAATCTTGTTTTACCGACCCTGACTGCCAGAGCAATAAGCGTTTCGCCGGTGAGGGTCTCCACATCTTCCAGGGTGACGGGGTCGCAGACCGTGACATAATCGATCTCGGTGTGGGGATGAGACAGGATCGTCTCTTCAACGGCAGCCTTGATTCTGGCCGCATCCCTTTCTCCCCGATCATACATCCCGGAGGCGAGATCCAGTGACTTCTTGAGAGCCAGCGCGCTTTTCCGCTCGGCTCCACTCAGATAGGTGTTGCGCGAGCTCATTGCCAGGCCGTCCGGTTCCCTGTAAGTGGGCATCCCTACCACCTGAATATCCATGTTCAGGTCCTTCACCATCTTCGTGATAACCGTAAGCTGCTGGAAATCTTTCTGTCCGAAGACGGCAAGGTGCGGCTTGGCGATGTTGAAGAGTTTTGCAACTACGGTCGTGACACCCTGAAAATGGCCGGGTCTGGATAGTCCGCAGAGATGATTCGTCAGATTTCCCAGGGAGACCGTTGTCTGAAATCCTTCCGGGTACATCTCCTTGACCGAGGGGGTAAAGGCAATGTCAACCCCGACGTTTTTGGCCTTTGCAAGATCGCCTTCCATGTCACGGGGGTAGGCGGCAAAGTCCTCGGATGGACCGAACTGAGTCGGATTCACGAAGATGCTGATGATGACTGCATCTGCATTCCTCTTCGCGACCCTCATCAGTTCAAGATGGCCTTCGTGGAAGAACCCCATTGTAGGTACCAGCGCCAGGATTTTGCCGGCCAGCCTGAGATCTTCACATCTGCGCTGGATCTGTTCAATCTTTTCGATGACGTCCATTTACCTGCTTCCTTGAGCATGCCGCAAAGACACCAGGGCAAGAAGAATACCTCTTTCTACTTTGTGCCTTTGTGTCTTTGTGGCTCTGCAACTCGCAGCGCTTGCAAGTGGTCTTACTTTCTTGAGCTCATCGGAATGTAGTACTGAACCCCGGATTTCATGGTGCTGATTCTCCCGACGAGATCCTCAAAATCTTCAGGGACGTGTACGAAATCAATATCGGAAGCGTTCACAACGAGTAAAGGGGCGTCAGAATAGTGGAAGAAGAACTCATTAAAGGCCTTGTTGATCTTTTCCAGATATCTGAAGGAGATGTTTTTCTCGTACTTTCTGCTCCTCTTCTTGATCCTCTCCATGAGGACTTCCGTTTTGGCCTGAAGGAAGATGACCAGGTCCGGAGGCGTAATCCGCTTCTTCAATATTTGGTACAGCTGCTCATATAACCAGAGTTCTTTTTCATCCAGGTTGACCCGCGCGAATATCTGATCCTTGTCAAAAAGGAAATCGGAGATGGCGGTCCTGTGAAACAACCCCATCTGCCCCATTTCAAGTGCCAGATTGTATCGCCTGAGGAGAAAAAAAATCTGGGCCTGGAACCCAAACTTTTTCTGATCCTGGTAGAAATTCACCAGGAAGGGGTTCTCCTCCACATCCTCGAGAAACAGCTGTGCACCGATTCTATCTGCAAGCATCTTCGCCAGGCTTGTCTTTCCTATGCCTAAGGGACCTTCGATGACAATGTATCGGTGCATATCAAACCACCTGACCAGGACTGGATTCTTCAGCTATCTCCAGAAGATCAGTACGCAAAACCGGTTATCTTTATCACCCGGTACCCTGGCTTGTCAAGAAAACGCGCGAGCTGAGGCAGATGAAATCGTCAATTGTGAGGGCTTCCGCCCTCTTTCCCGTATCGATGCTGCACGCCTCACATGCCTTCCGCAGCTCATCCGGAGCGAATGAATAGGGACTCCCCTTGAACGAGTTCAGAAGAGTCTTCCGCCGATGGGAGAAAGCGGACCTCACCACCCTTTTCAGGTTTTCCTCGTCAGAGACCCTCGGTTCGTGCGGCTTTTCAAAGTCCAGACCGATCACCATGGAATCCACCTTGGGCACAGGATAAAACGCGCTCCTTGGAACATCCAGCAGTGGAAAAATGCGGGCATGGTATTGTATGAGAACGGTCAATGACCCATATTCCCTGCTTCCGGGAGATGCAATGAGCCTTCTTGCAACCTCCTTTTGAAACATGAGCACGGCCTTTCCAACCTTCTTCCGGTTATCCAGGAGTCGTTCCAGAAATGGTGTGGAGATATTGTATGGAAGGTTGCCGATTACCCCTATTCTTTCTCCGGGAGGGACGGGCAGCGTCTCAAAATCCATTCGGAGGATGTCCTGGTTCGTCAGGGTGACATTTGCAACGGATTTGCGGTTAAGCTCCTCCCCAAGCCGTTCCACGAGTTGGGCGTCCTTCTCTACTGCATAGACATGACCCACCTTTTGTGACAACGGGAGAGTCAAGGCGCCGAGACCGGGCCCAACCTCCAACACGGACGAAGAGGGGTCGAAACGAGCAAGGGAAATGATGCTGTGGACAACCCCCTTTTCTCTCAAGAAGTTCTGCCCCAGCCTCTTCTTTGGCCGCCATCCATGTCCCCGATTCGAATTCCTGCTCTCCTTCAACGACGATTTCCCCTTTTCAACCTCCACTGCTCGAGGGAACGAAATACCTTCAGAAAAACAAAATAGAAAGGCGGCGCGATAACAAGGCCCAGAACCAGTCCGCCGATGAGAAAGGCGGCGATCATGTTACCTCCCGCGTTAACAATCTTGCCTGCAATGAGCCACCCATCCTCACTGTTGCGCACCGATGTCATCACCGATGCAAAGACGCCGTTTGTGTTGGGAAGTTGGAGAATCGCCGCTCCGATCTTATAGCTGTAATAGTAGAGGAAATACCAATTCAGGGGGTTGCTGATCCATGTTCCGAGGGCAGCCGCTATTTTGCTTCCCTTAAAGATCAGGGCGAGGAGAACGGCAATAGCTATTTGAAACGGCATGACCGGCATCGATCCGGTAAATATTCCCAAGGCCATCCCCAGCGCAAGTTCGTGGGGACTGCCTCTGAGTCGAATGAACCTCAGCTGAAAATACCTGAGAAATCTTCGTATCCCGGTGGTTCTTTTCTTGGGTGGTTTATTATTAGCAGGCAGAGCGCTGCTTGTGCCGTAATAGCTCATTGAGTACCTTTAACCCTCTGCCCGTCCTTGAAACTCTCCAGATCTTCTATGGGAAAGCGCGATTTGACATCCACGGAGAGGTCGGAGGTCTTTCCACGATTAATCCTGTGATAGCCGGCGAAGGCTATCATGGCTGCATTATCGGTGCAATAGGAAGGTCTGGGATGATAAACCTTATACCCCTCGGTCCGCCCCTCTTCTTCCATTCTTGTCCGGAGCGCCTTATTGCAGGCAACCCCCCCGGCTACAACGATCGATTCCACACCTGCCCTTGCGGCAGCCTCCATTGTCTTCACCGCCAAAACCTCCACGACTGCTTCCTGAAAGGCGGCAGCGATATCCGCCAGGGTTATTCCAGCCGTGCCTTCCGCCCCTTCGCGCCACTTTTTCACAAAAAGGGCCACTGCCGTCTTGAGCCCGCTGAAACTGAAATCGAGAGATCCGCGGGATAGGAAGGCCTTGGGGAACCGCACCAGACCCGGATTTCCCGCCAGACCCGCCTTCTCTACCGCCGCACCGCCCGGATATCCAAGCTCCAGAATCTTGGAGACTTTGTCAAACGCCTCACCGGCAGCATCATCCAATGTCTGCCCCAGCAGCAGGTATTCTCCGATTCCCTTCACGTGATAAAGTGAGGTATGGCCGCCCGAGACCGTGAGCGCCACAAAGGGGAAGGAAGGAGCTTCTTTTTCCAGAAAGATGGAAAGGATGTGCCCCTCCAGATGGTTCACACCCACGAAAGGAATTCCATAACCATATGCCACGGACTTCGCATAGTTCAACCCGATAAGCAGAGAGCCGATGAGACCCGGTCCTATGGTGACTGCAATCCCATCAATATCCTTCAACTCCATCCGGGCCTGTGAGAGAGCCATGCTTACGGCAGGCACGATGCTTCGCAGATGCTCCCGGGAGGCAAGTTCAGGGACAACACCGCCGTAGGCATGGTGGACCGATACCTGGGAATGGACTACGCTTGAAAGGATCCCCTGGTTCTCCGAGAACAGAGCCGCTGAAGTATCGTCGCATGAAGTGTCTATTCCCAGAATATTCATCAGCAGCTGCGATCCGGGAAAACCAGCTTTGACCGGGAAGGGCAATCCCCGGCACCGGAAAGAGAGATGTGCACGGAGCCCCGGACGGAGCCCGCTCTTACGCTCTCGCAACGAATCTTCTTTTGATCTTCTGCCATTTGCCTTCTTCAAGCACCTCAAGGAGAATTACGGAGATGTTGTCGTCTCCTCCGGCCTTCTTGGCCTCATCGATCAGGATATCCACCTTTCCTTCGGCCGAAATGGACCGCTCGCCCAGAACGGCGCCGATGAAGGGTTCCGATAAATCATGCGTAAGCCCGTCCGAGCACATCAGCACAAAGTCGCCGGCCTCCGGCCGGATCGGGTGAATGTAGACATCCACCTTTTCGCCCGAACCCAGGGCTCTGGTAAGAACATTCTTGAAATGAGGGGTCGACGATACGAATGTCTCGCTTAAAGCTAACTGCTTTTTTTTTCGCTCCGCCTCAACGGAGTGTTCTTCCGAGATCAGGACCAGTCGTCCCCGGTCCAGAATGTAGACCGGGCTGTCTCCCACGTTGGCAATCCATGTGCAGTCATCTTCCTCCAGAAGAGCCGACACCGTAGAACCCATATTATGGTATTCCGGCCTTTTCTGCGCTTCATGAATAATCATATTAGTCAGCTGGATAGAATTTACCAGATGTCTTGCATTCTGAGGGAGATCCTTGTGCTCAAGGCTGAGAAAAGATGGAGGGCTGTTTTGTTTCACTTTTCCCCAATAATCGGCCATGGTTTCCACGACGATCCGGCTGGCCACCTCCCCTGCCATGTGTCCCCCCATTCCGTCGGCTATAACGTAAAGCCCCAGATCCGGCTCCACGAGGATACTGTCTTCATTGAGTTTCCTCTTCAGTCCGATGTCCGTTTTCCCTGTGGCTCGAAGTTTCATAATCTTCCGGTGCTTATTGTTTCTTCCGGGCCTTCAGCTCATCGATTCTGGAAATGACTTTCCGAAGATGTTCCGCCATTTGTTCAGCCTTCAGGTATCGTTTTTCGGGATCCTTTTCAAGTGCTCTGTCGATGATCTTCTCCACGACGGTGGGCACCTTCGGGCTGATGGATGAAATCGAAAGGTGTCTCTCCCTTGCTATCTGGTACATGAGAGAAGTGATGTGATCGCCACGGAAAGGCTTCTCTCCTGAAAGCAGCTCGAAAAGCACCACACCCAGAGAAAAGATATCCGAACGGCCGTCCACCTTCTTGCCTGCAATCTGTTCCGGAGACATGTACGAAGGTGTGCCGAGCACAACGCCCGTCTTGGTTTTTGAGGAAGACGTAATTCGAGCGATCCCGAAATCCGTGACCTTGATTTCCCCTGTTTCTCTGATGCGCATGATATTGGCGGGTTTGATGTCCCGGTGCACAATGCCTTTGGAATGCGCGTAATCCAAGGCATCCGCCACCTTGGACACAATGGCAAGCGTTTCCCGCAAGGGAAACAGGTTCTCCGGGCCGGTATAGGCTGTCAGATCCACTCCATCCAGATACTCCATTGCGATGTATGCGAGATCATGCTCTTCTCCGCAGTCATAGATGGTTACGATATTCGGGTGCGTGAGCAATCCGGCCGATTCCGCTTCCCTGAAGAATCTCTCCTTCATCTCCTCAATCATATCTTCGTCAAATTCCGAAAGCCGCACGGTCTTGATAGCTACCGTCCGGTGAATCTTCGGGTCCTCTCCCTTGTAGACCACACCCATTGCGCCTCTTCCCAGTTCCCCAACCACCTGATACCTTCCCAGGGTAGGCTTTGTGTCGATCGACTGTAGCGTGGCGCCGATGTCGCCGGGGTGAGCGGTCCCGGACGGACCGAAGATAAGGGTCGCTTCAGCCCCTTTGAGTTTGGGGATCCTCTCCTCCAGGTCTTTGAACTGAACGCCATCCGAAACAATCCGCTTGTATGTTGTAAGGGCCTTGCCGAGCTGTCTCTTCCTCTCAAAGTCAAGACCGAGATTGTAAAGCAGGTCCTTGATTCCTTCCTCTTCCATGGGGATTTTCGAAAATTTCTCCAGCGCCAGGTCGAGCATTCCCTGCTGCTGAAAGGACAGACCCAGCATCTTGTTGGTCTCCACGGAGTCCGCCTCCACTTTTTCCTTTCTTTTCTCCGTCACAAAAAATCTCCTGGAGATAACCAGGATGTATCCTGCCGCCAGCAGGACCATGGGGGGGGAAATCTTGAACCAGGTATCATAGGAGAAGAAAAGCACACTTCCTGCGACGGCGCAGGAGACAAAAAGAAGGAGGCTTGAAAAGGCGCCCGTGCCTGCCCTCATCCCCGGCAAAACAAAAGCAATGAAAAGCCCGAAAAGAACCAGGACCCCCGTTTCCGCAAAGGGGAGCCACTCAGGACGGGAGAAGAAACGCTGATGCAGAATATTGGCCACGGACCCTGCAACGACCTCCATCCCGGGCAACTGACCGGAGACCGGGGTGACAAAGCGATCCCCGATTCCAGGCGCCGTGGGGCCTATGATCACGATCTTGTCCTTGAATTGCCCCTCGGGGATCTTATTCTTCAGCACCTTTGAAAAGGAGGTTTGACGGAATGCGAGGCCCGGACCCTGATACCAGTTGATCAAGGTTCTCATCCGTCCGTCTATGACAGGAACTTTCAAAACCATGGAAGGGCTGACCCTGAGTTGGATTTCGTGCCCGAGCACAACGGTCACGTCATCGTTCTTCATTCCCTTGTAAGCCTTTACGATGGCCATGGGAAACGATGGAACATAGATATCCTCCAGGTATCCGACAACGTGAACCTGATTTCGGATGGAACCGTCCGGGTCCGGAAAAACATTGATGTGACCGATACCGGCAGCAAATTGGGCGAAGGATGGGAGAAGGGGCTTCATCCGCGACAACCAGATCATGGAAGAGACCGCCCACTCCTCCTTTCTGACTTTACCGTAATAGTGAGGCCCCATGAACTCAGGAGGCTTGCTGTCTTTCCCTGCGCCCACGGTATCGAAGTAAACCGGCAGTATCACGTTTCCGGAATCCTTGATCGCCCTGGCGAGCTTTGCATCATTGTCCAGCTCGGTCACCGCCTGCGTCAGTTTCTCGGCAAAAGTAACACCCGGAGCCAATCGGACGAGCGGCGATATTTCAAACTCCTCTTTGAGTCCCTTCACCGTCTTGAGCCCGGCGCTTTCTTCAGCCTCCGGAAAAAGGATGTTCAACGCTACGACTTTCGCGCCGGCTGCGTGAAGGTTCCGAATGGCAGTGGCCATAACATTTCTGGGCCAGGGGAAGCGGCCGATTTCGGACAGGTCTTCGTCCGTGATCGCGACGAGTTCAATGTCCGGGTTCAAATCCCTGGGGGCGGCGAGCCTTGCCCTGAAATCAAAACTCTTCATCTCCAGAGTTTCGGTGAAATCCAGAACGCCAGTAGCGGTCGAGAAGAGAAAATAGAGAGTGAGAAGGACGCCCGTCAACCAATCCGGCAGATTTCTTTTCCGCATGGAGTTTCCTCGCGAAGCCGTTCTCCCGCAGGTCCTTAGATCCCGCGTGATGTTTCGCGGGGGTCGCAGGGACGAAGAGAAGCATTATTCGAGAACCAGATTCATGTGAAGAGCCCTTCATGGACAAACTATAGCTTCACAAAGGGTCTGATCTTGAGAAACCGCTGGGGTCCAATTCCTGGCACGGTCATCAGATCCTCCACTTTCTTGTATCCGCCCCTTCTTGATCTTTCTTCGACAATGCACCTTGCAAGGTCCGGCCCTATGTTTGGAACAGCCGTAAGACCTGCTTCGGACTCTGTGTTGATCGAGAGGGGAATTCCCAGACTCCTTTTGAAAAACCCGTTCATTTCTCCCCGGCTGAGGCGGGTCTTTCCTTCCTCTCTGGTCACTGCCAGCCGTTCGCCGCTGACGAAGGGCGGATGCTCTCTGACTTCCTCTGAGTCCCGGTATGGAATACCTGCCGCAGCGAGCGCTTGCTGAAGGGAAGGTTCATTTGGAAAGGCGAAGACGCCCCCTGGACCGTCCTGTTCGCCGATTTGAACGTAGTGTTTTTCTCCCGGCGGAACAGTCCCGGATCCATGAAGACGGAGCAACTGCCTGAGGCAGTACATGGAAAGAATGAGCAGAAGCAGTAGAAGCAGAGCCGTCGCCCTGTCACTTCTCCGGGTAAGCCTCATCTTCCAATCCAAACGCCTTGTGAAGGACCCGCACCGCCAGTTCAGTGTATTTCTCCTCGATGACGCAGGAAATCTTGATCTCCGAGGTGCTGATCATCATGATGTTGATATTTTCGCTTGCGAGGACATGAAACATCTTCTGGGCGACCCCGGCGTGGTTTCTCATCCCCACGCCAATGATCGAGACCTTGGCGATATCCTCATCGCCGAGGACCTTTTCCGCCCCTATTCTTCCGGCCACCTCGCTGACAGACTTCATCGTCTTGTGAAAATCCGCCTTGGGCACGGTGAAGGTCAGATCCGTAAGCCCCTCTTCACTCGTGTTCTGTACAATCATGTCCACCACGACACCGGCTTGAAATATCGGCTCAAAGATCTGGGCCGCGGTTCCAGGCTGATCCGGAACCTTCTTGATGGTCACCCGCGCCTCGTTCTTGTTGTATGTGACACCCGAGACCAGGACCTTCTCCATATCCCTTGTTTCCGCAATCACCATCGTACCCCTTTCCCTTGAAAATGTGGATCTCACATGTATTGGCACATCAAATTTTTTCGCAAACTCTACGGATCTGATCTCCAGCACCTTTGCGCCGAGGCTGGCCATCTCCAGCATCTCATCATAGGAGATCGTCTCCAGTTTTCTGGCTTTGGGGCAGATATTGGGATCGGTCGTATACACGCCCTTCACATCCGTAAAGATCTCGCAGACATCAGCCTTGATAGCGGCGGCAAGCGCCACTGCAGTGGTATCCGAACCGCCTCTGCCGAGGGTCGTGATGTTTCCTTCCCGGTCCAGGCCCTGGAATCCTGCGACAGCCACAACACACCCCTTTTCGAGTTCTTTCCGGATTCTGTCGGTGTCGATGTCGTGAATACGGGCCTTGCCGTAAAGATCATCCGTGTGGATTGGAACCTGAAAACCGAGGAGGGAACAGGCATTGTACCCCATGGATCTGACCGCCATCGAAAAAAGGGCGACGCTGACCTGTTCCCCCGTGGCCATCAGCACATCCAGTTCCCTGGACGGCGGATCGTCTGACATCTTCCTGGCCAATTGGATGAGACCGTCGGTCTGGCCTGCCATGGCGGAAAGGACAACGATCATTTGATTCCCTTCCTTGTAGTATTCGAGGACCCTTTGGGCCACGTCCCTGATTTTCTCGATTGAACCGACCGAAGTGCCACCATACTTTTGTACAATGAGAGCCATGTTTATGCTTTTTCAACCCCTTTCATGAATGATGCTATGATCTCCTCAGCCCTTGGATGATTCCCCGAAAAGGTGATATTCCGACGATGATCATCCACGATCTCCAATTGGATCCGGATGCTGTAATCGGGCAGGACTTCCGGCCACCGATCAGCCCATTCCATTACTGCAACCCCATTGCCGTAGAGGTATTCCTCGAGGCCGGCCGAGTAAAACTCACTTTGGCTTTCCAGCCTGTAAATGTCCATGTGATAGAGTGTCACTTCTCCTTGATACTCGTTGACAAGAGCGAAGGACGGGCTTGTAACGACGACGGTCGGAGGAATGCCGAGGCCCTCTGCAATGCCTTTGGTAAACCGGGTCTTCCCGCTCCCCAGCTCTCCCGTGAGGCCAACTACGTCGCCTTCCTTGAGGAGACTGCCGATGATCCTGCCCAGTTTTAAGGTTTGCTCGTCCGATCCCGACTGGATGGAGAAATTAGCCATGTCCGTGGAATTTGTCAAATGAGGATTTTAAGGAGCCGTAAGGCGTGACCATAAAAAAAGGTAAAAATCCGATCCCGGAGGGGCCAGCTTTAATTGACCCGGAGGAGTGAAGTTCATGGCGCTGACTCACCGGCATATTGGAATGTTGGAATAGTGGAATATTGGGAAGCAACCACCCCAAACCGAGGGATGAATGTTCTGCAAAATGGCCTTATGCGCCTTGAGACCCATCATTCCACAATTCCATTTTTCCAATATTCCAAGGAGATGTTTTCCGGCTGAGCCAATTGTCTCTGACCTGGTCCAGAGGGCCAGGATTTCCTCATCACATCAAAGGGGTTGATAGAGATCGACATGCGGCGCAAGGTTTGTCAAAGGCCACTCCCCTGCTCCGATGGCCGACATCAGTCCTGGGACCGCTTCCGGCAGTTCGCCGGCCAGAATTCCGACCTGGCCTATCTCCTCAGACAGAAGATCTGCTGCAAGCCCGTGCAGGTACACTGCCGCCACACCTGACAGGTTCACCGGCCATCCCCTTGCAAGGAATCCCGCGAGGATGCCCGTCAGCACATCTCCTGTCCCCCCGCTCGCAAGGGCGGGATTCCCCGTGGGGTTGAACCAGATCTCGCCTCCGGGCTCTGCTATCAATGTCCTTGCCCCTTTCAGAACAAGGCAGCATCCATATTTCCGTGCAAAAGCGCCGGCTATGCCGATCCGATCCGATTGCACCTCACTGTTCCGAATCCCGGCCAACCGGGCCATTTCACCCGGGTGGGGGGTCAGGATGATCCTGCCTTTGGCATGAGAAAGGAGTTCCGGGTTCCCGGCAAGCGCATTGACTCCGTCCGCATCCACGACCACAGGGATGGTGGTCGCTTCGATTATCCGCCTGACCAGTTCCACGGTCTCAGGATGGGTCGACAGCCCGGGACCTATTGCCAGAGCGGTCTTCGCGTCAAGAGACTGCCTGATTTTCTCTTCGGATTCCAGGGAGAGTGTACCATCGGCTGTCTCCGGGAGCGGAAGGGTCATCGCCTCTGTGAGTTTGCTCTCCAGAATAGGATTGAGACTCGCAGGCACCCCCACTGTCACCAGCCCTGCCCCCGCCCTGAGCGCACCAAGGGCCGTAAGGGTTGCAGCGCCGGTCTTCCCGGGGGACCCGGCGAGGACCAGGAGATGCCCTCTTGTCCCTTTATGGATGTCTCTTCTTTCCGGTCCGAGGAGATGTTTGAAATCGTCTGGTTCGGTCAAGCGATATCTGCAGGGTACGCGATCGGAAACCATCCGGGGTATGCCGATGTCGATCCGCGCAAGCCTTCCCACGTATTCAGGGCCCGGAAAAACAATCTGCCCCGGCTTAGGGAAACCAAAGGTGACGGTAAGGTCCGCCTTTATGGAAACCCCCATCACCTGTCCTGTGTCCGCGTTCAAACCTGAGGGGATGTCGACTGCAGTCACGGGTTTGCCGAGACGGTTGATCTCTTCGATCACCTGGCGGTAATAACCGCTGACCGACGATTTGAGCCCGGTGCCGAGAATGGCGTCGACCAGGTGATCGCAGTTTCCGATTCGATCCCTGCACGTTGCCCACTCCTCGGGTCCGGCCGCCTCAAGGACTTCAAGCCCCATCCTCCTGATGACGTTCAGGTTGAGCAGGGCGTCCCCGGAGATCCGATCCAGTGAGGAAAGGACGACGACGACGATTCGCATTCCCAAACCGTGGAAATACCTCGCCATGACATAGCCGTCCCCGCCGTTGTTCCCCCTGCCGCAAATGATGCCGACCGAACTGCCTTCATCCGGATCGAAGTGTTCCATGAATACCCGGGCGGCTCCTCGGGCGGCATTTTCCATGAGAACCGCACCGGGGATCCCCACCTCTTCAATGGCAAGCCGGTCCATCTCCTGCATTTCCTGGGAGCTAACCAGCCGCATGATCCTGCTCCAGAACCACGGTGGCCACGCCATACCCTCTTTCGTCAGAAAGGCTCAGATGCATACGGGTGATCCTCTCCTGCCTGCAGATCTCGGATGATCTCCCGTGGACCTTCAGGCCGGGCTTTCCGCCCTGGTGATGAAAGACCTCGATGTCCCTCCATCTCAGCCCTTTCCTCATTCCCAGGCCAAGCGCTTTGGAAAAGGCCTCCTTTGCTGCAAATCGAAGCGCGAAACACGATGAGGGAACAGCCCTTCTGAGGCATAATTCCGCTTCGTCCGCGGTAAAAACGCGTCCAATAAACCGCTGCCCCCAGCGACTCAGGGCGTCCTCTATACGAGCCACCTGGACCAGGTCGATACCAATGCCGTAGATCATAGCAGTATTCGACGTTCGATGTTCAAGGTTGGATGTTCGACTTCAAAGAATCTGAACCGCCAAGACGCCAAGTGCGCCAGGAAAAACATTTGCGCATTCTTCGCGTCCTTCGCGCCTTCGCGGTTCCATTCCCTTTCATTCCTTCTTCCCTTCTTCAAAATCCTCCAACCAGCTCAATCATCTCCCGCACCGCCTTTTCAAACCCTGCGGTCACGGCCCTTGCCACGATGCTGTGCCCGATGCTGTACTCTGTAATCTGCGGAATGGTTCCAAACCTCTTCACGTTCACATAGTTCAGTCCGTGCCCCGCGCTGACTCCGAGTTTCATGGAATCTGCGAGAATTGCCGACTGCGCTATTTTTTCGAACCTTTCCATCGCCTCGGCTCGGGTGCGCGCATCTGCATAGTGGCCCGTATGGATCTCCACCACATCCCCTCCGATGGTGTGGGCGATCTCGATCTGCCTTGGATCGGGATCAACGAACAGGCTCACTTCGATTGATTTCTCCTTCAACTCCTCAACCACTTTTCTATAGAGATCGGGGTTGCCCAGAACATCAAGTCCCCCTTCCGTGGTGACCTCCTGCCTCTTCTCAGGCACCAGGGTGACCAAGTCGGGCAGAATCTCCCTTGCAATCCGAACCATTTCAGGAACTGCGGCCATCTCAAGATTCAACCTCGTCTTGACGGTCTCCCGAAGAATCCTCACGTCCCTGTCCTGAATGTGGCGCCGATCTTCCCTGAGATGACAGATGATGCCCTCGGCCCCTGCAAGCTCGGCAATTGCCGCCGCAACGACCGGATCAGGTTCATTCGTACCCCTCGCCTGCCGCACGGTAGCGACATGGTCGACATTTACCGCCAGACGTGCCATTTCACTCCTCCTCCATCAGTTACAGCGTATCTTTAAGAGCCTGGCCATGGGACTCTTTTTCAAAAACGAGAAGCGCTTCCCTCCATCAGTTCGACAAGTCTTCTCTCTTCCCTGCGCATGCGGGCTGCATCCCGTGCCGAGGTCTCGTGATCATAATGGAGCAAGTGGAGAATGCCGTGCGCGAGCAACCGCGACACGGTCCGCTCGAGCGGTTCATTCACCATTTTGGATTCTTCCAGGGCGGTCTCCACCGAAATTACAATATCCCCCATGATCATGGACTTCAATCCGGCGGGCTCACCTTCCTCCATGGGAAAGGCGATGACGTTGGTAGGACCTTCCCTCCCGAGATAGCGTTTGTTCAGTTCGGAGATGCGTCTGTCATCGGTCAGCAGGACGCTCAGTTCTCTGTCAAGAAAGCCCAAGTCTTCTAAGACCTTCCTCAGCTTCGCCTTTATCGTCCTGCTTCTTAGTCCCCGCATCCTCCGATCCACCCTGATCTGTATTTCCATTCCTGGCCTTCTTCGCGGGTCTGGCGGCAACATCGGGATACTCGATTCTCTGATGAAATATGCCGCTTAAGGTCTTGTTGAAGCTCTTGGCTATCTCATGGAGATCCTTCAGGGTCAACTCGCATTCATCGAGCTGACCATCGGAAAAAACGTTGTTGATGACCTTTTGAACCGTTCCCTGGATGCGGGCGGGAGTGGGCTCGACAAGAGAGCGGGAGGCAGCTTCAACCATGTCGGCGAGCATGACCAGCCCGGCCTCTTTGGTCTGGGGCTTGGGGCCGGGATATCTGAAATCCTGCTCTTTAACGTCGGACGCCTTGCCCCCCTTGAGAGCCATGCGGTCCTTCGCCTTCTGATAGAAATAGGAGATGAGATTACTGCCGTGGTGCTGCTGAATGATATCAATGATCTCTTTGCCAAGTCTGTGTTCCCTGGCAAGTTCGACTCCATCCTTTACATGGGAGATGAGGATCAGACTGCTCATGGAGGGGGCGAGCTTTTCGTGCCTGTTTTCGATCCCCAGCTGGTTTTCGATGAAGTAGAGGGGTTTCTTCATCTTCCCGATATCGTGATAATAGGCGCTCACCTTGGCGAGGAGAGGATTGGCCTGGATCGCCTTTGCAGTGGCCTCCACCATGTTGCTTGTTA
The DNA here is from genome assembly GCA_002840535.1 of Deltaproteobacteria bacterium HGW-Deltaproteobacteria-15. Classification (GTDB taxonomy): domain Bacteria; phylum Desulfobacterota; class DSM-4660; order Desulfatiglandales; family HGW-15; genus HGW-15. The sequence goes on along the minus strand of PHBH01000008.1, from coordinate 85,777 downwards.
TCACGCTATGGTGATACGTTCCCGGGGCCTGAACCATCAACTGCCTGAGCAGCGGCTGATCCAGGCTGGAGAGTTCGAGCAGCTTGATGTCCGTAGTAAAACCGAAGGACATTTCGATGAGCGGAATGATTCCCGTGGCAATCACGCCTGCAAGAATTCCACCGGTGAATCCGGACACGCTGGCTACAATGGATTCCCAGGTATAGAGTGATCCGAAGATCATCACCAGACAAAGGCCGAGAACGACATTGAACAGCGCAACGATCGCACCCGTTTTGATGAGAATTCCCCGCTCGGTGCAATGCCTCACCCCATAGGCGGCCAAAAGGCTGCTGGTGAAGAAGTACACAAAGAACTCCACCTTCCCTCCGGCAACCAGGGAGACAAGCACCGAGATCACCAGGGAGAAGGCTACGGCTATCTGAGTTCCCTGGAAAATGCATACGAGCATTGCCGCACAGGGTAAAGGGAAGGCGAATAGAAGAGCCCTGGAGGTCACCCATGGCGTGGGCCTGGACATCTCTTCAGCCACAAAGCTGTACCCCCAGAACATCAGGAAAAATCCGAAGAGGCAAACGGCGCTGAAGAGGAGATCCCTGCTGCTCTTACTGAAGGTCTTTACGGTACTCGGGCCCACAAGGTAAATGACCGAGAGCAGGGCCGCAATGAGGATGGCCATGGCCGGCACGCGACCGAGCAGATCGATCCGGTTGTGGGATTTCATCTCCTCGGAAAGCTTGACGAGGTGTTCCGGCCCGATCCTTTCCCCTTCCCTGACGAGCATCTCGCCCTTCTTGATCTTGTAGTAAATCGGTTTTACCGATGTGCGGGCAAGATCCTTCCGTCGTTCCGTCTCCCTCTGATTGAACGTGAGGTTCGGCTGAAGGTGAGAAACGGCCAACTTGGCTGCGGCTTCCGCCGACTCGGAGGAACCCGTGAACTCCTTGAGAGAGGCCGCCTGACTCCTGATAAAGGTCTTTGCCCGGTCCAGGTCGAGGAAGCGCTGATACTCGTTGACCGTGGTCTCTTTCTTGGCCGACAACTCGTGGAGGATAATCCCCCCCCTCTCCACCTGGCTTTTCAAAAGCGCGCCGTTCGATACCACGCCTTTTTCATAGGCCGAGGAGAGGAGCTTGCGGACGGCTTCCTCAATTCCGGAAGGGAATCCCTGCTTCAGGAGTACCTTGAACAACTTGTCATCCCTGGGAACCTTCAGCGTCTGGAAGAACTGCTCTTTGAATGCCTCGGGGTTCAAGAGCGGAGCGGGGGAATCTCCGGGAACCGCGACCGGGCTCTGCTCCTTCTCAAGGGTTTTTGCGACGTACTCCCTGCCGAGGACAAAGGCTTCATTCAGCACTTTGTTGACGGACGCTGCGGAAGGATCGAAATCGTATACCGAAAGGACCTCCCTGGCCGCCTTCTCCATATCCTTCTCCGTGAGATCCTTGTTCTCGACAAGAAAGTCACGGGATGCCTTGATGTCTCTTACAGCCACATCGCCGATCGTGTAGTCGACCGGTTTCAGGAGAATGCCGGGAAACAGAAAGAATGAGGTAACCAGGCTCAGAAGAAAGAGGATAATCCATTTTGGGCGGTCCGACCTGAACGAGTTGAGGAAAGTCTCCCTGCAAATTTCGAGAAATGTCCTCTTCCCTGCGGCCCTTCCCTGGCTTTTCTTTCTTCCGAGGAATGTCACTTTGGATTTATCTGAAGCCGTTGCCACAGATCGTGTCCTTCCCGTCCGGGATCAAGTTCGCCGTTTTGCGATCGATCCCCGGTTCCGCAAAAATCAACGCTTCCCGCTCGCCTTTTTGAGACGCTCCATTTTGTCATAGGCGTCGATGATCTCCTGCACCAGCGGATGCCTGACCACGTCGTCCCGTGTAAAATAGATGAATCGGATTCCCTTCACGCCCTCGAGGATCTCGCTCGCCTCGATCAGACCCGAGACTCTCCCCTGGGGGAGGTCGATCTGCGTCACGTCTCCGGTGATTACGGATTTCGAGCTGAACCCAAGCCTTGTCAGGAACATCTTCATCTGCTCACTGGTGGCATTCTGGGCTTCGTCCAGGATGACGAAGGAGTCGTTCAGCGTTCTCCCCCTCATGTATGCCAGTGGCGCGACCTCGATGACGCCCTTCTGGATGAGCCGCAGCGCGTCCTCAAAATCCATCATGTCGTGGAGGGCATCATACAAAGGTCTAAGGTAAGGATTGACCTTTTCCTGGAGGTCGCCCGGCAGAAAACCCAGGTGCTCGCCCGCCTCGACGGCCGGGCGGGCCAGCACGACCCGGTGGACCTCCTTCTTGATCAGAGAGGCTACGGCCATGGCCATGGCCAGATAGGTCTTCCCTGTTCCGGCCGGCCCGATGCCGAACACGATGTCGTGCCTCCTGATGCTGTCGATATACGCCTTCTGGTTGACGCTCTTCGGGGTGATGACACTCTTGTTGGAGGCGATGAATACCTTGTCAAGGAAGATTTTTTTCAGGTCTGCCGAGAGATTGCCGCTGAGAATCCGGACTGCAAACTCCACGTCGTTGGCATAAAGAGGGTAATCGTTTTCCAGGAGCTCATAGAGTTGTTTCAGAACCTTTTCCGCCAGCTCCGTCTCCCAATCCCCGCCCTGCAAGGTGATTGCGTTGCCTCTCACGTTTACGGAAAGGCCGATCCTTTTCTTCAGGATCTGAAGATTACCGTTCTGCTCGCCGCAAAGCATGCCGAGCAATTCATGACTCGGAAAGGTCAGTTTCCTGGTCTGAGTGGTTTGTGAATCGGCGTCACTGCCCAATGGCTATTCCCCCGTGGCGATCCTGCTTCCGAATCGCCGGTCCCCGCACGGAGCCCCCCTGAAAGCAGGGGGAAAAGCGGCTCTGCGAGAGCTTCTATTTTGCAAGGGTTTGGAAATACGAATATTTTGTTCTTTTACCATAAGCCGCGGTCTGCATGCAAGAGAAACCGATGGGGGGTCTCAGTCCCCGGTCTGAGAAAAGCAGCGGTAAATGAAGACAAAGGTTTCATCATTGATATCTATGGTGATATCGCCCCCCCGGGACTCTGCGTACACGATCCAGCCCGGCTTCTTTTCGCTGCAGCACTCGACGGGCGGCGAGAATCTCGCGCTGATTCCGTCGTACCATGCGAGCAGCATGGGCTCGGGGCAGAGCTCCCGTGCCTTTCGGTCGGCCATGGATCTGGCCTTTTCAAAGGACAGGGGCTCCCCTTCCGTCCGGAGCATCACCGGATCGGTCAACACCTCTTTCGTGATCAAAATGCACCCGTTCATTCCTATTCCTCTTGTTCATTGTATTCGCGCCTTTGTGGATTGCAAGATCCAGGATGGAAGAATGATAGGAATGAACCGCCAAGGCGCGAAGGACGCAAAGAAGACGCAAGATTTGTCTTTTCACCTGCCGGCGTTTCCGGCAGGTTGAAAAGACAATGATTTCTTGGCGCACTTAGCGTCTTGGCGGTTTAGAGCTTTTCCTCTGGAGGGGGGATCAGCCGAAGACAATCTCGTCGCCGTTGCCTACATAAAAATCGCTCTGTGATCCGAACTTACCCGATCCCTTGACTACCGGATAGCCCAATTCGACCATCCTCTTCACCGCGGGCAAGCCGGTGCAATGATTGCATGCAACCTTCTTGAAACCGTATTTGCCCATCCCCGCAACCATCTTTTCCGCTTCAGGAGTCATAGGCCCGAACGGCACGATATGCAACCCCCCGTAGAGGCCGTAAAGGTTCTCCCCTCCCTGCAGCCTTTTCCGGGCGAAATCGGCAAAGGTCAAAATGGTCTGGTGGCAGCAGCCGGTTACGCAAACGATGCCCTTGTCTTTCACATTGAAGTACAGTGACTGCTCTCCACGCACCCGGATCACAATGGGCAGGTCAAAGGCCACAAGCGCGCAGCCGTCATAGAGCTTGTTGATATGGCCGGGCTGGCACTTTATCAGCTTGCCGCCGTGTACGATGCTGTTCTTCACGCCTGCAGTCTTGTAATCGGCTCCTGCGAGGAGTTTCATCCCTTCCGGATAGAAGGTGGAGGGGATATAGATCCTGATCTCGGGGTTGTATCGAAGTGTGGTTTCCAGGCCCCAGTAATGATCGAGGTGTTCATGGGATATCACGAGAAACTCGATCTCCCCATGCTCGAGCATCCTGTCGATCTTTTCCCGCTTGAAGCATTCGTCCATGTATTCCCGGTTCCATCCCGTGTCCAGCAAGAACCTGTGATGGCGGCCGTTCAGGGTCTCCATGTCGATAAGAGTCGAGCTTCCTGCACCGTTCTTGTAGTCCCACGGTTTTTCCCACTGGCTCTCTTCCGGCCCCTTCCCTCCCGTCAATGTAGTGACCAGATTCTTGTTGTCGAACCAGCCCAGTTCCGAGATGCAACGGATCCGGACGCTCTTGCACTGGCCTATATCGACCTTCCCGCTCGCAAAAGCCTCGAGCGGTTTGTGCAGAACCGCATCCCCCAAGGTTAGAACAGCCCCGCCCACCGCCACGGTCCTCACGAACTCACGCCTGGTCATCTCTTTCATGGCAGTCTCCTCGTGAAAGGTTAGGTAGTGAGATCCGAATACCAGCCACTTTTTCCCAGGTACCCGCCCGTGCCGCTTTCGTGCCGGCGATCATCTCTTCCTTCCGCTCCTGACCATGAAGTTATGCAGGGCCTCCTGGAGGGTTTCCGCGGCAAGAAGCGCACAATGAGCCTCCTCCTTGGGAAAACCCCCAAGCTTTCTCAGGATGGTCTCGCCGCTGATCTCCAGGATTTCATCGGGGGCCTTTCCGATTGCCATTTCCGCTGCACGGGACCCGCATGCCGTGATGGATCCGCATCCGTCCGTAAGGAATGAGGCGGCTGAAACGCGTTCGCCTTTGAATTTCAGAAAGATTTCTATGGTCTCGCCGCACTTGCCGGTGAGACAGGCGTGGCCGTCAAAATCCGTCAATTTCCCCTTGTAGGGGGAAGCATGCCCCCTTTGCTGTTCTTCCTCAGGAAGACAATCCATTATTTTAACAGGAATGGGTTCCTGTTCCACACGGTTGCCCCTCTTCACCTCTTCTACACCTGCCTCCGCTTGTGTTGTACTTCGTGCTCTTCGTGTCCGTGGCAAAAACAACCGTTCTCGGGGAGGGAAATTTCACCACGGAGCAGGCGAAGAGCACGAAGAATTCCGACCTGTAAACCGGTCTGCCCGGCGGCCGGCGAACGGATTGACAGCCGGCCGCCGGCAGTCGATCGCTTTCTTACTCAGTGATCGCAGACGTTCTGACCCGTTATCAGGCTGCCGGAAAGATATTGATTCACCAGAGACTCGGGAGAATCCACAGGGGCGCCGGTGACCACCTTGACCCCATTCTCATGGAACAGCCCCTGGGCTCTCGAACCCATTCCTCCTGCAATGATGATGTGCGCACCCTGTTCATGGAGCCATTTCGGCAGGACTCCGGGTTCATGAGGGGGGGGAGTATGCGCGGTCTTGCCCAGGATTTTGCCGTTTTCCGTCTCAATGAGCACGAACTGCTCGCAATGGCCGAAATGCGCACACAGCCTCCCTTCGACTACAGGGATGGCAAATATGGTCTTGTTCATTTCAATCTCCTTTTTTTCTTTGGATCAACTGAGCTGGTCTCATAAATCCGGCGCAAGGTTACCAACCAAGGCTCATCTCGGTGCTGCCTCCAACGTCTTCTCTCCGGTCCGGTTCGTTCTCGCTATGACTGCCTCCACAATCTTCTCAAACGCTTTTGCAAAAGGAAGCTCGTTCTCCACGAGCCCCATGGCCCTTCCCGAGTCGCCGTAACTGACCACCTCCGGGTCCAGGGGCAGTTTACCGAGCAAAGGAATCCCCTCCTTCTCTGCAAGAAGCTCACCGCCACGGGCGCCGAAAAGCTCGATTTCCTTTCCACAGTGAGGGCATTGAAGGCCGCTCATGTTCTCCACGATTCCCAGTATTTCCATTTTTACCTGGCGGCAGAAGCTGATGGATTTCCGAACATCCGCCAGAGAAACCTCCTGTGGAGTGGTTACAACCACGGCCAGCGCGTCGGGGATGGTTTGAGCGACGGTAAGAGGCTCGTCCCCGGTTCCCGGGGGAGAATCGATGATCAGGTAGTCGAGATCCGACCAGTCGATATCCGAGATGAACTGGCGGATCACGCCTATCTTGATCGGCCCTCTCCAGATGGTCGCCACATCCTTGTTCTCTCCAAGCATGGATTCTATGGACATGACCTCGAGATTGGGCATAGAGCGAACCGGAATCGCTTTTCCCGGCCTCGATGACGGCTGAAGGGCGCCTTTCAGTCCGAGCAGTCTCGGTATGCTCGGTCCATGAAGGTCCACATCCATAAGCCCGACTTTGTATCCCTTCCTTGCAAGGGAGACCGCAAGGTAGGCGGCCACGCTGCTCTTGCCCACCCCGCCCTTTCCGCTCATGACCAGAAGCTTGTTCCTGATATGTTTCAGACTGGATTTGATCTCCGCATCCTGCAGCGCGTGCTTATCCTCGCGGTTATGCATTGTAAACTGATCTTTTCCCGACATTTCCAAAAATCCTCCTCTGGGTGAAAAACATAATGTGTTATGCGTTACGCACGGTATTGGGTAACAAGTAAAGTTATTGGAATTTCGTCACCACGCGTCACGCCTTTCGATTTGAACCCGGGCTTTCCGGCTTTCTCTTTTCCCGGGCTTTCAGATTGAGTCCTTTGATCCCCTCCTCCAGGCCGTTCACATTCCAGCCCGGCATCAGGAATTTGGAGTCGGCCAATCTTCCTTCCAGGCATGCGTCGATAACCTCATCCGGGTGGCCGGAAACACCAGGGATTATGTGAATGCCGGAATCCTGGAGCATATCGGACAGTCGCCGCGTTACCGCCCCGCAGATAAGTCCATTCACACCGAGACTCCGGATTTTTCGGCATTTTCGCGAGACATCCCTCTCATCCAGCAAAATTTCCGAGCGGGACAGCTCGCCATGATCTTCGACATCCACAATCAGGAGCCGGGTGGCCGTGTCGAGCACAGGGGATATCCTGTTCTCCCATACGGGAAACGCTAATCTCATGGACAATCACCCTCAATTCGAATCAAGAGGACTCCTGCCTGTTGCCCCAGGAGTCCATCAGAGATGGAATACTTGTTCAGACCACCGCTGTTTAGAGATTATCCCCAATGCCCTTCGACATTGGCACTATCAGCCGGCATATACTTGCCTTCAAGGAAGCCTTTAACGGCATCGGAAACCTTGCCATTCACGCCGGTGACCACCTTGATGCCCGATGCCTGCAGGATCCGAAAGGCTTTAGGCCCGCAATTTCCGGTAAGAACTGCTTCCGGCTTGTGTGGAAGAATGTTCTGCGCGGCTTGAATCCCTGCGCCCTGCGGCAGGTTCAAGCTTTGCGTGTTCTCTACCACCAGCAGGTTCATGGTATCCGTATCCACCACCAGAAAATTTGCCGCCCTTCCGAATCTGGAGTCTACTTCAGAATCCAGAGTCGCGCCCTGGGAAGTGATCGCGATTCGCATCTCTGACCTCCTGACGTCCTTTCTTCACGTTTTCGAAAGAAAGCGCAAGAAATGGACAACTGCCTCGCGATTCAGCATTATTCATGCCACAGAAGCTGGATTCTTACAAGTTTCCGTGATAATTAGATTTATACAAAAGTCATAGGAGAGAGGATTCAAAGGGGAGGAGATTTCACTCCGCCGGGTTTTCATTATTGCAATCCCAGAGTTCAAACATAATGCAGTATTGCAAATATTAAGTCTCTTATTCGGAGTTTCGCTGGATGTAATCATCCAGCATCTTTCTTCCGGCCTTCTCAGGCGTCTCGATGTTGAGTTTCTTCATCTTTCGCCAGAGGGTAGTCGGATGGATGCCTAATTGCGCTGCGGTTGCGGCCCTCTTCCAGTTGTTCTGCCTCAAGGCTTCACTGTAAAAATTTCTTTCTATCTCATCAAAGGACATCTCTTTGGTTTCACTCCTGCTGGATGCTTCGTCCATACTGATGTTCTGGCCCTTCCTTAAGGCATCGGGGAGGTGCTCGATTCCGATGTGGCCGTTCTTGCTGACGACCGTAGCGTACTCGATGATGTTCTCAAGCTCCCTGATGTTGCCCGGAAAATCATGGGACATGAGAAGAGGCATCACTTCCAAAGACATGCCCTGTATTTCCCTGCCGCTCAAGCGATTGAACTTGCGGATGAAGTGGTCCACGAGAAGGGGGATATCCTCCCTTCTCTCCCTGAGCGGGGGCAGGACCATCTTGACAACGTTGATCCGGTAGTACAGGTCCTGCCTGAACTTACCCTCACGGACCAGTTCTTCCAGGTTCTTGTTGGTGGCTGCAACGATCCGTACATCCGTTTTTTGGGCCTTGGTGCTCCCAAGGGGTTCGTAGGTCTTGTCCTGAAGAACCCGCAACAGACGAACCTGCAGGGCTGGAGAGATATCCCCTATTTCGTCCAGGAAAAGGGTCCCTCCATTTGCAAGGGTCAAGCGACCGGGTTTGTCCTTGAAAGCGGTGCTATGAGCGCCCTTTTCGTAGCCGAAGAGCTCGGATTCCAGGAGCGTGTCAGGCAGGGAGCCGCAATTGATGGTAATCATGGGTCCATTTTTCCGCGGGCCCAGGGAGTGGATAGCCTTGGCAAAAAGTTCCTTGCCTGTGCCGCTCTCTCCCTGAATGAGGACAGTGGCATCGCTTTCGGATACCTGCTCCAGCATTCCGAAGAGTCTTTGCATTTCTTTGTTCTTGCTGATGATGTCCTGGAAGGAATGTCTGCCGGAAAGCTGTCTTCTGAGCTCTTCCACCATACTCAGGTCCCGGAAGGTTTCCACGCCTCCGATCACGTTTCCCTGTCCGTCTTTCAAGAGAGCGGTAGAGATGCTGATAGGCACCTGTTCGCCTTCGAGATTCACGATGTACACGGACTGGTTCACCATAGACCGGCCGGTGTCCATCGTATGTTTCAATGCACACCGTTTCTCGCAGATGCTGGCCTTGAACACCTCCCAGCAGTAGCGGCCGACGGCCGCCTCTTTCATGATTCCCGTTATCTTCTCCGCAGAGCGGTTGAATGAAGTTATCTTCAGTTCGGAGTCTACCGTGAAAACGCCGTCCGCAATGCTGTCCAGGATAATTTTAGTCTGGTTCTCCATTATGTTCAGTTATTCGCTCCTAAGCTGGTACTTGTCTGCAAACGGTTTTCGGATTCGCCTAGGCAAATTGAGACAGGCGCTAAAAAGCGGCCCCCCATTCGCAGCAGCCGGCTGCGAAGAGTAGACAGCTGAGCGCTTCCCATCATTTGCAGGTCTTTTATGGATGCAAAATCGGGGGGGCCGTAACACATCCGCTGGAGGTGTCTTGCTCAATATCGGCTGACGGCCGGCAGATGATTGCGCGAATCCGGACCCCATTTCCGGATGGGAATTAAATTAGTCCGGCTCAACTGCATTGTCAATGGTGCTCGCTGCATTCCTGCAATTCACTATCACTGCACCCGATGCTCATCTGCAATGTTGCTGCAACCTTCCGGAACAAACGAGTTTGCGCCGTCACGTCTTAAGTTCCATAAAATTCGATAGTTCTACTTACCAGGATCATTCCGCCGCAAATGGCATGGCCGATGCAGATGGCATTGCCTCGATCAAGAAGCCTGAAACCGAAAGCTTTGATCCATTCGTTCTCACGGGAATACGAAAGGGACACTATGGACTTTCAGAAATGTTTATCAACGGGTGAATTCGTAATCCTGGCCCAGATGAATACGCCCAAAGGCGTCAACGTCTCCGAAATGGTGAACAATGCCCGCCGCATCAAGGGGCGCATTCACGCGGTAGTAATCCCGGACATGGACAACGGGGTCATGCGTATGAGCGCTCTTGCCGGCGGTGCGATCATGCGCCAGCAGGGCCTGGAACCAATCATCCATGTCTACGCCAGAGATCGAAACAGGATGGCGCTCCAGGGAGACCTTCTTGCCGCTCATGTACTCGGCGTGCAGGCTCTCGTGGTGGTCCGCGGGGAGGATATGTCTCAGGGGGACCACGTAAATGCCAAGTGCGTTGACGACCTGGATGAAATCAGCCTCTTCGGCGCAATCCGATGCCTCCAAAACGGTGTAGACATTGCGGGCTCAGAACTGAATGGCAACCCGAGTTTCACTGTGGGATGCACCATAAGACCGTCTGTGGACGAGAAGTCCCTCGATTCTGAGATTGAGGCTGCACGAAAAATGGTGGAGGCCGGGGCTCGATTCATTCTCTGCCCGCCGGTTTTCGATGTGGACCGCTTCTCAACCTTTGCTGAAAAGGCAAAAGGACTGGGGGCTGTCCTGATTCCAACCGTGTTTCTGCTCAAAACCGTGGGCATTGCCAGGTACATGGCCACTTACGAACCCGGCGCTTTTATTCCGGAGCACCTGATCAAACGCATGCGGCAGGCGAAGAACAGGGAAATGGAAGGTTTCGTGATTGCAGGGGAGACGATAAAGCACCTGAAATCCCTTGCCGGGGGCGTGCAGATCGTGACGCTCGGCTGGGAGCATCGGCTCTCTACCATCCTGGATTATGCTGAAATCTGAAAAATCAATGACCACGAACCGAACAAGTCCTTCCGAAACACGGGCTGCTGTTTTTTCCGGATTCGTCGGATGAGGGAAAAGGAAACTCTGGAAACATGAATGATTCAGGTCTTTACCAAGAGAAGAGCAAAGTGCTGGTGATCGGCGCCGGGCTGGGTGGGATCAAAGCGGCGCTCGACCTGGCGGAATCCGGGAGGGACGTCCTTCTGATCGACAAGGAACCGGCCATCGGGGGACTGATGACCCGGCTGGACCGCACTTTTCCAACCAACAACTGCGATCTGTGCACCCTTTCTCCCCATCTTGCAGAAAGCGGCAGGCAGCTTCATGTGGAACTCCTCCCCATGACGCAGCTGTCCAGCCTGGAGGGTCAGGCGGGAAAATTCAAGGCGGTTCTCAAGACAAGCCCCCGTTTCATCGATCTCGAGAAATGCACGGCATGCGGGGAGTGCCTGAACGCTTTCCCGGAGTGCGTCCGATTCACACCGGGCCTGGATCACCGGGCGCCAACGTGCATGCGATATCCGCGCGCAACCCCTTACGCCTATTCCATCGATATAGAAAAGTGCACGGACCCGGAAGGACTGGTGAAGGTCTGCCGGGCCGGGGCTATCGTCCTTGGAGAAGCGGAAAAAACCTCGGAATACGATGTAGGCTCCATTGTACTCGCAACAGGAGCGCGCACCTTCGACCCCGCTCTTCTGGAAGGGTACGGATACTCCGTTTGCAGCAATGTCGTTACGGCTCTGGATTACGAAACCATCCTCTCGGCCTCCGGACCAACCGCCGGGCGGCTGACCAGGCCTTCTGACGGGAAGCAACCCAGAAGAATCGCATGGATTCAGTGCGTTGGCTCCAGAAGCGTCAAGGAACCCTGTTTGCCCTATTGCTCGAGTGCCTGCTGCATGTTCGCGCTCAAGGAAGCCATGGTGACCAAGGAGAGATACCAGAACGATATCGAAACGGTCATCTTCTACATGGACATGAGGACTTCGGGCAAGGATTACGAGCAGTACCTCCAGCGTGCGGTCGACGAGTATGGGGTCCGCCTGGTCAGATCCAGGCCCCACACCGTAGAGCCCGCGCCGGGATCCGATGACCTGTCCATTTCTTATCTCTCGGCGGGCGACGCCATGATCAGGAAGGAACTCTTCGATATGGTCGTCCTTTCCACCGGTTTTGTCGTTCCCGACGAGTTCAGCAACCTGGCGGAGAAGCTTGGCATCGAAATCGACGAACACCGGTTTGTAAAAACCGGCAGTTTCAATCCCGTTGCAAGCTCCAGGCCCGGAATCTACGTGTGCGGTCTTCTGGAGAGCCCGAAGGATATCCCTGAGACCATGGTTCAGGCAAGCGCGGCAGCCTGCATGGCCTCCGCGTTTCTGGAAACGAACGAAGAACGGGCCGGAGAGGAAAACGGAATTCCGCCTGAGCGGGATGTGACCCAGGAACCGCCGAGGGTCGGGGTATTCGTGTGCGAGTGCGGAAACAACATCGAGGGGGTCATCGACGTCACGGGACTCGTACAGTATGCATCGAGCCTCCCCCAGGTGAAGGAGTCCCGAACAGTAGGCCGCGGCTGCTCCATGGAATCCCTGGAGCTGATCCGAAAAACGATCGTTGACAAGAAACTCAACCGAGTGGTGATCGGCGGGTGCTCGCCCAGGACCCATGAAACCCTTTTCCAGGACACGATTCGAAAGGCCGGTCTGAACAAATATCTCGTTGAGATGGCCAATGTGCGCGACCAGAACACATGGGTGCACCAGGGAACTCCGCTCGAAGCAATGGACAAGGCCAGGGACCTGATCCGCATGGCCGTCTTCAGTGTGGCCCTTGCCCATCCACTGAAAGAGCATGTCCTGCCGATGAACAAAAACATCCTGGTTGTGGGCGGCGGGGTTGCGGGAATGAATTCGGCTTTGAGCCTGGCTGATCAGGGGTTCCGCGTCTACCTCGTGGAGAGGTCCGCAAAGCTTGGCGGGATTGCAGGTCAGATCCGAAGGACCCTGGAGGGGGAAGACGTCAAGAAATACATGGCCGATTTGATCGAGCGCACCATGCATCACGCGAACATCCAGGTCCTCACACGTGCCATGATCGTGGATCACAGCGGAATGCCGGGGCTGTTCAAGACCGGCCTTCAGGCAGGCCCGCAGATGTTTTACCGGCAGATCACGCACGGGGTCACCATCCTGGCGACCGGGGCCGCTCCAATCAGACCTGCCGAGTACCTCCTGGACAAGCATGAAGCTGTAGTGACCCAGTTCGATCTGGACCGGTTGCTCGAAGATTCTCCTGAGAAGGCGAAGGAATGGAAGAGCGTCGTGATGATTCAGTGCGCGGGATCTCGATCCCCTGAAAATCCCACCTGCTCGCGTGTCTGCTGCCAGTCTGCCATCAAGAACGCATTGCGATTATTGGAATCAAACCCTGACGTGCAGATAAACGTTCTTTTCAGGGACATGCGAACATACGGCTTTCAAGAAAACTACTACCGGAAGGCCCGGGAGAAGGGGGTTCTTTTCTTCCGCTACGATGAGCAGGAAAAACCCGAAGTGAAAGCCGACGGTGCCGGGGTCCGGGTGACTTTCACGGATCCGGTTCTGGGCAGGAAAGTGGCTGTGGCCGCAGATTGCCTTGCCTTGAGCACCGGCATGGTTCCCGATGAGGAAGGGGCGGAGGATCTGGCCATGATCTTCCGGCTTCCCCGCAATCCGGCGGGGTTCTTCCTGGAAGACCATATCAAGCTCCGCCCGGTGGATTTGCCGGTCCCGGGTTTCTTTGCCGCCGGAACGACTCATGCGCCCAAGACGATACGGGAGTCCATTGCCCAGGCCCAGGCCGCGGCCGGACGGGCGCAGACCATGCTCGCAAGGAACACCATCAACCTGGGCGGTTCCATTGCCAGGGTGGACGGCAAAAAATGCGCCGCCTGTCTCATATGTGTCCGGGCATGCCCTTTTGGAGTGCCCTTTATCAATGCGGACGGCTACTCCGAAATCGACCCGGCCAAGTGTCACGGCTGCGGAGTCTGCGCCGCAGCATGTCCTGCAAAGGCCATCCAACTCATGCAGTACGAGGATGACCAGATCTCGGCCAAACTCGACGGCCTTCTGGAAAGGATACTCTAGTGGAACAGTTCGAACCGGTTATCGTGGCCTTCTGCTGCCATTACTGCGCGTACACGGCTGCGGACGTGGCCGGAAGCATGAGGATCAGTTACCCTCCCAATGTCCACATCATCAAGGTCCCCTGCTCGGGTAAGGTGGACGGACTCCACATTATGAAGGCCTTCCAGAAAGGGGCGGACGGCGTGTACGTGGCAGGGTGTCTGGAAGGGGATTGCCACTTCAAGGACGGCAACATCAAAGCGTCCCGCCGGGTGGCCTATTTCAAACGGCTTCTGGATGAGATCGGCGTGGGCGGAGAGCGGCTTGAAATGCTCACCATGTCTGCCGGCATGGGAGAGCGCTTTGCCTCCACGGCAGCCGAGTTTACGGAGCATATACGGCGGCTGGGGCCGAATCCTGTGAAAAGGCCACGCGAAAAAGCAATGAACGAATGAGGAGTGCTGAGTGAGGGTGCGGCTTCAAAGGGCCGCCTTTTTAGAATGAACCTGGAAGGGCTGGCTTCTGAAATCCGAAGCACGAAATCCGAAATCCGAAACAATATCAAAATGTCCAAAATTCAAATGACCGGAACCTGGGAATTGAGGATGAGGGAATACGTCAACCTTTTGATCCCTGAATCCTTACCCGTTTTGAACATTGGAACATCTGGGTTTTGAATTTGTTTCGAATTTCGATATTCGGATTTCGAATTTGCTGCAAAATTCCAGCTCATTGTTTTTGACCTGGCTCACAGACCAGGTTTTCCGCTGCAATAAAGGAGAATATATGATCACCGCTGAACGAAAACCGATGGCTGAACTGATGGAATATGTCCGGCCCTACGGCCGAATTCTTCTCGTGGGCTGCAACGAATGCGTCACGGTCTGTTCCGCAGGAGGCCGGAAGGAAGTGGGACTCCTCTCCTCGGCCATACAGACGGCTTTCATGAAGGAGGGGAAGGTCCTGGACGTGAAGGAGATGACCCTGGAACGGCAGTGCGATCCGGAATATATCGAGGAACTGGCCGGCGCGATCGATCAGGCGGATGCCGTACTGTCCATGGCCTGCGGGTGCGGGGTCCAGGAAATCGCAAAGCGGTTCAAGGAAAAACCCGTGTATCCCGCTCTAAACACCAAGTTCATGGGCGCATCGGAGCGGCAGGGGGTATGGGCTGAACGATGCCAGGGCTGCGGGGACTGCGTGCTCGGGATGACCGGAGGGATCTGCCCCATCGCGCGTTGCTCCAAAAGGCTGCTGAACGGGCCTTGCGGCGGATCGAGCCGTGGAAAGTGCGAGATCAACCCGGACGTGGATTGCGCGTGGCAGTTGATCTGGGACCGGTTGAAGGCTCTCGGCATGGAGAGGGCTTATGAAGAAATCACCCCTGCAAAAGATTGGCGGACCAGCCGTGACGGCGGTCCCAGGAGGATCATCAGAGAGGATCTGGCCATATGAAAACGCAAAGCGCACTGGAGCGAGTCCTGGAAGCTGGACTTCCGGCGGTAACCTCTGAATGCGGCCCCCCTCGAGGCGCCGTCCCTGAAAAGGTCAAAGAAAAAGCCGAGAAGCTGAGGGGCTATGTGGATGCGATCAATGTGACCGACAATCAAACGGCCATGGTTCGCATGTCGAGCTTTGCCGCATGCCTCATAATCAAACAGATGGGGCTCCATCCAATCCTTCAGATGGTTACGAGGGACCGAAACCGCCTGGCCATGCAAAGCGACATCATCGGCGCCTATTCCCACGGCATAGACACCATGCTTTGCCTTTCCGGAGACCACCCCTCTTTCGGGGACCATCCCATGGCCGCAAACGTCTACGACCTTGATTCGATCCAGTTCGTTCAGATGGTGAGAAAAATGAGGGATGAAGGGAAATTCCAGGGAGGGGATGACATCCTGAATGCCCCCAGGATGTACATCGGCGCTGCAGCCAATCCCTTTGCAGATCCCTTTGAACTCAGGGTGGCGAGGCTTGCAAAGAAGGCCAGGGCAGGAGCGGATTTCGTCCAGACCCAGTGCATTTACAATCTTGAGAGATTCGGCAAGTGGATGGAAGGGATTCGGGAGCGCGGGCTTCACGAGAAGATCCACATCCTCGCAGGCGTCACCCCCATGAAATCGGCTGGGATGGCGAAGTATATGAAGAACAAGGTGCCCGGCATGGATGTGCCCGACGGCCTGATAAAGCGTATGAGCGGGATTCCCAAGGAAAAGCAGGCAGAGGAAGGCATCAAGATCTGCGTGGAGACCATCCAGGAGTTGAAAGAGATGAAGGGCGTGGCGGGTTTTCATATCATGGCGATTGAATGGGAAGACAGGGTTCCCGAGATAGTGGAAAGAGCGGGTCTGTATCCTCGGCCCCTGTGATGGCATCGCCTTCAAGGATATTAAAGATGATTGTTGGCATTGAAAACGGAATAAGAAGGAGGCAAACCGATGACTGACAAAAAGCTGATTTTGGTGGTTGACGATGACCCGGATCTGGTGGAGGCGGTCTCCATGAAACTCGCCAGTGACAACTACAGGGTCTCCAAAGCATATGACGGTATTCAGGCCTTGGACAAGATCAAGCAGGAAAGACCTCATCTGATCATCCTGGATGTCATGATGCCGAACAAGGATGGGTACGCCGTATGCAACGAGGTCAAGAAGGATCCGGCATACAAGGATATCACGGTTGTGCTGCTCACTGCAGTAGGCGACGCGGTTCCGTCGACCAAGTTCACCCATATGGACGGCAAGACCGCCCTTGCGGACGAATTCATCCCGAAACCGATCGATCTCGATAACCTCATGGAGATCGTCAATTATTACAGGCCGTGAAAGACGGCTTGCGCACCGTGCCGGACGGATCGGAGATGGACAAATTCCCAATGGAAGGCTGTAAGGTGATCGGCGGGCTTTTTCAGGCGGAGTTCTTCTCATCTCCGACGAAGGGGGTCCTCACGGATATCCTCGGGCAGTTTGCGGAAAACCGGATCAACCTGGATCTCCTGACCGGGAGGCAGACGGACGACCGGCTTATGGTGAACTGCCTGGTGTCATCCGGGGACGCGGAGCGTGCAAAGAGTCTGATCCAATCCGATCCTGATCCGGGGAAGCACGCCGTTTTTCGCGAAGCTGTAGACGTCCTGAGCATCTTCCCGCATAAAGCCGACCTCAGGGCAGTGGGACTGGGTCTCCTTGCATTTGCGCAGAAAGGGATTCCCCTTTTCGGCTTCTGTTCTTCCCTGTCCACCCTCGCATTTATCACCGACCCCAATCAGACTGAAATGGCCCTTTCAGCGCTCGGAGCTTGCTTTGATCTACCAAAGGCCGTCAGTACAGCATCTGAAGAGTGAAGGGCTCTCGCATTCCGACAGACTCCTGGAGACCAAGGCCGCATACTGGGAACCGCGAATCAAGACATACGGCTTCCAGAAGATCACAGACCTGTGCCTTGTTGAAGTGAGTGGACCTCTCTCCGCCATGTCCGATCTTGGGCTCTGCTTGTTCCGATTGGGTGAAGAAGGGATAGGTTTTCACCTGGCCTTCTCCTGGGCATCCACCTCCGAATTCGAATTGTCTCTCCTGGTTTCTGGGCTGGCGGAGAAAGCCGTCGCCGACAGGCTGAATTCCCTGATTCCCGTGGAGGTGTTGATGCGTCGGGTATCGCCCGCAGAGCTCGTGTTCTTTCAGGGGCCTCACTTCGGCGACAGATACGGCATTTTCCATGCCGCTGCCAAGGCGTTGTCCGACAGGGGGCTCACGATGCTGGCCTTCACATGTTCCGGGTCCTGCATCTATGTCGTTCTTCCAAAGGGCAAGTCGGGGGAAGCGGTGCTGGCGCTTACCGATGCCTTTGACATCCCTGTACGAAGAATCTCCCGGCACCAGAATACCGGATGAAAACCATGAAACCTTCCGAGAAGACCGATTGGAGACCAAGGGTTTTTGACTCGCTCTCTTTTCCTACCCTGATCCTGCGGCCCGACAAAGTCATCGTCACGGCAAACAGCAAGTTTCTCGCCAAATTCGGGGTCAGCCAGGATGAGATCGTGGGGAAGACCTGCCATGAAGTCTTCTATCGATCGCAGAAACCGTGTTCCGTGGACGTATGCCCCCTTCCGAAGGTGATGGCATACGGGGAAGGTCATTCCATCCTGAGACGGGTAAGCGACGCCGAAGGCATGGAGCAATGGGAGGACAGGGTCTTCTCACCGATACTGGATGAAGACGGCCGTGTCATCTACATCCTGGAGAGCATCCGGGACGTGACCAGGGTTAAAACCCTGGAAAGGGCGCTGAAGGAAACCGAGGCGCTTTTCGAAAAGGTGATACAGAGCTCCGCAAGCGCCATCGTGGCTGCAGACAAGTATGGAAACATCCTCATCATGAACCGGGCTGCGGAAGAGCTCTTCGGATACAAATTGAGCGAGGCGCGAAAAGACAAAAACATCAGAGACTTTTATCCACCCGGCAGAGCCAGGCAGATCATGAGCGATTTAAGGAAAGACAAAAGGGGGGGCAGAGGAAAGCTCCACTCGAAAGTGATGATCCTGAACCGGGAAGGCAGCGAAATCCCTGTGGAGCTCTCCGCCTCCATCATCTACGAAGCCGGCCAGGAAGTCGCAACCATGGGTATTTACAATGACCTCAGGGAGAAGCTTGCAGTGGAGAGAACCCTGAAAGAAACCCAGGCCCAGCTCGCTCAGTCCGAAAAGCTGGCATCCCTTGGCCAGCTGTCGGCCGGAGTGGCCCACGAAATCAACAACCCTCTCACGGGCATGCTGATGTATGCAAGCATGGCACTGGAGCAGCTGGATAAAGAGAATCCTCTGCACGAGCACCTGACTTACATTGTGGAGGATGTGAACCGCTGCAAGGGAATAGTCAACAATCTTCTTGCCTACAGCCGCCGATCCAACACGACAAAAGGAATCATTCCTCTCAACACGCTCGTGGATCAGGGGATGAACCTCATACGCGATCAGAGGCTTTTCGGGAATATCGCCGTGGTCAAGGAACTGTCGCAGGAGATGATTCTCGTCCGCGCAGACAGGAACGAGATTACGCAGGTAATCATCAACCTTGTCATGAATGCATGCGCCGCCATGAACGGGGAAGGCGTGCTGACGTTTCGAACCTATCGGAACAAGCTGGACAGAAGGGCCTTCCTCGAGGTGATCGACACAGGGTGCGGCATCCCTGAAGAGAACCTGCCCAAAATTTTCGATCCCTTTTTCACGACCAAGGAACCCGGGAAAGGCACGGGATTGGGGTTGAGCACCTCGTACGGCATCGTCAAGGAAATGGGGGGAGACATTCGAGTCAAGGAGACGTCACCCGGTGGCACTACTTTTCTTATGGAACTGCCGCTCTATGTTCCGCTGGACCACCCTGACGGCGCGCAGGACCCGATCAACAATAAAGGATATGAGGAATGGTAATGCAAGAGTTGAAGGAGAAGATGCCCTACGGCGTAAAAATTCTGGTCGTCGATGACGAAAAGCGCATCCGGGATGCCTGTTCCACCATGCTCTGCAATGAAGGGCTGGAAGTGGCTGTCGCAGAGACGGGGTATGAGGGACTGAAGAAAATCGAGGCTGAGCATTTCGACGTCATTCTTCTCGATTTGATGCTGCCCGGCATGAGGGGGCTTGATTTCCTGACCTATGTCAAAGGCAAGCACCCGGACACCCTGGTGATTGTCATCACCGGCTATGCCACCCTGGAACATGCCGTCGAGGCGATGAAAAAGGGCGCCTATGACTTCATCTCCAAGCCCTTTTCTCCCCAGGATCTGAGAGGCGTCATCGGCAAGGCCTTCGATTACATCCGCACCCTGGAAGATATTTCTCACGAGAAATCCCGCATGGGGGTTCTCATCAATCACATCTCGGACGGGGTCATGGCGACCGACGCGCAAAAAAAGATCGCCTTGGCAAACCCGGCCTTTCTCAAGATGATCGGCCATCAGGGGGAGAACCCTATCGGCAGGCGCGTATCGGATCTGATCCGGAATGAAATGCTGCTCGGTATCATCGAAGAGGCCGTTTCCATGCCCCCGGTTGAATTCGGGGAAATCACCCATGAGTTCAGTGGGGGGGAGATTGCCGAATCGGAGGAGACGGTACTTGCAGTGAGGTGCGTGCCCTTCAGGGACAGGATGCACCGGAACCTGGGCACGATCACCGTGATGCATGACATCACTGCAATGAAAAAGATGGATAAGCTGAAGTCGGATTTTGTTTCCATGGTGGCTCATGAAGTCAAAAGCCCCATGAATTCGGTTCTGGCGATGGTCAAGGTCATTCAGGACGGTCTTGCAGGAAGTCTTACCGAGAAGCAGACCGAGCTCCTGGGACGGGTTTCGGAAAAGATCAAGGGTCTCTCCGATCTCGCTGCAGAGCTCCTTGACCTTTCGAAGATCGAATCGGGCCTGATCACGCTCGAAAAGGAAAAACTCGACCTGGCGCCTCTTCTTGAAGAGCAGACGAATTTTCATCAGACCAAGGCCGGCGAGAAGAACATCTGCCTCAGTCTCGAACGGGTGCCGGGTCTGCGGCCCATTCTTGCGAACAGACGCGCCGTCGAGGAGGTCATTTCCAATCTCCTGACCAATGCAATCAAGTACACGCCTGAAGGAGGAAATGTCACGGTCTCCGCAACAGAGGAACAGGAATACGTCCGGATAAGCGTGAAGGACACGGGGATAGGCATCTCCCGGGACAACCTGGACCGAATATTCGAGCGCTTCTACCGCGTGAGGGACGACCGGACCCGATTTGTTGCGGGGACCGGACTCGGGCTTGCCATCGTGAAAAGCATTGCAGAGGCCCATAACGGCAGCGTGAAAGTGGAAAGCCAACCCGGCAGGGGCTCCACATTCCATGTCTCGCTGCCCGTCATGCTGACCTGACAGGTTGCTGAAAAACGCCCATCTGCGACGTTGCCTTCATCTCGAGTCGTTGCGGCGTACTAACATGTACGCCTCACTCCTCGGGATTTCAGGCGCCTTGCATCTGGACATTTTTGAGCAACCTGTACCTACTCACTTCAAGACGGCCTGCAATGCATCGGCAGAAAGAGAAGCGGCCATTCCGATCATGATCATTCCGGAAAGGATGTCGGAGACCCTCCGGTACCTTGCCGCAATTCGCGACAAGCCTGTGCCGAGCAGAAGAAGACCCGGCAGGGTGCCTGCTGCGAAGGCCAGGGACAACATCCCGCCCTCAATCGGCCCTCCTGCTGCAAGCGCCCTGGCAAAAGCGGCAAAAGAGAGACCGCACGGAAGGAAACCGAACAGGATACCGATAAGAAGCATATTCGCGTTGTCTTTTGTGTGAGCGGCGGACCCCATGACGCGACGATAACCCGGTACTCTGGAAGGCGAGGCTATTGACATCCATCCGGGTTCCGGCAGGAAACCGAGCCGCGACAGCCCGAATACGAAGAGAAAAACGGCCGCGACGATCGAAAGGCCGACCTGAACGCGCACCACCCATGCCAACGGATCGTCTCCCCCTCTTTCGGCCAGGAATGAAAGGCCCGCACCTACAGCGCCCATAGCGATCCCTATGGCAACATAGGTGGACGTTCGTCCAAGATGATAAAAAACGTGCGAGGTGAAACGGCCCGTGACCGCCGGAAACGCCAGAACCAGAGGGCCGCACATCCCCAGACAGTGACCCGTGCCGAGCAAGCCCAGAAAGAACATAGAGGTAAGGTCCAGGGGATTCATCATTGCGTTCGATCGACAAAATCTTTGGGTTCCAGGGTTCGAGGCGTATGATGGAATGCTAACAGATGCAGGAGGCAAGGTCCAGAAATCCAGAGGTCGGAGGAGAGGAATGGGAAACTCAGGTCCAACACGCAATTGCAGCCGCTCAGGCGGCCCTATGAGAGCTCGTACGATCCTTTCTGCAATATCCATTTTCCTTTGCGCTGCATTATTGGTTCTTCTCCCCCGCGCCGATTCGGCTGAGCAGGAAACGAAGGCGACCCATCCGGATGGTCGGAGAACGGCGCGGAAAGGCCCCGGTCCGGGCATAAAGCCCCTGGACAAAGACGGCAGGATGCAGATCAGCGAGAGCGACCGGTGCCCTGTTTGCGCCATGCGACCGATCAGGTATCCCAAATTTTCATCCGCCATACAGCTGAAAAACGGAACCACTTTCTACTTCTGCGGCAATGGTTGTATGATCAGGGCATGGATGCACCCCGAGATTTACCTTGCCACCGAGAGAACGGATCTGGGTCTTCCCGTGGTCCGCGAGTATTTTACGGGCGTGCAGATGGATGCGCGAGAGCTGAAGTGGGTGGCAGGCTCGGATATCGTCGGACCGATGGGCCCGGCCTTTGTTCCTGTTAAAGGAGAAAAAGAAGTCGAGACGTTCAGGAAACGCCACGGAGGCAAGGCGATCTTCGGGCTTGAAGAGATGAACGACGTCCGGTGGCGGGAGATCACCGGGAAACATCCCTGACAAAGGCGAACATGGATATCACGAAGCCCGGGCTTGACAGGTTGGAGCTTGCGCCTTTTTTCCTAAAAGGTCTGCTGCTCTTCTGTGTCGCTGTTCTGGTCTTTATCGTTTGCGATTCCGCCCTTCGACCATCCGTGGGACGGAGCAGAGGCGCGGCCCTGTTTCGCGCCTTGGAATTATCGGTCCCCTCTCTGATCCCTTCGGGAAGAGAGGCAAGGAATCCTGAAGGCATGGACCGGAGGGTGGATTCCGGAATCTCGCCGTTTTTTCCTCTTTCTGACCCGGATCCGGCAGGATTGATCATCAGAGGAAAGGTGCATGGTATACACGGTGCGCGGCGTTGAGGCGAACGGCCCGGAATGATCGAATGTTGCAGGCAAGCACGGCTCGCCGGGCGCCGGATTCCGTGCGATGTTTCGCGGAGGCCTTCCATCGGGCAGCGAAACAGATGGACGTGTCCTGCAGTCTGTAAGGCATAGGATTTTCCCATGAGAAGGATTCGTCTCATTAGACCCATACATGTCTGGGCCATGCGGGATCTCCTGCGTCGGCCGGGCGAGGCACTGTTTCTCGGCCTGGTTCTTACCCTCATCGTGGCCTTTTCCGGCACGGCCCTTCTCCTTACGCACTCCCTCTCCTCCACTGCCCGCGGGATGATCGCACAAGCGCCGTCGCTGGTAATCAGAAAGGTCGGGATAACCGGCTGGGACCCCATCCCCGAAAACCCGGCTTTGATTTCGGCCCGCGCCGTTCACGGCGTCACCAGTGCGCGCCCGCGGATCTGGGGCTTTGCCGGAGGGCCGGATGGAGCTGTAACGGTGGTCGGCGCAGGCGAGGGGTTTGAAAGCCTCCCACCGGGCGCAGGAATCGGCCGGTTGCCGCTGGAGGGAGAAGCGATCATCGGTCAAGGCGTCGGACCACTGAAAGAGGGCGATACCCTCCAGCTTACCGGCAGTGTCTCCCTGGATTTCAAGGTCGTCGACCGGTTCCCGGAAGATACGGGAATAGCAGCTCACGATGTCGTTCTCCTGCACAAGAAAGATGCCATGTCTCTCCTGGGGCTGCCCGAGGGGTTTGCCAGCGATCTGGCCGTTCATGTTTTCAATGAAGAAGAGCAGTCGGCGATCCTGCCCGACCTTTCAAAGGCATTTCCATGGCCTGTGAGGATAACGACCCGGCGTGAGACAGCCGGCTATTACGCCGCGTCTCTTTCAAAAAGAGGAGGCATTGTAGTTACCACCCTGATCCCTTCCATAATGGCCCTCGCTCTCCTGATGATTTACCTCATCAGGGAAAGGACAGGTCAAAAGCACGAGGTCGGCCTTCTGAAATGCCTGGGCTGGACAACAAGCGATATCGTAAAGACCCAGGTATCGAGATCCGTCATTATCGCTCTCCCGGCTGCAGCTTTCGGCAGCCTCATTTCCTACGTAATGGTATTGCGGCCCGGTGCAAGATGGCCGGGGGCCCTATTCTTTGGATGGGACGGATTGCCTCCGGCCCTCGCTCTGGATGCAAACGGTGCTGTTCTGGTCCTTATCGAAATAGCATGTCTCGTAGTCGTACCTTTTCTGGCCTCTGCCCTTTGGCCCGCATTGCAAAGCGGAGCTGCAGACCCTCAAGATCTGATCGAAGAGCTGGAATGAAAGAACTCTGCTGCAAAGAGATCTGCTTCTCCAGGTCACAGTTCGGCCGTGGAGAAAAGACCATACTGGATCAGGTCACCTGTTCGTTCCCCGCGGGCAGGATCTCCCTGATCACCGGCATCACAGGGGCGGGCAAGAGCACACTTCTCCATATCCTTGCCGGTCTGATCCGCCCGACAAGCGGCGAAGTCAGGGCGGACGGAAGCCCTGTATCCAGATGGGTGACCGCCCACAAGGATCTCTGGCGGAGGAGGATTGGCATCGTATTCCAGGAGGCCCATTTCATGAGGGGGTTGACCGCGCTGGAGAATGTGATGTTGCCCCTGATCCCCAGGGGGTTGAGTCTTCCGGAAATCAAAAAAAGAGGGATGGAGTCTCTGGAGAAGTTGGGGGCGGGTCATCTGGCGGGCGAAGGGATGAAGCGTCTTTCAGGGGGGGAAAGACAGAAGATCGCGATAGCAAGGGCCCTCGTCGCAGCACCTGAAACGCTGCTGGCGGACGAACCGACCGCCCACCAGGACGACGAATCCGCAGGGCGGGTGCTCGGTATCATGAAGAAGGAGTCTGAGAAAGGATGCATCGTCGTGATCGTCGCCCACGACCACCGCATCTTGAAGAGCGGAATCGCGGATCGACATTTCACCATCGAATGCGGGAGGGTCAGCAGGGTCGGATGATGATGCATCCCGTCATTCTGGCAGTCATTGTCCTGGACCTGGTTTCACTGCTGTTTCTCTGCCGCGCCGCTGCTGGGGCGCTCGGAGTCGAAGCCTACTGGGCTCCGGGCGCGAGCAGTCGAAAACAGATCAGACTCGAGAGGTCTTATGAAACCGCCGCCATTTCAGCCAAGGCGGTCCTGGCCCTGTTGGCGGTTTCCACCTCGATACTCGTCTTCGGGGTCACCAACGTTTTCCCGGAGATCGTTCCGGGCGCCATGTGCGGAACCGGTGTGCTCCAGGCAATGAAAGGACAGGGAGGAAGATCGTTTCTTTTCAGATTCACGGCTATTGCGCTGCTATACTTCTGGTTCGTGCTCGAGGGTCTCAACAGGACCAGACCCGACTTTCCCATGGCGAGGCTGAACGCGAGAATTCTCCTGCTCGCGTCCCCTTTTGCGGTTCTTGCCTTTCTTGACACGTTCAATGGTTTCGGAAGCCTGGACATCCACAGTCCCGTGGGCTGCTGCACGGTAGTGTACGACCGGCTGGCCGGGGGCACAACGACTCAGAGCCTCATGGGAGTCAGCAATCCCCTGTTGACGCTCCTTTTCTCTTCGCTCACCTTACTGATGGTCCTTTTCGGACTGGCAGGGCTTATGAGCGATCCTCGCCGCCTGGGCAAATTCTCCGCCGCCTCGGCGATTACGGCCGTCGTCTGGGCCCCGGTGGCCGCAACGGCGCTGGTCCGCGTCTTCGCCGCCTACTACTATGAAGTCCTCCATCACTACTGCCCATGGTGTCTGTTTCTGCCCGAACACCATTTCGCCGGATTCCCTCTTTTTTTGCTGCTTGGGGCTGTCGTCGTTGAATCGCCTGTGGCCTATGCCCTCCATCGGGCGGCAAGAAGTTACCCGGGGATGGAGGCTGCCGGTCATCAAAAAGCCAGACGGGCGCTTCTTTGGATGATCGTCTTCACTGCCTTGTTCACGGTAATGGCCCTCTGGCCGGCCCTTGCCTGGCGGATTCGGTTCGGGATATGGATAGGCTGATCCGACGCACTGCATCCTTTCAGCTCAATGTCATGACGAACTCAGGGCGGATGCACGATGTGCCTCTTGACGGTGCAAAGATCCATGGACTTCAGGATGGCCTTCTTGTATCTTTCCGGAAATCCCGGGGGCAGCTTCAGATCGATGCAGGTCATCATGGTCCTATAGGAATATTTCGAGGAATCTTTTGATATGAAACAGGTAGAGTCAATGCATTCCTTCTACTGTTTTCGGGAGACGAAGTTCGGTCCGCTGGCTGTAGTTTGGTTTTTTGATGAAGGGAGGCCGAAGATATTGCGCGTTCTGCTTTCAAAACCCGGGTTTTCCCCCAGGCAGGCCGTCGATCTTCTATTTGCCGATTCGATCTCTTCCTCGTGTGATGAGGTGGATGTCGTTGCCGATCAGATTGTGGCGTTTCTGAGCGGAAACGACATCCGCTTCAGTCTGGATGGTGTTCAACTCGATTTGTGTCCTGCATTTCAGCAGAAAGTCCTGCGTGCAGAACATGGAATCCCCCGGGGCAGAGTGAGCACGTACCGCCGAATCGCAAAGTATCTCGGCAATGCCCATGGCGCACGGGCGGTTGGCACAGCCCTTGCCCGCAACCCTTTTCCCATCCTCGTGCCCTGTCACCGGGCTATTCGCTCCGACGGAACACTCGGTGGATTTCAGGGCGGGATTGAAATGAAGCGGGCCTTGCTGGAGATGGAAGGCGTGTTGTTTGATGATTCAGGTCGAGTTATTTCCGGAGAACTCTTCTACTAGCAGAAGATTGCAATCGCTGTCCTTCCCGAAGAACTGTATCAGCGGGTTTCATTAGAAAAGAGTTGATTCGCCAGGTATTGTCCGCAGGGCCACGGCCTCATGGTGTGATGTCAACAGCGAGTTATCGGATCTCATGCCAGAGAGGCACAGAAAAGAAGAACCACACTTTAGCGGATGTCATATCCCCCTGCTTTCAAATCCGCTCTCTTTCTTGTCCGACGGGAGCTCTTCAACAATCGGCTTTTCAGTGGAATGGTTGTAAATCCGCACACCCCCGTATCGGATCATGGCAGTTGCGGCTCGATCGACTTCCTCATCTTCCACGAAAACGGAGACGACCAATCCTCCGGACCGCTCCCCTGTGGCATAGTAGCCCCTCACTTGCGGCGCCTCATCAGCCCCGAAGAATTCTTCGATGCTCGGGACGCATTCCTGGGAGATCCCCTTCTGCTCTCCCATGGTTTGCAGGGGGATGATCTCAACATCCTCCCGTTGGAAACCCCGTGCAGTCAACTCCTGCATCAGGATTTCGGCTTCCCTGTACCCGGCAACCATTGCTATGACTGTTTTCATGATTCCCTCCTGTATGGCAGGGTCTAAGGGGAGGATTTCCAAAGGCGATTACGAGATGGAGCGACCGGCGGCTGATGTTCCGCTGGAAAGCGTTTCCAGGAAAAGGGTCGAGAGACCTTCAAGCGAACGAAAATCCTTCACCCGGTTGGCAGAGTCTAGCAGAAAACCCGGTGGAATAGAGGTAGGTGAATCATGTAAACGGCTCTACTTTCCACAGGTACGCACATTTTTGCGCTCTTGAAAAAAGGGCAAAATCACAACACATCTGTAACATATCAATTTAGTGTGACCTGGAAACTCTGGCCTCTGGACCAGGTCAGAGGCGATTGGCTCAGCCGTGAAAAAATGTTCTGGAAGGTTGGAATAATGGAATAATGGAAGTATGGGTTTACAGACCAGGGAAAACATATCACGGCGACCCCATCTCTCAGCTTTTTGTTGTTGTTCTTTCCCAATATTCCACTATTCCAACATTCCAACATTCCGGTTTGTCCGCGACTTGAACTCACCCCTACGTGGGCGCCAAAGCCGGCCCTCCGAGGTCGGATTTTTACTTAAGCTTCTCCGCGCTGTGCTCTTTCAGCGGGTTGACCCAGCGTGTCCCGGCCTGTACTATCCCTGTAATGAACAGGAGCAACATATCGACGGTGCGCTTTCACCCCCTGGTCTCCCGCTGGTTTCTCGAAAGCGTGGGCAAACCGACCGATCTCCAGGAACAGGCATGGCCTGTCATCGCCAAGGGCGAAAACGTCCTGATCAGCGCGCCCACGGGAAGCGGCAAAACGCTTGCCGCCTTTCTCTGGGCCGTTGACCGGCTGATCAGGGGCGAATGGCCCCTCGGCAAAGTCAGCGTTCTCTATGTCTCCCCTTTGAAAGCCCTCAACAATGACATCCAGCGAAATCTGCTGACACCTCTTCGCGAACTTAAGCGAATCTTCGAGGAGGGAAAAGAGCCCTTTCCCCGTATCCGTGTTCTCACCCGCAGCGGAGACACGCCGCCTTCAGACCGCCGCCGCATGCAGCGACACCCCCCCGAGATCCTGATTACCACCCCGGAAAGCCTCAATCTCATTCTCAGCTCCCCCATCGGCAGGAATATCCTTACTTCCGTCAGGACGGCTATCCTGGATGAGATCCATGCCGTGGTGGGCACGAAAAGAGGCACTCATCTCATCACGGCGGTAGATCGTCTTGTTCCTCTGTCGGGCGAGTTCCAGCGGATCGGTTTGTCCGCCACGGTCAAGCCGCTTGAGATCGTCGCGAAATTCGTTGGCGGGCTCAAATCTGAAGGAAACCTTCGCTATTCTCCCAGGCAGGTAAGCATCCTCCACTCTTCAGTCCGCAAACGATACCGTATCCGGATCCGCCACCCCGAAGCCCCGACGGAAGGAGGCGACGCTTTCTGGCTGCCCTTTGTCGATGAGGTGAAGGCCGTCATCACCAGAAACCGATCGACCCTGGTCTTTGCCAACAGCAGGCGGATTTGCGAGAAGATCACCCATCTTCTCAATCTCGGCGAGGAAGCCCCCATTGCCTATGCGCATCACGGTTCCCTTTCCCGCGAGATCAGGGCCGAAGTCGAGCAAAGACTCAAGGCGGGTGAGCTCAAGGCGATTGTTGCCACCAATTCCCTGGAGCTCGGGATCGACATCGGAGCGCTGGATGAGGTTGTCCTTCTCCAGTCACCCCCTACCCTCTCCTCAGCCGTCCAGAGGATCGGACGTGCCGGGCACAAAGTGGGGGAAATCAGCAGTGCCACTGTCCTCCCCACTGACCCGACCGATCTTATCGAAGCCGCGGTACTGGCCTCCGGGGTGGTGAATCACGACATCGAACGGACAAGACCGGTGGAATCGCCTCTCGACGTGCTGGCCCAGATCATCGTCTCCATGACAGGTACGGAAACCTGGGACATGGACAGACTTTTCGAGCAGCTGAGAGCCAGCTATCCCTACCGGAACCTCTCTCGCGAACAATTCGACCTGGTGCTGAACATGCTGGCAGGCCGATTCGCCGCCACCCGGCTGCGGGAGCTCGATCCCCGCATCTCCATCGATCGCATGGACAACACGGTACGTGCGAGAAAAGGCGCTATGCAGTCCCTCTACTCATCCGGGGGGACCATTCCCGACCGCGGTTATTTCCATCTCAG
This sequence comes from Deltaproteobacteria bacterium HGW-Deltaproteobacteria-15, assembly GCA_002840535.1. GTDB lineage: Bacteria > Desulfobacterota > DSM-4660 > Desulfatiglandales > HGW-15 > HGW-15. The sequence continues at coordinate 56,756 of PHBH01000008.1, read as the reverse complement.
GCATTATCAAAACAACGCGAGAATCGGGGAGCTCGATGAGGAGTTTGTCTGGGAGGCGAAAATCGGGCAGCTCTTCACCCTGGGCACACAGAATTGGAAGGTCGAGCGAATCACCCATAACGATGTGTTCGTCATGCCTGCAGATCCCCGAAAGTCCGCTCCCCCCTTCTGGAAAGCCGAGGAAAACCTCCGCGATTTTCACTTTTCCAACCGTGTCGCCGAATTTCTTGAACAGGTCGAAGCCCGTCTGGATGAGCCGGGGTTTGGGGATTTTCTCTCTCGATCCTTTCTCTTGGAAAGGACCGCAGCCGACCATCTCATACGGTTTCTCAGGAGACAAAAGGAGGCCACCGGCTGTGGACTCCCCCATCGCCATCATCTCCTCGTGGAGTTTGTCAACACCGGGCCGGGCGGATACCCCGGGACACAGGTGGTGCTCCACACACTCTGGGGCGGGCGAGTGAACAGGCCCTATGCCATGGCCCTGGAGGCGGCCTGGGAATCGCGTTTCGGCCATCGCATAGAGCTCTTTCCGAGCGATGACTGCATCCTGCTTCAATTGCCTCATGACGTGGGAAGCGAAGAACTCCTCTCGCTCGTAACGGCGGCCAATGTCCAACGGCTTCTCAAAGACCGACTGGAGGGATCGGGTTTCTTCGGTGCAAGGTTCAGGGAATCGGCTGGACGCGCCCTCCTCCTGACCAGGCGCAGAATCAACGAACGGATGCCTCTCTGGTTGAGCCGCCTTCGATCGCAGAAGCTGCTGGACTCGGTGCTCCCCTATGAGGATTTCCCGATTCTGCTGGAAGCATGGCGCACCTGTTTGCGCGATGAATTCGATCTGGAAGCCCTTCTCCAAGTGCTCTCGGAACTGGAGTCCGGCGGTATCCGTTGGACAGAGGCAAGGACGTCCCATCCCAGCCCTATGGCTTTGAACGTCACCTGGCCACAGATCAATCAGTATATGTATGAGGACGACCGGATGCGGTCCGGAAAGATCTCCAGACTTCGCCGCGACTTGATCCGGGATGCGGTCTTCTCCCCTGAACTCCGCCCGGCGGTTTCCGCGGAGGTAATCAGCGCTTTTGAGCTGAAACGAAAACGTCTTGCAAAAGGGTATGCACCGGACACTCCTCAAGACCTTCTGGACTGGGTCAAGGAGCGGGTGCTCATTCCCCTTTCCGAGTGGGAGAGTCTGCTGGCGGCCGTTCGGGGAGACCATAAAGTAGAACCGGAAGCCCTTCTCTCACCCATTGCCCCCAAACTGGTTCGAATCCTCCCCCGGAAAGCTGCCGAGCCTCTGGTTGCACCCCTCGAGACGGCGCCGGAAATTCTCCATTCTTTTTATCAGGGAGAGGAGCCGACAATTGAGACACTGGCATCCCCTTCGTCGGATTTCCACACGCGACCCGTGAACCAGGAAAATCAGGATGAGCTCTTCGCATCCCTTCTGTCCAACTGGCTGGGATTTCTGGGGCCGACCACTCCCTCCTTTGTTCGGACCACACTGGGCCTGGACGGTACGCGTCTGGACGCGGCACTCGAGGACCTTGCGGATTCAGAGAGGGTGATCGCGGGCAGGCTCGTCAAGGACTCCCCGGAAGAATATATCTGCGATGCGGAAAATTTCGAAACTCTTCTGAGGATAGCAAGAGCAGAGGCCCGGCCTTTTTTCGAACCGCTCGCAATAGAGCGGCTTCAGCTCTTCCTGGCCTCATACAATGGGCTCACGCGCGGACAAACCGGGATGGAGGGGCTGTTCCTGCGAATCGAGCAGCTCTCCTGCCATTATGCTCCTGCAGCCGCGTGGGAGACCGAGATCTTTCCCGCCCGATTGAGACCCTATGATCCTGCATGGCTCGACGCCATCCTGCAAACCGGCGATCTTGCATGGGTCGGAAAAGGAAATCGCCGCACCTGCTTTGTCTTCCGGGACGACCTTGACCTGCTGAAAGGAAAAGGAGAAAGGTCCGTTGTGGAAACCGATGGGCTATTCCCGGATCCAGGCGCAAAGTACGATTTTTCGGCTCTTCTCCGCCTCTCCGGGTCCAGACCCTCCACGCTTTCCGAGAGACTCTGGAACGAGGCTTGGAAGGGCCGAATCACCAACGATACCTTCATGGCCCTCCGCCGCGGCGTTGAAACTGGATTTAAGGTCGACGACTTCTCGTTCGAGAAGCGGCGAAACCGGCATGCGGGAGTCCGGTCGAATTTCTCACGATGGAAGGCAAGCCTCCCGTTCCCAGGCAACTGGCACCGAATCGTGGTCCCGGAACAAATCGAAACCCCTATCGACAAGGAGGAGCGGAACAAAGAACGGGCGAGACTTCTCCTCGGCCGATACGGGATCCTTTTCAGGGAGCTCCTTCAAAACGAGTTGCCCGAATTCCGCTGGTCTGCTGTGTTTAGAGCTCTTCGGTTAATGGAGCTTTCCGGAGAGGTTCTGACCGGGTACTTCTTCCACGGTATTCCCGGCCCGCAGTTCATCTCTCACGAGGCCTTTCGCATTCTCCAAAGACCTTTGACTGAGGATGGCATTTACTGGATTTCCGCGGCAGACCCCGTGTCCCTTTGTGGAATTCCACTGGAATCCCTGAAAGGGAAACTGCCCAGGCGCATGCCCGGAACCCACCTTGTCTACCGGGGAAGTGTTTTGATTCTGATTTCCCGGCAAAGCGGCAAGAAGCTCTCCTTCCATGTTCCGCCGGATGATCCATCCATTCCGACGGGTCTCGAATTTCTTCGTGCCATGATGAACAGAAAATTCCAGCCAATTCGTCGAATCTCTGTTGAAACCATCAATGAAAAACCCGCGGGGACCAGCCCCTATTTACCAGTCCTGCGCACCCTGTTCGATGTGTCGGTCGATCACAGAAAAGTCACCCTCCACTCCAGGATCTAGGTCCGAGGATCGAGGATCGGGGACCAAGTTCCGGCATTTCCTCGGGTCCTATTTCCTCATCCCTCGATCCCGGGCTCCTTGACCTCGCCTTATTAGCACTTATCATTTAGCATGCATGGCTGATTGAGGAGCGACTATGGAGCGTAAATGTCGAGGTTCAATATGCCTTGAGTCATGGGGGTCTGACGCGCACTGGACCGTGGCACGATATGGGAAGACCTGGCGGCCCCCAACGGATGTGTATGAAACCGACGTCAACATCGTGATCAAGGTTGAACTGGCGGGCATGACAGAGGACCAGTTCGCCATCCATTTCGAAGGTCCCCATCTCGTCATCACCGGGATCAGACGCGACGTGACCTTGAAACTGAAGTACAGGCAGATGGAGATCTTCTGCGGCGAATTCCGCACCAGCATACTGGTTGAGGACGTCGTCGATAAAGGCGGTGTCTCGGCTTCGTACAAGGATGGTTTCCTGGTCGTGGTCATTCCGAAGACCCGGCCTCCCGGTAACGAAGGATAACACTTCATTCGAGCAGGACCGGCACTTTTTGTTGCGGGTCGAGCTTGAATGCTCCTCGACGAAGACGGAGATAAGGAGGAAACAATGCCGGCAATGACGGCAGCCAACAAGACCGTGAATGATACAGGGGAAGGGCAACACTCCGTGTCGCCGTTGATCCCTGAGGAATTGCCTATTCTTCCAGTGCGGGGGATTGTGGTCTATCCGTTGATGACCCTTCCTCTCACCATAGGTCAACCGAGATCCATGCGTCTGGTGGATGAGGTGGCCGTGGGCGATCGACTGGTAGGTCTTTTCTCATCCAAAGAGCCGGATGTGGATCAACCCGCTCCCGACCAGCTCTACACAATGGGCACCCTGGCAATGGTCCATCGACTTCTCAAGGCGCCTGACGGTACCATGCGGGTCATCTGCCACGGCATGAAACGGATCCGCATTGAGCGATGGTCTGCCCAGGAGCCTTTTCTCAAGGCAAAGGTATCGGAAGTTCCCGATTTCTTTCCTGAAGCGGGACTGGAGACCGAAGCCCTCACGCGCAACGTGCTTGATCTTTTCAGCCGTCTGGTAGCCCTGATGCCTAACCTGCCCGAGGAACTGATCACAGCCGCTTCCAATCTTCAGGACCCGCTGCAACTTGCCTATCTCGTGGCCACCAGCATCCGCATGGAGCTGGATGAGGCTCAGGCCATTCTGGAGCTGGACAAGGTCTCGGACAAGCTGAGGCGGCTTTATTCGATCCTCATGCGAGAGCTGGAGGTGTTGGAACTGGGCAAGAAGATCGAAACTGAGGCCCAGTCCGAAATCGGAAAGGTACAGAAAGAGTACTACCTCAGGGAGCAGCTCAAGGCCATCCAGAAGGAACTCGGAGAAGGCGGCGAGCAGCAGGCTGAAGTGGAGGATCTGCGGAAGAAAATCGCCGAGGCGGGAATGCACGAAGAGGCCGAAAAAGAGGCCTTGAGGGAGTTGAGCCGGCTGGAAAGACTCTCTTCGAGTTCTCCCGAATATGGTGTCATTAGAAACTATCTGGACTGGATGACCTCGCTTCCCTGGGCTGTGTCAACCAAAGACGTCCTGGACATCTCTCACGCACGCCAGATCCTGGATGAGGACCACTACGATCTCGAGAAGATCAAAGATAGGATTCTGGAGTATCTGTCCATCCGGAAGCTCCGCATGGAGAGGGCTGATGAGCGGGCCCGTGAACCGCAACCAACCGACTCCATACGGCGCGAGCGGGAGGGGGTCATTCTCTGCTTTGTCGGACCCCCTGGGGTCGGCAAAACATCCCTCGGCCAGTCCATTGCACGGGCGCTCGATCGAAAATTCATGCGCATGAGCCTCGGAGGGGTGCATGATGAAGCCGAGATCCGCGGCCACCGCAGAACTTATATCGGCGCCCTGCCGGGCAGGATCCTGCAGGCCATGCGAAGGGTCGGATCCAAGAACCCGGTGATCATGCTGGACGAGGTGGACAAACTTGGCGCCGACTGGCGGGGGGATCCCTCGTCCGCACTGCTGGAGGTATTGGATCCCGAGCAGAACCGGGATTTCCGGGATAATTACCTGGATGTCTCCTTTGACTTGAGCCAGGTGATGTTCATCACTACCGCCAATGTGCTGGATACTATCCCGGGGCCTCTGCGGGACCGAATGGAGATCCTGCAGCTCTCCGGATACACGGACGAGGAGAAACTCCATATCGCCAAGGGCTACCTGGTTCAAAGACAGATTCTTGAAAACGGGCTGAGGCAGGGCGAGGTCACATTCAGCGATGAGGCCATCCTGAGAATCATTCGGGATTATACCCGGGAGTCGGGCGTTCGCAATCTCGAACGCAGGATCGGCGCAATATGCAGAAAAGCGGCAACCAAAATTGCAGAGGGAAAGATCACATCGGCACATGTCGAGGCTTCTGATGTTGCAGAATATCTTGGCAAGCCGGGTTTCTTTTTCGAGGCCGCGGAGAGAACAGAGGTGCCGGGAGTTGCCACAGGGCTTGCGGTCACGCCTGTGGGAGGGGAGATCCTGTTTGTCGAAGCTGCGAAGATGCCGGGCCAAAAGCAGTTGACCATCACCGGGCAATTGGGCGACGTGATGAAAGAATCCGCACAGGCCGCTCTGAGCCTGGTCAGGTCCCAGGCAGGGAACCTCGATTTCGACGAGAACTTCTTCAGCACGAGCGACATCCACATCCACGTGCCGACCGGGGCGGTGCCCAAGGACGGCCCATCCGCAGGGGTGACCATTGCCACTGCGCTGGCTTCCCTTCTCACCGGCAGGCCGGTGCGAGCCGACGTTGGAATGACCGGTGAGATCACGTTGAGAGGTCAGGTGCTCCCTGTCGGTGGAATCAAGGAGAAGGTCCTTGCCGCCCACAGGGCGGGTCTCCGGATCGTGATCCTCCCCAAGAGGAATGAGAAGGACCTGGACGATCTTCCCGAAGAAGTGAGAAAGGAGATGACCTTTATCCTCGCCGACCGCGCAGAGGAAGTGCTCAAGGCCGCGCTGCGAGACCAGCACGTTCCGGCAACGCACGGGAGTGCTCCCGAAGCGGTTCAGCAGGCGGCCGGATAGGTGCCTTGATACAGAAGGGGGTGGTAAGCGACTTCCCGTCACGCCCGCGCAGGCGGGCATCCACCATTCTTCAGAAACCCGCTTGGATCCCCGCTTTCGCGGGAATGAATGAGACCTGCGCGGAGCGGGTCTTTATGTCCAGCAGTGTGCTCCTAAGCTTTACGCAGCATGGTCAGGACCATCTTGAATCGCTTTTCGGCGCGCACCGCATGCGGTTTGCCGGCGGGCATCAACACGATCTGGCCGGCCCCTACACGGCAGAGTTTTCCTGCTATCGTGTACTCGCCTTCTCCCTCGATTACCTGAACCAGCGCATCGAAAGGCGCCGTGTGCTCGCTCAATCCCTCACCCGCGTCGAAGGCAAATAAGGTGACCGTGCCGGCGCTGTTTTCCATGAGTGTCCGGCTTACCACTGCCCCTTCGCCGTAGCTCACTAGCCCCGCCAGATCGAAGACCTGCGCCCCCTGGATGTTCTTTTTCCCCTTTTCCTCGGTCATGATCTTTCCCCTTTCAGCACCATCGATTCCGCGCTTCGTGTGATTGTCCTGCTTGTATAACGATAGCTATGCCGGCCGCATTGTCATCCTCACAACCGACATCCTCTCTCTTCGTACACAGAATACCTCTTACACTTCGGCGGAAGCAAGCCCGCCGGCGTCCTGCCGGCGTCCGGTCAGGTTTGCCTGGCACTGCTCAACAACGCCCTGCGCATCTTCATCTAAATTCTCATCGCAGTCATCTGAAATTGCCGAGGCAGGGTTCGCCGCATCATTGAAACAGGCGTTGAGAAGAATTTGTTGACAATGATCGGGCGGCCCACTATATTACTAAAACGTAATACATGGAGGGTGAGAGATGAAAAACTTCGTCAGGGTGATGAAGGCGCTCTCGGATCCGAACCGGGTCAAGATAGTGAAGATGCTTCAACATAAAACCATGTGCGTCTGCGAGATGCGGGAGGCGCTTCAGGTCTCACAGCCGAGTGTCTCGAAGAATCTGAAGATCCTGGAAGATGCGGGGCTCGTGGAATACAAGAAAGACGGTCTCTGGGTGAACTATTATCTTGCGGACGGCAGCAGATCTCCCTATGCGGCCACTCTATTGGGCAATCTCCGGCACTGGCTCGAGGATGAATCGGAGGTTGAGGAACTCATCGGGAAACTCCCCCATATCCGGAGAGAAGAAGTTTGCGGGAATGATCAACGGAATTTAAAATTAATAAATAGGAATATAAGAATATGAGTGCAATCGCCGGCGGGACAAACATGAAGGAAAGGACAAAGCTGTTCCTCATAATTCTCGTTTTTGCAGCCGCCTATTACATCCCCTGGTCGAGTCAGACCATCCGGCAGTCGGGCCTGGAGGCGTTCATGATGCTCCAGGAATATGCCAGGGAGCATGTGCTCACCTGCCTGATTCCCGCCTTTTTCATCGCAGGCGCCATTGCCGTTTTCGTTTCACAGGCCTCGGTGCTCAAGTATTTCGGCGCCACGGCGAACAGGATTCTCTCCTACTCCGTGGCCTCCATCTCGGGAACGGTTCTGGCGGTATGCTCCTGCACGGTCCTTCCCCTGTTCGCCGGGATCTACATGCGAGGCGCCGGTATCGGGCCTGCTACGGCCTTTCTCTACTCCGGTCCGGCCATCAACGTGCTGGCAATAGTGCTCACCGCAAGGATTCTGGGGTGGCAACTGGGACTGGCAAGGGCGATCGGGGCTGTGGTGTTTGCGGTGGTTGTGGGATTGCTGATGGCCTTCATTTTCAGGAAGGATGATACGGGGCGAACCGCAGGAAAGATGTACCTGCCCGATTCAGAGGAAAAGGGACGCACCCTCACCCAGGACGGGCTTTTCATGCTCACCATGGTGCTCATCCTGGTCTTTGCGGCCTTTGCAAAGCCGGCCGCAGGGGACGCGGGCATCTGGTCGATCATCTTCGCCGCCAAGTGGTACATCACGGCCGTGCTTTTGACGGTCCTGGCATTCATGCTGAAAGGCTGGTTTCAAAAAGAGGAGCGTGTCACCTGGGTTCAGGCCACATGGGGCTTCATGAAGCAGATTTTCCCTTTATTGGCAGGGGGCGTCCTGGTTGCCGGATTCCTGCTTGGAAGGCCCGGCCATGAGGCTCTCATCCCCGAGCATTATATTCAGACGCTGGTGGGTGGAAACTCGCTGTGGGCGAATCTGTTTGCCTCCGTGGCCGGCGCCCTCATGTATTTTGCCACCCTGACGGAGGTTCCCATCCTGCAGGGTCTCATCGGTTCGGGGATGGGCAAAGGCCCGGCCCTCGCCCTTCTTCTTGCAGGCCCTGCGCTTTCCCTGCCCAACATGCTCGTCATCGGCGGGGTAATCGGGGTGAAGAAAACCGCGGTTTTTTGCGGGATTATTGTGGTCTTGTCCACCATTGCCGGCATGATCTACGGATCGTTTGCAGGATAAAGTCGCCCATGGGAAAAGACGACGTCGTTCAGATCAAGGTGGGAAAACATAAGGTCGGCATAGTGGGACTCAATGATGCCATGCAGACGATGGCAACGGAGTTTGCCGGTGCAGATGAGAAAGCGGCTCAGGAACTGCTGAACCGTCTCAAGAAAAGGAATTATATCCCTGACACAGCACAGGAGACATACAAGGAAGCCTTTTTGAGAGAGTTCAGGAGGTTTCTCGGCCTGCCCGATGCAGAGGAAGATACCCAGGGACTCGCCGTCAAAATCCTGGGGCAGGGATGCTCCCGTTGCGATGGATTGGAGCGGGAGATTATCGACGTAATGGCCGAATTGGAGTTGGAAGCCGAAATCGAGCATGTGAGAGACATCAAGGAAATCGGGAAATACGGTGTGACGGGCGTCCCGGCTCTCATTATTAACGGAGAGGTAAAATCTGTGGGCTCTGTGCCTGCGCGTGCTAAACTGATCGAATGGCTGAAAGAAGCAAAGAAAAGTAAGCAGTAAGCAGTAGGCAGTCTGTAGGATGGGTAGAGCGCAGCGAAACCCATCGGTCTTGAGTTGCAGGATGGGGAGAGCAATCTGTCCACCGTAGCTTCGGCGAAGGAGGAACCCATCACTTTAGGCGATATCTCTCTTAGAGATTCAGGAGGATCAAAGGTGGAAATCAAGGTATTAGGACCAGGCTGTGCGAAATGCCAGGCAACGGAAAAGAATGTGAAGGAGGCAGTGGCCGAATCAGGAGTGGATGCAAAGGTCGACCATGTTACCAATCTCCTCGAAATCGCCAAATTCGGCGTATTCGGCACACCCGCTGTTGTCGTTGACGGGGAAGTCAAGTGTGTGGGGAAGATCCCGACAAAGGAAGAAGTCAGGAAATGGATTGAAAAGAAGTGATTCAAAATGACAACCTCGCAAGAATACGAATCGTGCGCACCTGTCATTTCGACCGAAGGGAGAAGTCTGTTCTCTTTGCCATCTCACGATTCTGAGGATTTCTCCCACGGCCTTCGCCGGGGCCGAAATGACAAGCAGGACTCTTTGCGGGTTTGTCAAAGACGGAGATTCAATATGGAAGAAAAAGAAGACAAGATTCGCCACTTGGTAATGGAAAAATACTCCGGCATCGCTAAGGGAGGTGGTGCGGGCTGTGGGACCTCGTGCTGCGGGGGACCATCTCCGCTTGTCAATATTGCGGATCTGGGCAAAACGATCGGTTACACCGAAGAGGATCTTTCCCTGGCGCCGGGTGAGGCTAACCTCGGCCTGGGCTGCGGGAACCCTCTCAGCAGGGCCGACTTGCAGCCGGGCGAGAACGTGCTGGACCTTGGAAGCGGTGCGGGCTTCGATGCTTTTCTCGCCGCCGGCCGGATTGGCCCATCGGGCAGGGTGATCGGGGTGGACATGACCCAGGAGATGGTTCAGAAGGCCCGCGCCAATGCGGAAAAACTCCGACTCACAAACGTGGACTTCCGGCTGGGACAGATCGAGAAATTACCCGTCCCGGACTGCTCTGTGGATGTGGTCATTTCGAATTGCGTAATCAATCTGTCTCCGGACAAGTCCGCCGTGTTCGGGGAGATCTTCCGATCCTTGAAACCCGGAGGGCGGATCGTCATTTCCGACGTTCTCCGCTCCGGAACCATTCCCAAGGAAATCCTGGACAACCCGGCCGCTTACACCGGTTGAGTGGCGGGCGCCATTTCACCCGATGAGGTGAAAAAGATCCTGTCGGACCTGGGATTTCACAAGATCGCCGTCACGGCCAAGGAAAAAAGTGAAGAGATCATCCGGCAGTGGAATGTCGCTGCGGATGCGGAGAAGGTGGTCTTTTCCGCCTACATAGAGGCGGTAAAGCCAATGAATGAAAGGAGGGCGAACAATGGCTGAAGAGTGTTGCACACCTGGCGGCAATATCATGATACTGAGTTGCTCCGGCTGTTCGAATGTAGGTCAGATAGCCAATCAGACTGCGGTGGAACTGACAAAGGAGGGCTTCGGTAAGATGGCGTGCCTTGCAGGAGTGGGCGCCCATTTAAGCGGCTTTGTGCAATCGGCAAGGGATGTGGATCAAATGGTGACGATCGACGGGTGTTCCGTCGGTTGCGCCAAAGCTGTTTTGGAACAGGCCGATGTTCCCCTGAAAGGATATGTGGTAGTTACAGATTTAGGGATCGAGAAGAACAAGGACTTGAATTTGAATCAGAAGGACATCAACAGGGCGAAGGAAGCGGTGAGGCAGGCCAGCGGTCCGGCTCAGCCTAAAAGATCCGCAAAATGTTGCTGCGGATAAGCTATCTGGTCCCCTCCCCTTATCCCTCCTGCCAAACGAGGGAAATGACGGGGGAGGCTCAGGCGGGGGTGGGAAGGCCTCAACTTGTCATTAACAGCCGGGACCCTACACTGGAAGCATTGTGAATCCGGAGTCCGGCAGGGTTTCCAAGACGGAGGGAAATTGAAAAAGAAATTTATTGTCATTGGAGCGGCCGTATTCGTTGTTCTTGCCGGGGCCGCGCTCTTTTATTTCTTATTGGCTGAGGGATCGGGCGAAAAAGCGCTTGCCAGTATAAACGGCGAAAAGATCACGGTTGATGGGTTCCTCCAGGAAGTAGAAAAAATCCAGGAACCCACCAGGGGCATGGTCAAGGAAAACCCGGCCGAATTCCTTGACATGCTGATCATGAAGGCACTCCTGCTTCAGGAGATAAGAAAACAGGGTGCTCAACCCGGCAACGACGAAAAGGCGCAGGAATCGGCGATTCAGGAATTCCTGCAAAAGAAGTTCTCCTCTCCGCCGGTTGTGAGCAGCGAAGAACTCGGCGCCTTTTATGAAACCCACAAGGAGAGCATGGAAGGAAAGACCCTGGAAGAGGTCGCTCCCCTGATCGAGCAGTTCATACAGCAGCAAAAGCAGGAAGAGGAGTACCTGCGATTCGTTCAGGGAATCCGCGACAGGGCGGCGATTGAAATCAACCAGGAACGCCTCCAGGCGCTGGCAGTCAAACCGGCCGATACCGCCACGAATACAGCTGAAGACCTCGCCAGAGCCCTCCAGAGCGGAAGGCCGGCCTTGGTCGATTTCGGGTCGAATTCGTGCATCCCCTGCCGACAACTCAGGCCCATCCTCCACGAAATCAAAAAGGAACAAGAGGGGAAGCTTGAAGTCCTGGTGATCGATGTCTACAAAAACCAGAACCTCTCCAGCGAGTACCGCATCCAGGTTATCCCGACCCTCGTCTTCTTTGATTCAAAGGGAAAGGAGATGTTTCGCCACCAGGGCTTCAAGCCCAAAGCGGCTCTCATGGAAGAACTCAAGAAGATAGGGGTAGATTGAATCTGTGGGGAGGTTCCCGTGCTTGAGTCGTTTTTCATAACGGTAAACGAATGGATCTCAGCGGGCACCGCCATTGCCGCCCTGGGGTGCTTTCTCTGGGGCATGATCAGTGTGATTTTCAGCCCCTGCCACCTGGCATCCATTCCCCTTATCGTGGCCTATGTCGGAGGGCAGGAGAAGGCGGTCAAACCCAGAGAGGCCGGATTCTACTCCGTAGCCTTTACCTCGGGGCTCTTTATCACCATTGCTCTCGTGGGAATCGTCTGCGCTCTGCTCGGGCGCATGCTTGGCGACGTGGGAAACTACTGGCAGATCCTTGTCGGGCTGGTCCTGATCTGGGTAGCCTTGGGAATGCTGGGCGTTGAAAAGTGTTCCATGTCGGGCAGCCTTCTGTACCGCCTGAACTTCAGGGGCATGCCGGGGGCGTTCGGTCTTGGCCTGGGATACGGAATCCTTTCCGGCACCTGCACCTTCGGTTTCATCGCCCCTATCCTTGCCGTGATCACCGTCCAGAAAGAGCTGGCCACAGGGATCCTCTTCATCTTTCTGTTCGCCGTCGGCCATTGCCTGCCCATTGTGGCTGCCGGGAGTTCCACGGCTGCGGTGAAGAAAGTCATGGAGAACAGCGCCTGGCAGGGCGCCGGCGGATGGTTCCGAAAAGGGGCGGGGGCAATGATCGTGGTCCTGGGCGGTTATTTCATCATCAATCCATTTTTCACTGGAGCATAGGATTTATCTCAAAGAATTCCGAGGGGAGGCATGACATGCTGCTGGAGACCTACACCAAGGAAATCTTCAGGCCCGAATGCAATCCCAACTTCCAGTCACTCCACTGCATTGCCCATCTTGACCAGGATGTGGCCGAGGCCCTGCCATATCTGAATGCGGCCCTGGGAGGGTTCGAGTACCTGAAAGAACCGCCTGCTGTGACCTTCCGGATACACGGCAAGATCATCACTGTGCATCCGCGCGAAATCGCCGTCAACGCGCTCAGGGATGAGGAAGAGGCGGACAAGATTCTCGAATGGCTGAAACGGGAGATCAACGAGGCATGGGACAAAAGGGGTGAGATCGAGCCGCGGTACGAGGGATCGCCAAAACCGAAAATCCTGGAGATTCTCAAGCTGCTGCCCAAAACCAATTGCCGGCAATGCGGCGAGCCCACCTGCATGGTCTTTTCAACCCTCGTGGCACAGGGGATAAAAGGGCCCGAGAACTGCCCGATCCTGAGTCATGAGGACAGCAGGAGACTCAGGGAGTATATGGCACAATTCTCCCTTGATGAGTAACCATCCGGGGGAAAAATACATCAGAGACAATGGGGGGATGAAAAATGTCTGAGCAACGTCTTCTGGCTGAATGGTTTCCCGAATTCGCAGAGCAACTGGACAAGATGGACGAACTTTACAGAGAGATGAGAACGATAGATGAAAAAACATACCAGTTCATCTGTTTTGCCTTATCGATCAAGGCGCGATCAAAGCCCTGTGTGCTGAAACACTTCATGGGTGCGCTGGAAGCGGGCGCGACGGTGAAGGAGCTTGCTTACATATTGGCCTTGACCATGCGGGAAGCCGCCGGCGGGGACGACTGCTGGACCCATGATGCGATCGGCGACTGGAAGACCCTGATTGCAGAAGGATTGAAAAGTTCGGAGTGCTGCAAAAGGTAGATTCCGAGGAGAAGCGGTCCATCGCTTTTGAAAAAAGACCCCCCCATGCCCAAACCTCACTCAACCGGAGGTTTCATAGAGCTAAAATGTTACGGAGATTTCCTGTTCCCGCGAGAGGCGCCGACAGGGAATCCAGGGTACCGGCGCCTCGTTAAGAGCACAAAGGAAACGTAATGGCTCAGGAAAAGACCGTCCGCAAAAAACTTTCATTTCTAGACCGGTTCTTAACCTTATGGATCTTCCTGGCGATGTTCATAGGGGTAGGAGGAGGGTATCTCTACCCCGGCATCCGGGAGGTAATAGGGTTTTTCCAGGTCGGCACGACCAACATTCCCATCGCTATCGGTCTCATCCTCATGATGTATCCGCCTCTTGCCAAGGTGAGATACGAACAGATGGGACATGTGTTCCGAAACTTCAAGGTGCTCGCCCTCTCCCTCGTCCAGAATTGGGTGATCGGGCCAATACTCATGTTTTTCCTCGCTGTCGCGTTCCTCTCCGGACACCACGAATACATGGTGGGGCTGATTTTGATCGGCCTCGCACGGTGCATCGCCATGGTCATCGTCTGGAACGATCTAGCCGCCGGGGACAGGGAATACTGTGCAGGCCTCGTGGCTTTCAACTCGGTGTTCCAGGTCATATTCTTTTCCATCTACGCATATATCTTCATTACCGTTCTCCCTGAGTGGATCGGTCTGAAAGGGATTGCAGTCAACATTTCCATCGGCCAAATTGCCGAAAGCGTTTTCATCTATCTTGGCATCCCCTTCATCGCGGGTGTCATCAGCCGCATCATCGGGCTCAAGACCATGGGGCGGCAATGGTATGAAGAGAAGTTCATCCCCAGGATCAGCCCAATCACGCTGATCGCCCTGCTCTTCACTATCCTGGTCATGTTCTCCCTGAAAGGCGAATACATCGTCCAACTGCCGCTGGACGTGGTCCGGGTGGCGATACCGCTATTGCTCTATTTTGTGATCATGTTCTTCGTCTCCTTCTATCTTTCCATGAAGGCGGGCGCCACCTATGAGCAGTCCGCCACCTTGAGCTTCACCGCAGCGTCCAACAACTTCGAGCTGGCTATTGCGGTTGCCGTCGCTGTCTTCGGGATTGACTCCGGACAGGCGTTTGCTGCAGTCATCGGCCCGCTGCTGGAGGTGCCGGTGCTGATCAGCCTCGTCAATGTGGCCCTGTGGTTCAAGCGAAAGTACTTCCCCTATACCGTTGCAACCCCGACAGGCGTATGCCATGTGACCTGTGAGCAATGAAGAAACAACCGTTCCGACACCAAGACACAAAGGCACAAAGAATGGATATGAGGTCTGATGCGACTTTCTTTTTCAACAATCTTACAATCTTTGTGGCTTAGTGACTTAGTGGCTGAGTTCTTAAAGGAATGCGAGGAAGTGGGTGGAACCATGAAACAACGTGTGAAGATATGCGGAATTCTCTTCTGCATGGTCTTTTTGGCATCGATTTCAGCAGGTGCTCAGGAAATCCGGAAGCCGAAGGTCTCTTTGAAAGAGCATACCTATGATTTCAAGGAAGTGATGGAAGGAGACGTCATCAGCCATACATTCACCATTTTCAACAAAGGAAATGAGGAACTGAGGATACTTCGAGTCAAGGCCGGGTGAGGATGCTCTGCGGCCGTGTTTGATCCGGCCGTCCCTCCGGGCGGAGAGGGCAAAGTCACCCTGACGGTACGAACAGTAGGCTACAGCGGTGCCAAGCAATGGGGTGCCGGCGTCTTTACGAACGATCCGAACTTTAAAGAGATCAGTCTTACCTTAAAGGCATTCGTGAAGCCTTTGCTGACCGTCAGTCCAACGCATGTGAGATTCGACTCTCTTCCAGAGGAGATCGCCACGCGCGAGGTGGTGATTAAGACGGAAATTTCAAAGCCTCTTGCCCTGGTTCCCGGTCAGTTCACGCTCGGCGAGCGTCTGACCTACCGCATCGAGGAGATGGAAAAAGGAAAGCGGTTCAAGGTCGTCCTCCAGACCATCCCCGGCCGGTCTGAAGGATTTAACGGTTTCCTCAAGCTCAAGACCGGTTACCCGGAAAAGCCTGAAATCAAGATCTGGATCATGGGGTATCCATCAGAAAAGCGGAGACCCACATAAGACCGATTCATTGTCATCGATCTTTGGAAACGGAGCACAAGGGCAATGACTGGGCTAGAGGAGGTTCAATATGTCACAGCATAAAGAGGATGTGCCGAAGAATCCGAAGGACATGTGCGGTCCACAAGTTCTTTCACATGATGACGAGAAGGGGTGAAAAGACGGGTGAGCCTACCCCCCGCCGCCAGTTCGCCGGCACATACTTACCTTTTCTGATGATATACAGGTCGGAGTTGTTGGTCTTGACGAGATCATGGCTGAGCTTTACTCTGAGGGCAGAAAGCCGACCGATGAGGTCGCGGAAGAGATCATCAAGAGGCTGGAGGCAAAAGGGAACTATATCCCCTCCTCGGACCGTGCCCGCAGAGAGTACGCTTATGTCCTGCTGAAGGAATACAGAAAGTACATTAAAGATCACTCCGACAGCGGCCGGTAGCGGATTGAGGAATGAAGCTCTATCATGAACCATTGTATGACTAAGAATTCAAGGAGGTCCTCTCTCTTGGCCAAAAAAGATGCCCGCCGACCACAAAACCCGGTTCAAAATGTGTCCCGGGCGCCTCAGAAAACGGTGAAGACGACCAGTGTGATTTTCATCTCATTCTTCTCCATTCTCTTCGGATTCGCCTTGGGAGTCTGGGTGATGAATCACCTGGCGACCAGGGAAAATCCGGCTGCAAAAGACACTGAGAGCCAAGCCCAGCTATTGCAATCGAGGCTGCAAAAAAATCCGAACGACCTCAATGCCCTCATTGGACTGGGAAACATTTATTTTGACAATCACCGGCACCAGGAGGCCATCGATGCCTATTCCAGGGCTTTGACGATCGACCCCAAAAACCCTGATGTCAGGACCGATATGGGGATCATGTATCGGGAATTGAAACAGTTCGACAAAGCCCTTGAGAGCTTCCGCCGAGCGGCCAAGGACGATCCTGCACACCTCAACAGCCGGTTCAACATGGGAATCGTCTTGAAATACGACAAGAACGATCTTCACGGCGCCATTCAGGCATGGGAGGAATTCCTGAAGGCGGCGCCGGCCGAGGATGAGAGAACGGTCATGGTGCTCATGGAAATCGACGCCATGAAAAAGTCCCTTCCAACCAAATAGACACGACAGAAAGTGAAAACTAACGAGGAGAGGTGATAAGAAAGGCGGAACGTGGACGATCCTGCCCGACCCAAGCAATAGAATCCCTTCAGTCCCCATACCGGGGTTTTGAAGCCAGTCCGTATTTCTTCATCCAGCGCCATACCGTGATGCGCTTGACTCCGAGAATCTGCGCAGCCTCGGTCTGGTTGCCTCCGCTTCGGTGGAGCGCGTTTATCAATTCCATCTTCTGGTCACGTGTTGCCCCTGCCGCAGCCGGGCGGCTTTCCTGGACATCCCCTTTCACCCGCAACACCTGCGGAGGAAGATGCTCCTCCGCGATAAGGCCTTCTTCCGCAACAACAAAGGCATATTCCAGTGTGCTTTTCAACTCGCGCACGTTTCCAGGCCAGGGATACTCCATGAAATGGATCAGGACGCTATTGTTGAGCCCGGTGATGTTTTTCGAAGTGCGCGTTCTCAACTGGCGGATGAATGCGTCGACAAGAAGAGGTATATCCTCCCGGCGCTGCCGCAGCGGCGGCAGGTGGATGGGGATCACGTTGATTCGGAAGAAGAGGTCGTCGCGGAATTTCTTCTGGTCGATCAACTCAGAGAGATCCCTGTTGGTGGCTGTGATAAACCGCACGTCGACGTTGATGGGACGGTGGTCGCCCACCCGCTCGAACTGCTTGCTCTCCAGGACACGAAGCAGTTTTACCTGCACGGAGAGGGGAACATCTCCTATCTCGTCCAGGAAAAGATCCCCCCCGTTAGCCGCTTCGAAACGGCCGATCTTGTGCTGGTAGGCTCCTGTAAAGGAGCCCTTCATGTGTCCGAAGAGCTCGCTCTCCAGCAGGGATTCGTTCAGCGCCGCGCAGTTCAGCTGCACGAAGCTCTTGGTCTTCCTTCTCCCCAGCTCATGCACGGCGCGGGCCACCAACTCCTTGCCGGTGCCGCTTTCCCCATAGATGATCATGGGCGCTTCGCTCGCCGCCGCCCGCAGAAGAAGATCGAACACCTTCTGCATTATCGGCGACTTCCCGATGATACCGTGAAAACCGGAGTCTTCCAGCTGGCGACTGAGTTGCACCACTTCCTGGTCCAGGCGGTCCATTTCTGTAAGGTCCGTGATGGTCTCCACGGCGCCGATGAGCTTTCCGGCCTCATCCCTCAGCACCGAAGCGTTCTTTATCGCTGGAAGGCCGGTGCCGTCCTTCCGGAGAATGGTGCAGCGGCAGCGTTTCATGGGATCGGGGGGATTTTCAAACAGGGTGCACCAGGCCTTCCCTTTGCCCAGAATTCTGCCACAAACGTCGCAGTGCAGAATGGTGCAGGGTTGCCCGAGGACCTCGGATTCGGAAAAACCGGTGAGCGTCTCGAATGCCTCGTTCACCATGATGATCTTGCCGTCCGTCCCTACGATCATCAGTCCCTCGTTCATGGTGTTGATGATCCGGAACCAGTGCGGATGAAGTTCCATTTCAAGTTGCCTCCCGACCGTTACAGTGCTGTATCTTTGTTACACATGTTTCAGTAACATGAAACACCCTCCTGGCGCCATAAAAAACGAAGATGAATCTCCCGCCAATGTAACCCATTGATATTCAACCATTCAGGCTCAGCCAAAACGCTGGCACGCGCATTGCTCTGTGGTCAGTCGTCTGAATCATTCTGGATGAGCGGTCAATAAGCGGAACCATGGGAACAGATGAAAAAGTGGATCTAAGGGATGTGGACTGGCCGCTCTGCTTGCTTCAGTTCAACGAAGTTCTCTGCGCTCGGCCCACCGGCGCCACACTGGAAGTATGGATCCGGGACCCCCGAATTGTCGAGAGCGTGAACATGATCGTCCGCAATTCAGGCTATCTGGTCACCCTGATGGATCGGGCCGACGACTGCTTCCGCATCTGCATCCGCAATATCGGACATCCGGGCCCAGTGAGCGAGGGGGAAGGCAAGGATCAATGAAGACATCGACAAGGAGTTCGGCATGAACCTGACGCGACGAGGGTTTTTCAAGGTGGTGACCGCTGCCGGCGCAGCGGCGGCGATCAGGACCCCATCCGGGCATGCCGCATCCGCCACAGATCTCCAAAACACCATCGGATGCCTGGTGGATACGACCCTGTGCGTTGGCTGCCGAAAATGCGAGCAGGCCTGCAACGAACGAAACCAGCTTCCGAAGCCGCGGGAGTCCTTCGATGAAATGACGGTGCTGGAAAACGAGCGGCGTATGGACGAAACCACTTACACGGTGGTCAACAAGTATTACCCCAAGCACATCGGCGCCCTGACCTGGCGGACACGGCCCTCCTTTGTCAAGTTCCAATGTATGCACTGCAACGACCCCTCCTGTGTCTCCGCCTGCATCGTCGGCGCCCTGACAAGGCAGGAAAACGGTGCGGTGGTCTATGATGCCGCCAAGTGTATAGGCTGCCGCTACTGCATGATCGCGTGCCCATTCCAGGTGCCCGCCTATGAGTATCACAACGCCCTGACCCCGCAGGTGCGCAAATGCACCTTCTGCTTCGAGGACATCGAAAAAGGGGGCCCGCCGGCCTGCGCCCGGGTCTGCCCGCGGGAGGCGGTCACGTTCGGCAGGAAAGCCGATCTGCTGCGGCTCGCGAATTGGAAGATGAAAAGCAATCCCGGCAGGTATGTGAACCATATCTACGGTGAGCACGAGGTCGGGGGCACCTCCTGGATGTACTTGGCCTCGGAGCCTTTCAAAACCATCGGCTTTCCTGAGCTGGGGACCAAGGCTCCGCCTCGGCTGACTGAGGCAATCCAGCACGGAATGTTCCAGTACTTCGCCGCGCCCGTTGCTCTTTACGCGGTACTTGGAGGCATCATGTGGGGTACGGGGTACTTGAAAAGGGCCTTGCGCAAATCGGAAACCCGCAACGATACCGACTCCAAAGGAGCTGAGGAATGAACAATCATCACGCGCCGGTTGAAGAAAAGTTCCTGACTCCCGGGGTGATGGTGCTGCTCGCCCTCATGGGCATAGGGTTCGCCTTTGCCGCGGCAAGATTTGTCTTCGGCATCGGCAAGGTTTCCAACCTGAGCAATCAAATCCCCTGGGGCATCTGGATCGGCATCGATGTCGCGTCCGGAGTGGCTCTCGCTGCAGGCGGGTTCACCACGGGCGCCATCGCCTATGTGTTCAACCGCGACCAGTTCCATGCCGTGATCCGTCCCGCCCTCCTGACGGCCATGCTGGGGTACACGTTCGTGGTACTGGGCCTGCTTGTGGATGTCGGCCGCTACTGGAACATGACCAGTCCGATGTTCAACCGGAACGGCAACTCGGTCCTTTTCGAAGTGGCCATGTGTGTGATGATTTACCTGACCGTGCTCTACATCGAGTTCATTCCGATCGTGGCGGAGCGGTTCAAGGGCCGGGTGCGGCTTCCCGGTCCCCTTGCCGGTCTGAACCGTATCGTTGAAACGATCCTGGATGTCGCCGACCGGACGCTGGGCAAGATCATGTTTCTTTTCATCATCCTGGGGATTGTGCTCTCGTGTCTGCACCAGTCGAGCCTGGGCTCCCTGATGCTCATCGCCCCCTCCAAGATCCACCCCCTCTGGTACACCCCGATCCTGCCGCTGCTCTTCCTGCTGTCCGCCTTCGCAGCCGGTTACCCCATGGTGACATTCGAGTCGATCATCGTCGCAAAATCGTTCGGCCGCAGGCCGGAGATGGAAGTGCTGACGCCATTGGCAAAGTATATGCCGGCGCTCATTGGGCTCTACCTGGCAGTGAAAGCGGGCGACATGATGGTTCGCGGAACCTATGTGCACCTGTTCAATGGGACGTTTCAGACCAACGCCTTCGTTGTCGAGTTCTTTTTCGGAGTCTGCCTGCCGTTTGTCCTGCTGCTTTTTCGTCGCGTGCGGGAATCGGCCGGGTGGCTGTTTTTTACCTCCACGCTCTTTATCCTGGGTATCCTGCTGAACCGCATCAATGTCTTTGTGGTGAGCTACACTCCCCCCTATCTCCTTCAGCGGTACTTCCCGGCAATGGGCGAAATATTCATCACAGCAGGGATGATTGCGGGGCTCATGTTCTTCTACCGCGTGTTCGTCTTCATCTTCCCGGTTCTCGGGGCGGAGCCCAAAAAGATGTCGCGAACGGCCCTGGTGGTGATCGCCGTGGGCGGTGGACTGCTGCTTTCATCTCCTGCGGAACCGTCCGAACCATTGCCCCCAACCGGGACGGTCCTTCAATCAGGCCAGGAAGCGATCCCCTCCATCGCCGATGCGCCCAAGCTGAAGATTCTGGATTCGCCCATCATCAGGGAGTGGAGCGACCTCTACGAACCGGTGAAGTTCATGCATTCCAAGCACGCCAACGTGATCGGCGACTGCTCCATCTGCCATCACCGCATGCCCCGCGAAAAGGGCGATACCTACGGCGAGCCCGTAAATATGGCCGGCCTGCGGGAGAAGAAGGCGGCGCCCGTCAGCTGTACCGCCTGCCACGCCCAGCCATTCAACTCCAAACAGCTCCAGACGCCGGGACTGAAGGGCGCGTATCACCAGCTCTGCATGGACTGCCACCAGGAGTCCGAACAGGTGCCTTACGCTCGCGGCCCGGTGGTCAACAGCGCAATGGTGAGGGGTCCGGTGGCGCGCACCCTGGATACCCGGGCGCCCACCGACTGCCTGGCCTGCCACGCCCGGAAGGTGGTGGACCACTCACAGCTGGTGAAACTGGAAGGACCGGTGGACGGACCGGCGGTTACCAGGAATTGCCTGACCTGCCATGCCAATGAAGGCCAGGCCGTTCTCAAGACCGCCCACTGGAACTGGCAGGGACCCTCTCCCTATACCGTGGGCCACGAGAAGCGCAATGACCTCGGAAAGCACCACAGCACCGTCAACAATTTCTGCATCAACCTGAACGGGAACTGGCCGGAATGCACCAGCTGCCACATCGGATACGGGTGGAAGGATGCGAATTTTGACTTCAAGGATCCCGGCAAAATCGACTGCCTGGTCTGCCACGACACCACCAAGACCTACAAGAAAGCAGTCTCAGGGGCGGGTTTTCCGGCGGATAAGGTGGACCTTCTCAAGGTGGCCCAACAGGTCGGCCGCCCCAGCCGAGCCACCTGCGGCAACTGTCATTTCCAGAGGGATGGCGGGAACAGAGGGAAAGATGGGGATTTAAGCAAGGCGATGGAAACGCCCGGCCGCGATCACGACGTCCACATGGGGGTGGGCGAGAAGGGGCTGAACTTCAATTGCCAGGACTGCCACAAGACCCGCAACCACATGATCGCCGGCCGCAGCGTGTCGGTGGCGACCTCCGAGGGCGATCTCTCCTGCGAGTATTGCCATACCGACAAGCCGCACATAGGCGCCGATATGGTGGATTTCCACCTCAATCGCCATACCAAGCACGTGGCCTGCCAGACCTGCCACATCCCTCTCTTTGCCAAGGACAAACCGACCAGGGTGTCCTGGGACTGGTCCACGGCAGGCAAGGACCTGCCCGAAGGCAAGGACAAGTATGGCAGGACCACCTTCAACAAGCGGGAGGGAAGCCTCGAGTGGGCGCAGGCCGCGAAGCCGACCTATGCATGGTACAACGGCACGGTCAAGCGGTACCTGCTGGGAGACCGCGTCAATGAGAAAGGCCCTACCGAGTTGGCCAGGCCGATGGGAAGCCTGGATGACCCGGCCGGCCGGATCTACCCGTTCAAGATCAGCCGGGCAAAACAAATCAGCGATGCGGTTTACAGAACCCTGATCGCCCCTCAGCTGTGGGAGGGATTCTGGAAACACGGGGACTGGAACAAGGCTTCGGAGCAAGGTATGCGCCAGGCGGGATTGCAGTACAGCGGCCGACATGAGTTCGTGGAAACCGTGATGTACCGGGGGCTCACCCACGAAGTGATGCCCAAGGAGAAAGCCCTGTCCTGCGCTCAGTGCCACACAGCCCTGACAAAGGCCCCTTACTGCGGTCAATGTCACCAGGAAACACCAGGCGTGGATTTCGCAGCCCTTTCCCGCAGAGGGATCGACTTCAGCCAAATGTCCCAATTGGGGAGCGACGTGCAGGAACTGGCAGGAAAGAGCAATTTCATCGACTTCAGATCGCTGGGATACAAAGGCGATCCCATAGAGATCGGCGGCAGGTTCGGGAAACTGCTGTTCGGGAGAAAGAATTGAAAATCTGCTCTCACAGAGTCCACAGAGGCTCAGAGGCTATTTCAATAACACCTATTCAGGAGGCTTAGACATGTTTCAACGAATCTTTTCCATTCTTATAATCTCGTTTTTTCTATTCGCCGGCATCAGCATGAGCCTGGCCGAGGGCGAAAAAGGCAACGCAAGAAAGGGCAAGTACACGTATCGGAAAACCTGTCGCACATGCCACACCCAAGGCGGCTCGGCAAAGGATCTCAGCCCCGTCGACAAAACCCAGGCACAGTGGGATGAAATCTTCAAGAACATCGACAAGCTGAAATGCGGGGATGAGTGGAAGAAGATCTCCGCCGAGGATCAGACGGACATCTATGCGCACCTGTGGGGGCATGCCTTTGATTCTCCATCTCCCGAGAAGTGCCAGTAACGGGCATAGCGCATAGAGCATAGCGCAAAGCAAGTAGGATGGGTGGAACGAAGTGAAACCCATCGATTTGAGGCACGCGTTTGATGGGTTTCGCTTCGCTCTACCCATCCTACAAGATCCGAGATGGGCGGACGAATAAAACCGGAAACTTCGAATCACGATCGTCATGCTGGAGACGTGGGATGTCAGCTAATAAGGACAAAGGGTTTACCCGCCGCGGATTCTTGAAGGTGAGCGGAGCAGCAGGAGCCGCCGCCGCAATCGGGGGCCATGCGCACGTGCTCAAGGCCTTCGCCAAAGGCGCGGAGAACAATCAGGAACCTGATCTCCGCAATGCCTACTCCGTCTGCGACATGTGCTTCAACAAGTGCGGCGTGATTGCCCGGGTAGACAAATCGGGCATCGTGCGAAAGCTCGATCCCAACCCCAAATTCGCCAAATCCAGGGGAATGCTCTGCGCGCGGGGAAATGCCGGTATCGCCCAACTCTACGGCCCCGATCGACTGAAGTACCCCCTGCTCCGCAAAGGCGAGCGCGGCGGGGGCCAATGGCAGCGTCTTACCTGGGATGAGGCACTGGACCTTGCCGCCGAACGACTGGAGAAGATCGGGAAAGCCTGCACGCGCTGCGGCGTCCTCTTCATGGCCGGGACCGACATGCAATCGTCATTCGTCCACCGTTTTGCATCCGTTTTCGGTTCCTTCAATGTGATCTCCCACGAATCCAACTGTCTCGTCAGCGTCAACCGGGCATTCGTCGACACCTTCGGAGAGGTGCCCAACCCAGACCTGTTGCACTGCAAGTATGTCATCATGGCCGGCGCCAATCGGTTCGAGGCACTGGTCACACCCGACACCATGGACCTGATGACCGCCATGCAGCAGGGGTGCAAGCTCGTTGTCCTCGATCCGCGATTCACCAAGACGGCGGCCCTGGCCCATGAATACCACCCGATCCGGCCGGGGACGGACATGGCCTTTTTCCTCGCCGTCGCCCACGTGATCATCGAGGAGGATCTCTACGATCGGAAATTCGCAGAGGAGCGATTGAACGGACTGGATCAGCTGAGCGCTCATGTGAAGCAGTACACTCCGGAGTGGGCGGAAAAGGAGTGCGAGATCCCGGCACCGGACATCCGGCGGATTGCCCGCGAACTGGCCGAGGCGGCTCCCGCGGCCATGGTTTACCCGGGCCGGCGGAGCTCTGACTACGAGGATTCCACCCAGATCCGCCGCTCCTTCGCGATTGTCAATGCGCTGCTCGGCAACTTCGATCAGAAGGGCGGGTTGACCATAGCCCAACCCATCCCCCTGAAGGGAGTGGCCTACGACGCCCCGTGGTACGACGACAACCCCAAGGACCGGGTCGAGGCCGGACGATCCAAGATGATGTTCGAAGAAGAAGGCAGCTTCAAGCATGCCCGCGATGCGGTGATCGAGGGCAAGCCCTATCCGGTGAAAGGATTCTTCACATACAAGACCAATCCCATGGCAACTGGCGCCAACCGGCAAAAAACCATCGAGATGATCCGGAAGCTCGATTTCATGGTCTCGGTTGACATCGTGATGAGCGACACCGCTTGGATGGCCGATCTGGTGCTGCCTGCGCCCACTTACCTGGAGAGGCAGGACCCGATCTCCCCGGTTCAGGGGGTAACCGCCGGCGCGTGCATCGTGACCCGCGATCCGGTTGTCCCTGCGCTTTATGAGTCCAAGCCTGTTTTCTGGATCATGAAGGAGTTGGCCAAGAGGTTGGACCTCGGCGAATTCTTCGATTTCACCATGGAGGATTACCGCAAGAAACAGCTGGCAGCCTTGCCCGAGGCCCAAGCTGCGTTGGAAAAAGATGGCGTCTACTATATTCCGGGCAAGCTCTACGGGGTTTACGAAGGCAAGCCCATCAAGACGACCTCAAAGAAAATCGAGCTTTACAGCCAGCGCTACAAACAGGCCGGGTTGGACCCGATGCCCGTGTATCGTCCGCCCAGAGAGGTGCCAGCCGACCGGTTCCGGCTCGTGGTGGGCCGCAACGGTTACATCACCCAAGGCTCTTCCACCAACAATAGTCTGCTTTCTGAACTGGCGCCGGAAAACACGCTATGGATACACCCTGGGCCGGCAAAAAAGATGGGCCTGCATCCGGAGGATTCGGTAGAGGTCTCAAGCAAGGCGGGCAAGGGAACGCTGAAGGTGCGCATCACCGAAGAGACCCGGCCGGATACGGTGTACATGGACTCGGGGTTCGGCGTCATTTCAAAAGGGCTCTCCAGGGTCCACGGGAAAGGGGCAAGCATCGTGGAGATCCTGGAGGATTATAACGACGAAATTTCCGGGAACATGGCCATGCATGAAACATTGGTAAGCATTCGGAAGGTGTAACGTGTTACGGAACCAAAGAGAAAGAAGGAGTCTTTTAGGATGAGTGCGGGCGCCAGCAAAAGATACGCGATCGTGATCGATACATCCAAATGCTTTGACTGCAAGGCATGCATGATCGCGTGCAAGGTGGAGAACGCGGTGCCGGAAGGTTTCTGGCGCAACTGGGTGCGCCATACAGGAGGTCTCAACGGTCGCCGCACCCATTATCAGCCCGGCCAGTGCATGCAGTGCGACGAACCTTCCTGCGTTGCGGCCTGCCCTGTGGGCGCCACATGGAGGCGGAAGGACGGTCTTGTCGTCATCGATCAGACACGGTGCATCGGCTGCGGAAACTGCGTAACCGCTTGCCCCTATGCCGCCCGCTACCGTCACCCGGAAACCCGAACCGCCGACAAGTGCGATTTCTGCGCGCATCGGCTGAAACGTGGAGAAGAGCCGGCCTGTGTGGAGACCTGTCCCACCAAGGCCCGGGTGTTCGGAGACCTCAACGATCCGCAAAGCAGAGTGAGTGAATTGATCAAGCTTGAAAAGCTGGTGCAGGTGGTCAGTCCCGTGGTGGATACGAAGCCGGCGATCTACTATTCCGCAGGCACGCTCCCACTGGACTGGCCGGTTGAGCCCTCCCTGCCCGGCAATGTGTATATGTCCAGGGCCTTTTGGAAAACAACAAAATAGAAAGGGGAGACCGCATGAACTCCAGAGTCGTTCGTTTCACCGTAGGTCTGACATTCCTGCTGGCGATCGCCGCCGGATGCGCGACTGTCCAGACAACGGAAAAGCCGGACTGGAAATTTCACAGTATCGTGGACGAGTCCTTTGTTCGACCGTATGCGATGGTTCCGCAGCCGAAAGGGGTCATGATCGTCGATTCGCGTGCGTATAAACCCAAGTACGTGAACGGCCATATCCCTGGCGCGGTCTGCATTCCGGACAGCCAGTTTGAAGAACAGAAGGGCAAGCTCCCGGAGGACAAGAATACCTTGCTCATTTTCTACTGCGAAGGGGCCACCTGAAAGATGAGCCACAACTCCGCCTGGAAGGCGGAAAAATTGGGTTATCGCAATGTGAAGGTTTTTGACGCCGGATTTCCCGGATGGATGCAGGGAAGCGGCAATTTCGCAAGTGTCGAGTCCGAGTATGTCGCTGCCCAACTCGAGGCCAATGCAGCGGTCCTGATCGACTCCAGGGCCAAGAAGGCCAAGTTCGATCAGGGTCACATTCCTTCGGCAATCAGCATCCCGGACAGCGAGTTCGAGAAAATGGGCGGCAGGTTGCCGCGTGACATCAACACGCCATTGATCTTCTACTGCGAAGGGTACACCTGAAGACAGAGCCATGACTCCGCCAGGTCGGCGGTAAAGCTCGGCTACAAGAACGTCTCCGTGTTCTCGGGTGGATACCCCGCGTGGGTGAAAGCGTATGGTACGGGGACAACGGCGGTTGCCGCGAAAGCCGGCAAAGTTGAAGGGACCATCGACATCTCCGCGTTTGAAAAGATCCTGAAGGAAAAACCGGAAAGTGTCTATCTGATCGATGTTCGCGAGCCGAAGGAGTTTGAGACCGGCCACATGAAGACCGCCGTCAACATCCCGGTCAAGGAACTTCAAAAGCGGGTCAAAACCCTGGCGGCAGACAAACCGATCATTTTCGTCTGCGCCACCGGGGCCAGGAGCGGTGAATGCTTCTACATGCTCCAGGACCTGCGGCCGGACCTGAAAAAGGTCTCTTACGTGGACGCCGACATCGCCTTCAACAAGGACGGCACCTACAAAATCACGCCCAAAAAGTAGGGAGCGGCCCACGTGGAAGAAAATAACTGTGAACATGATCGTTGAGACAGGAGAATAAGATGTTGAAGAGAATGATCACTGTTTTCTTTATCGTATTCATGCTTTCGGTTCCTGCATTCGCGGCAGATGACAGGCCAAGCGGCCCATCCATCGCACTGCCTCCGGCCCAGGTCATCCTCAACGCATGCAAGGAAATGGGGATTGATGCGGTCGATTTGGCATATGTCCAATCCAAGATGCCGGACCTGATCAACAAGACCGGGAAGGTGTTCGTCATCGATGCAAGGCCTTCCAGAAACTATGATGAAGGACACATCCCCACGGCTTTCAGCATGTTTGATGCGAAGTTCGACCAGATCTACCCGGAATTCCAGAAACTGAACATTCCTAAAGATGCTGAAATCATTCTCGGCATCGGCAGGCCCTGTCCCATGAGCCTGAGCGATGCCAAGCAACTCAGGGAAAAGGGGTACACTAATTTTAAGGCTTTTGTAAAAGGGCCCGTCTGGGTGGAGAGCCAATACAATGAGGTGACCGCCAAAGGGGCGCAGAAGTACCTCGGTGTCGGAGCCGTACTCGTGAATCTCACCTCTGATTCGGATCTTTCCAGGTTCACCTCTGCCGGGGTGGATAAGGACAAGGCCGTCGTTGTTGCCGGCCCTGAGGCAAATCTCAAGGCAAACAATGCCGCGGCCCGGAAGATCTTTGAGATGGGATACAAGAAGCTCTATCTGTTTAACGGAGATGCATCCGCCCTGGCGTCCACTAAAGATGCCGTGAAGACGGCAGCCGTGGCGCCGGCAAAGGCGGATGTCGCACCGGTCACCTCAGGAGGAAAAATCGATTCCATCAAACCCGGGAAAGCGGAAGGGGAAATCGACAAGGAGTTCTTTCAAAGGATCGCCGAGGAGAAACCGTCCAATGTAGTGTTCGTGGATGTAAGAACGCCATTTGAATACGCCGCAGGACATTTTGAAGGGGCAAAACACATCTATATCAACGACCTGTTCAAGAAAGGCTGTGAATCGGTAGTGAGCCAGTTCCCGCAAGACAGCTACGTGATCTTTGTATGCGCAACAGGCGCCAGAGCCGGGGAGATGTACTTCGGTATCCAGGGTGAATGCAAGGATCAAAACATGAACCGGTTGTTCTACCTGGACGCCAACGTTGCTTATTCCGGCGGAAAGGCCATCGTCAAATAAAGAAGTGTCAGGACTGCGGCTCCGTTTGCGTCGCAGCGGAGTAACATCGAGCCCCGGACCCGTGACATCAAGCACGGGGTCGGGGTTTTCCTTTGAAACCGTCTTCCATCCAGAAACCAGTCAAGCTTATGAAAGAGTGTACAAATTGCCCCTCGAAATGCTTTTGGAAATCGATGTTGACACGGCGGTGACAGGACAATATATTCCCGAAAAGTAATTTATTGTTTTTTTGAGGCGCAAACAAGAGATCTCTCGGAATGCCCGTAAGGCCCGTTTTGATATGAGCACAGAGCAATGACTGGAATACACCAAACAGGAAACCTATGGCGCAGGGCCATCTTCCAGGCATGTTCCATCGGCGTTCTGGCGATTGCTTTGGGATTGACGGTCAATCAGTTCCGCCCGGGTGGATTGCCTTTGACAGGCGACTGGTCGGCGGAAGGCCGAATTGCGCAGAGCATGGTTATTACCCTGGCTGAGGCAAGGAAATTCTGCGAATCCCGTAGCGCAATCTTTATGGATGCACGATCTCTTGAAGATTATCGCGAAGGACACATCCTCCGCGCCCGCAACCTTCCCATGAAGGATGTGGATGAGCACTTCGACTCGGCAATGGCAGGGATAAACCTGGAAGAGACGATCATTGTTTATTGTGACGGAGAAGAGTGCTCCTTGAGCGAAGAACTTGCGAAGGAGCTCTTCTTCAGGGGCTATGAAAACGTCAAGGTTCTGGTCAACGGCTGGAGCCGGTGGGTGGAGGCGGGACTCCCCACTGAGAAAGGGTGAGGGATCAACATGCGGAAATACGGGTTTTCAAGCAGCATCCTTCTTTCCCTGTGTGCCCGCCTGATTTTAGGCGTGATATTCATCTACGCCTCTATTGACAAGATTCTTCACCCCGAAAACTTTGCAAAGGCCGTATACAACTACCAGATTCTTCCCCATCTCTTCATCAATCCAATTGCCATCGTACTCCCATGGCTGGAGTTGATTCTGGGCGTCTTTCTTGTTCTGGGATTATTTCGGGAGGGCAGCGTGGGGCTTGTCACACTCCTTCTGCTCGTTTTCCTGGGCGCCATGGCGTTCAATCTGGCGCGCGGCCTGGATATCGACTGCGGCTGCTTCGGCACCGGCATTGGGGCCTCCGGTGTCCACATGGGATGGTACCTCCTCAGAGACGCGCTTTTCCTCGTGCCGGCGCTCTATCTGTTTTTCAACACCTTTCCCCAAAGACGCTGGAGGCAGGCATGAATCAGAGGGCCCAGGAGATGCTTACTCTGAAAGAGACTGCCTGCCTTTTTAGTCTTAATGCTACACTTATTTCACCATCTGTGCTATGTATACATAACCGGGTACTTATATTGCATAAGAATATCCTCGAAGGCTGCATTGGGCGTGGGCGAGCGTAGAGAAGAAAAATCCCGCAAGCGTGGCACTACGGAGCTTCAATTGAACCCCTTAAGTCTTTCCCGGCCGATATGGTGCATGTGAAAAAATTCAGAGTGTGGTTTTGTATCGCAGTCTACATCCTGGCGGTTGGAAGCGCTCAGGGGGCTGTGCTTTGTGTCGGCACAGGGGGCCACGCTCACATCGAAATGGAATCCGCCGGCTGCGACCAGGCTTCGGCTGCCGATGCGCAGCCTTTTGGCGTCCACTCATCCATGGCACCTACCTTCTCTTGCGAAATCGAGCAATGCACTCCTTGTGAGCATATTCCCCTTTTCACCGGGACCCCCGAGCACCTCTCAGCGCAATCGGATTTTCCTGTCGATCTTCCAATCCTTGGCCCACCTTCTCCTGATGCAGTCCCGATGTTTCCCGGGATTGTCGGCAAGACCGGCGCCCTCAGCGCTCTACCTGCCGGAAGTTCTGCCCTTGCCCTCCTCCGTTCCGTCATTCTTTTGATCTGATTCCATCCTCTCCACCGATCACCCTTTAATAAAGTTCAGTCATAACCTCAGAAGTCCGTGACCCACTCCGCTTTCGGAGGGGACAGGAACAATAGGATTCTGTGACAAACCTTATGGCAGCGTAAGGGAGGATTTCCATGCAGTTGAGATTCGTCCTTTTCGTTTTTCCGAGGAAGCAAAACGCCTGAGGACGATGTGCTTATGTACCCGTCTGTGTGACGATTTTCTAAAAAGGGGGGAACAATGATTCGTCTGTGCATGATGCTTCTATGGTTTGGCATTGTCGGGGCTGTTTCCGCGTCGTCTTCCCACGCCATGACCTTAGAAGAAGCGCTGGCAACCGCCCTCAGGCAGAACCCTGAACTTCAGGAGCTTCGCCTCGAAGCAGAGTCCGCAGAGGCACAGCTTGATAAGGCCCGGCTTCCATTGATCGCAAATCCCGTCCTTGAGACAAGCGGTTCCAGAAGAGAGATGGACCCCGAAGAAGAAGGCGGATCGGTGACCAACTATGGGGTGAGACTCTCCCAGGAGTTCGAGGTCGCGGGTCAGAGGTCCATCAGAATAGAAGTGGCGCAGAAGAATCTCTCCAGGGTCGGTTTCGAAATCGCGGACAGGGAGAGGATGTTGCGGCACGAGGTGAAGGAGGCCTATGCAACGGCCTTGGCGTCCAAAGAAAGAATTTCCCTTGCAAAAGAGGTTGTAAAGCTCCGGGAGGACCTTCTCGATCTGACGAGGACCAAATACCGTGCAGGAGACGTCTCGGCCCTCGAGGTGAACCTGGCGGAGGTTGAGGCAGTCAAGGCGAGGAGCGAGCTCGTGGCCGCCGAACAGTCTCATCGGGACGCAATCCTCTCACTGCAGGGGGTGACGGGAACCGGGATTGATCTGCTCCCTTCGGTTGTCGAAGGGGAGCTAACCCCGGATGTGATCGGCGTCCCTGACAGGCAAACGCTCAGGAATGCTCTGCGGGAGAGACCCGATATCAAGGCGGCAGCACTTGAGGTGGACAGGTCAAACCGGGCTGTGGATCTCGTCCGGAGGGAGGCGATTCCCAACCCCAGCCTGGGTGCGTTCTACGACCGCGACGAACTGCGGAGCGATGTGGGCATGGTCCTTTCCATCTCCATACCCCTTTTCGACAGGAAGCAGGCGGAGAGGAGAGAAGCCCGGGCCAGGCTGGAGCAAGCGAGGATCAAAAGGGCGGGGCTGGACCTTACAATAGAGCGGGAGTTCGATGAGGCCTACACGAATCTCGTCTCCTCACTTCGCCAATTGTCCCTCTACAAAAAGGAGATAGTGGTCAAGTCTCTCGAAAACCTCGATCTCCTCAACCTCGCCTTCAAAGAGGGGAAGATCGGCTTCTACGACATCCGTCTTGCCCAGAGGGATGCCATCGACGTACGGTTCGCGTACCTCGACGCGCTCCTTCGGGCGGAGCAGGCGATTAACAACATGGAACGAACGACCGGAGGGAATCTTAGATGAAACTGCAAGTCTTAAGCAATTCGTTGACCGCAGCCGTTGTGCTGTTCGTTGCGCTCACCGTACTCGTAAGCTGCGACAGGGTAGAGAGCCCGAAGGAGGCGAAGGCTTCGGCAACCGTTGATCAGCACAAGGACGATCATGACGGTGATGAAACTGAGCACTCTGGTGATGTCGTACTCTCTCCCGAGCAGATGAAGGCTGCCGGAGTGGAGGTTAAGGAGGTGACCCTGACCGGTTTCGGCCCGTCCCTGACGGCTACGGCGGTCATAGAGCCGAACAACGACAGAATGTCGAGAATCGGGGCAAAGGTCGCCGGCAGGATAGCGAAGGTTACGGCCGTGCTGGGGGACCGGGTGAAGGCCGGTCAGCCCCTCGCATATCTCGAAAGCGTGGAGCTTGACCAGGCGTGGTCCGAGTATGCGAAGTCCAAGGGGAAGCGATCCCTCGCCGCGGCAAATCTCAAGCGCGAAGAAACGCTCTTCGAGAAGAAGATAGCGCCTGAAAAGGACGTGCTCCAGGCGAGGCAGGAATTGAGTGAGGCGGAGGCTGATCTTGCCTTGAGTGCAAAGAGGCTCAGGATCCTCGGTGTGGAAGAATCGAAACTGGGGAGTCCATCCGATGCGGTGAAGAACAACCATCTCCTCATGGTCATCTCTTCTCCCATTCCGGGGGCGGTCGTGGAAAAAACGGTTACCCCGGGGGAGATGGTGAGCCCCGAAAAGACGCTCTTCATTGTTTCCGACCTCTCGTCCCTGTGGGTCGTCATCGACGTTTACGAAAAGGACCTGGGCCGCCTGAAGGCCGGAATGGAAGTGAAGCTTCTCGTAGCCGCGTATCCCGACACGCCGTTCAAGGGGAATATCTCCTATGTAGGGGACTTCATGGATCAGAATACGCGGACGGTGAAGGCCCGCGTAACGATAGACAACAAAGATGGGTTCATGAAACCGGGGATGTTCGCGACGGTTTCCATGGATTCCATCAAAGAACCATTGGCTGAGAAGATCATCGCTGTTCCGGAAGAGGCAATCTTCCTTGACGGCTCCGAGAGATACGTTTTCGTAGATGAAGGGGAAGGCAGATTTGCTCCGAGACGGGTTTCCATCGGCCGCGTCTCAGGAGAGACTATCGAGATCAAGGAGGGCCTGAAGGCCGGAGATGCGGTGGTCGCCAAGGGGGTGTTCGCCCTCAAATCGGAGCTGAAAAAGGGAACGCTCGAAGTTCATGAGCATTGAGGTCCATAGCTATGCTGGAAAAAATCATTGCAGTAGTCCTCAGACAGAAAGGCACGATCATCCTCTTCTCGCTGCTCCTTGTGGCGTTCGGGATTTATTCCTATATCAAGCTCCCCATTGACGCCTTTCCCGACGTCACCAACATCCAGGTGGAAGTGGTAGGCCGTGCGGACGGCCTCTCTGCCTTGGAAATCGAGCGTTCGGTGACCTATCCCATCGAAATGTCGATGCGCGGGCTTCCGAAGGTAAAGCAGCTGCGCTCCGTCACGAAGTTCGGTCTTTCTCTCGTCACCATCGTCTTTGATGATGATGTCGACATCTACTTTGCCCGCCAGCTTGTTTTCGAGAGACTGGCCGAAGCGAAGGAGAGCGTCCCCAAGGGCGTTGAAGTGGAGATGGGACCGATTGCGACGGTTATGGGGGAGATCTACCAGTTCACTCTCCAAGGTCAAATGGACGGCGATCCGAAGCAGAAAATAGAACATCTGACCGATTTGAGAACGGTTCAGGAGTGGATCGTCAATCCGCTGCTGAAAAGCGTTCCGGGGGTCAATGAAATAAACGCCTTCGGGGGGTATTTCAAACAGTACCAGGTGGTGGTCTTGCCGGACAGGCTCTTGAAGTATGGGATTTCCATCGACCAGGTATATGCGGCTATCGAGAGGAACAACCAGAATGCCGGCGGAAACGTACTCGAGAAACATTCGGATCAGTACATCGTCAGAGGCGTGGGACTCATCAAGGATACGGCGGACATCGAGAGCATTGTTCTCAAATCCCACGGCGGCACGCCGACAACCATCAAAGACGTCGCTGAAGTGAAGGTCGGCCAGGCGGTAAGACAAGGGGCCGCCATGATCAACGGCAAGGACGAGGCTGTCGGTGGAATCGTCATGATGCTTCGGGGAGA
The DNA here is from genome assembly GCA_002840535.1 of Deltaproteobacteria bacterium HGW-Deltaproteobacteria-15. Lineage (GTDB taxonomy): Bacteria > Desulfobacterota > DSM-4660 > Desulfatiglandales > HGW-15 > HGW-15. The sequence goes on along the minus strand of PHBH01000008.1, from coordinate 22,590 downwards.
GAACAGCCGTGAAGTGGTGAAAAGGGTCAAGGAAAAGGTCCAGGAAATCAACGAGAACAATATTCTGCCGAAAGGGATCAAGATAACCCCCTACTACGACCGCGCCGACATCGTGAGCGCAAGTGTCGCCACGGTCAAAAAGGCGTTGATCGAAGGCGGTTTCCTGGTGCTGGTCGTTCTCTACCTGTTGCTCAGAAGCTTCAGGGCCTCCTTTGTCGTATTGATCGCCCTGCCCCTTTCTCTTCTCTCCACCTTCATTGTCATGAAGATCGCCGGGCTGAGCGCCAACCTGATGTCCCTTGGCGGGTTGGCCATTTCCATAGGCATGATCGTGGATGCAACCATCATTCAGGTGGAAAACGTGCAGAGGCATCTCAGTGAGAACGGTCATGGTGCGAAGACCCACACCACCGTGCTCAAGGCGGTCCTCGAGGTGAGGAAGCCGAGCATCCTCGGGGAGCTGATCATCGCGATCACGTTCATCCCTATCCTTGCCCTTGAAGGAATCGAAGGGAAGATGTTCGGCCCCCTTGCAATAACCGTTGCCATTGCCCTTCTCTCATCCCTCGTTCTTTCAATCTTCGTGATCCCGGTTTTATGCGCGTTGATCCTGAAGCCGCAGCCGGAAAAGGAAAGCGTCATCATGAGGCTGGCAAAGAAGATCTACCTGCCGGCGCTCAAACACAGCATGAAGAAGAGAACCCTGGTCCTGTCCTCCGCCTGCGTCCTCCTTCTCCTCACCCTCGTGACCGTTCCGCGGCTTGGCACGGAATTCATACCCATCATGGACGAAGGGGCATTCGATATGGATGTATCCCTCCTTCCCGGTGTTTCGCTGGATAGAGCGATGGAGATCAATCGACTCGTGGGTGAAAAGCTGAAATCGTTCCCGGAGCTGGATACGGTGGTTTCGCGAACGGGACAAACCGGTGTGGCTCTCGATACGCGCGGTCCGGACAAGACCGCCTATGTCGGGGTGTTGAAGCCGAAAACGGAATGGAAAACCGATCTGAGCCGGGAGGAATTGATGGGACAGATGCGAGAGGCCCTGGAGGTGATTCCCGGAATAGGCTTCGGCTTCAGCCAGCCGATACAGTGCAGGATCGACGAACTTGTGGCCGGAACCCGGGCACAGCTGATCCTGAGGCTTTTTGGCGAGGATATTGAAAAGCTGAAATCGATCGCGGACGAAATGACGCGGGTGCTTTCCAAAATTGAGGGTGCAACAGATCTCCTCTCGGAAAAGGTGACCGGGCAGCCGTATCTAACCATTGAGGTAGACCGGCCGAAGATTGCACGCTACGGATTGAACATCAGCGATATTCAGAACATCGTCGAAATCGCGATTGCCGGCAAATCGGCATCCAGGCTCTATGAAGAGAACAGGAGTTTCGACATTGTTGTCCGTCTGCCGGAGACGAGCAGAAACTCCATTGAAACGATCGGCAGCATCCTGGTGCCGACAACCGCAGGTCCGAACATTCCCTTGAGTCAGCTTGCAAAAATCTCTCTCACCGAAGGCCCGGCCCAAATCAGCAGGGATGACGGGCTGCGGAGAATCGGCATAGAGATGAATATCGAAGGGAGAGACATCGGGGGTTTCGTCGCAGAAGCAAAAGGAAAGATAGCGGAAACCGTTAAACTCCCTCCGGGGTATTACATCACCTGGGGTGGACAATTTGAGAACCAGCAGCGGGCCATGGCCAAGCTGATGATTATCACACCCGTCGCTGTGGGTATCATTCTTCTTCTTCTCTTTGCGACGTTCCGATCAATAAGACTCGCCCTCCTGGTGATCCTCAATCTGCCCTTCGCGCTGATCGGCGGTGTATTCTCGCTCTGGGTCTCCGGACTCTACCTGTCGGTTCCGGCTTCGGTTGGGTTTATCGTGCTCTTCGGGGTGGCCGTGCTGAACGGGGTTGTGCTGGTGTCGCGCATTTCCCAGTTGCATGACGAGGAAGGGCTCGATCTGACACAGGCGATTCTCAGAGGGAGCGCAGACAGATTGCGCCCCGTGCTGATGACCGCATCCATCGCCATCTTCAGCCTGATTCCGATGCTCTTCGCCGATGGTGCAGGTTCCGAAATCCAGAAGCCGCTCGCAACCGTGGTAGTGGGGGGATTGATCACATCCACGCTTCTGACGCTGCTGCTCATCCCTTCGATGTACGGCTGGTTTGCGAAGAGGCAGGCCGAACCGGAGACGGAAGGCAGGGCGGCTGTGATGGGTTCGTTGGGAATGGAGGGAATGCTATGAAATCCAGAATTCGCTCGGGTGTCATTGTCGCACTCATCCTTCTGTGCTCGGGCTTGATTCCGGCCGGATGCACGTACAACAGCGTGCAAGTGGCTGGAGGAAAAAACTTTACCATTGAACGCGTTGAATCCAGCCCCATCTATATCTCATGGGTGCATGCCGAGGAAAAGAACAGAGAGATGATCGTTTCCGGTTTATTGAGAAGTCACTTTACTCACACACAAGGCACCGGGCACGTGGATGTGGTCGTTATCGGTCCCGGAGGGGAATTGCTGGGGCAGACCAGCGTTCATTATGATCCCAAGACCATTCCGACAAGGTTCAGGGGCAAAGCATCCCATTTTGAGGCCCGCTTCCCTTTCATCCCTCCCGATGGCAGCAGGATTCGTGTGAAGCTGCATTATTCTCCGGTGTTAGAACTGAAAGATTCTGATTCCGACATCAATCGAGCCGTAAATCAGAATGCGTTATGAGTAAATCCTGCTTTTCTGAGAGATGAAGAGGATGGACGCTTGGAGGGAGTGTTCTTTATAAGCGGCATGCTCTGCGAGCTGTCCTGTGGGAATGCATCAAGGAATTGAAGCGTTCGCACACGATTGCAGCCCTTGACTTCCTGGAGGAAATCGGAGCGTTCAATCCCCAAAAAACTCAATATACAGTCTATCCTTCCGACTTTGAGCTCTGAGCCAAGCGCCCTTCCATTGTGCCGATCCAGCCTGAGTAGCCGACATGCAAGGGGTTTTCTTGTGGCGCCCCTGGTCCTCGACGCCCTCTTCCTCGCCCATTGATCTAGAAGTCCTTTGTTGGACAGGAAAGAATCTTCAGCCATATTGTTCCATAGGAAGTTCGGTTGAGAGGAGGAGTGTGGGATGGCTGAAAGGATCGCGTATGCTCCAGGTGAGATTCTTCCCCAATGAGCCCAATGGGAAGCCCTGAAAGCATTTCAAGGCGATGATGCCCAGGTTGGGCGAAAAGTACAAAATTGAGATCGAAGACCATTTCAAAGCCGAAGGATCAGTATCAGACGGATGAGTATTTCGAGCTGGATCTTCCAGTTGCCCCGGCGGTGATGGTGGGAGAAGAGATCCTGGTCGAGGGTTCGGACGTGAATGAAGAAAAGCTGGAGGCCGCCATCAGAAGGAATCTGGGGCTTCCTCCACTGGAGCAGCAGAAACGCGGGTTCCTGGGTCGTCTTTTGAAAAGAAACGCGTAGAGCAAGAGGAGCAGGATATGTTGAAAGTAAGATTTTTTCTCAATGAGCCGAACGGAAAGATCTGAATGCACTTCAAGGAGATGATGCCCGGTCTGGGTGAAAAATTCGGCATTGAAGTTCAAGTTATTTCAAAGCCAAGGGAAGAATACGCAACGGAACCATATTCCAGGCTCGGTCTTCCAGGCGCACCCGCCATTATGATTGGGGAAGAAGTGCTGGTGGAAAAGGCCGATATTTCCGAGGACAAACTTGACTCCGCCATTCGAAGACAACTGTGAGTCATGGAGCATTGGACCCTCTGCCCTGGCGGTGCTCATCTTCGAGGCGGCACTTAATTCCACCACCATGTTCAATCACAGCAACATCCGTATACCGGAAAGTGTTGACCGGATTCTTCGGCTTCTGGTCGTGACGCCGGACGTGCACCGGGTTCATCATTCCGTCATCATCCGGGAAACGAACAGCTATTACGGCTTCAATCCGCCCTGGTGGGATCGGCTGCTCGGCACCTACAAGGTCCAACCGGAGAAAGGGCACCTTGGGATGACGATCGGTCTTCCCCAGTTTCGGGACCCTAAGAGGCTCACCCTGCCATGGCTTCTCATCCTGCCCTTTGTCGGAGATCCGGCCGGGTACCGATCAACCGTCACTAACAAGGATTGACAATTCATGTTCTGCCACCCGGCGCCTCTTGACTTTCGAATCGTATCCCCCTAAGATCACGGTAATTCCAGATGAAAAGGCCAATAAATTTCGAAAAGGAAATCGTAAAGCATTACAATCCGAATCGTCCACAAATACGGACCCGAAAAGTCGACTTTCTTGTTTCCGGGCAGGAAGATTTGAAAAGCGTCTTGAAATGGGCGATCCATTCCTGAAAGCGATGCTCAAAGAAGGCGGGGTCTTGTATGGGTGATATCGAAATCGAAACGCGTTATCCGGTTCACTGGTCCACCCGTTTCACCGAACAAGAAGCGGCTATAGCCAAGAGCGCCGCGAACCGCGTGCGACAAGTCATCACAAAAACCCTCAGCTCCTTCCTTCAATTTGAGCAAGAACAAATTCAATGAAAAAGCCGCTTCAATCCTGGATCGAACGCCTCGGGAGTGCAGGCAGTCTCGATGTGGATACGCCTGATGAGAGATTGCGCAAAGCAATCCTGGTATTTCTGGCGAGCATTTACTGCATGGCAGGGCTCCTGTGGGGGATGGCGTATCTTGCCTTGGGCTTGACGCTGCCTGCGCTGTTCCCGCTCGGCTATTCCGTAATGTCCGGGGCGAGTCTCTATGTATTCTTCAGGACAAAGCTCTTTCGATTCTTTCGATCCGTTCAGCTGCTGCTCATCCTTCTCCTGCCCTTTTTGGTCCAGTTCAGCCTTGGCGGATTCGACGCCTCCGGCACGGTGATGATCTGGTCCATCCTCGCCCCCATCGGCGCGCTCATGTTTGCAGGGACTGGCCAGGCCCTGCGCTGGTTTCTTTCCTACCTGGCGCTTATGATCGTCTCGGGGATGCTCGGAGGGAAACCCGCAGCGGAAGTCACTCCTATTCCTCCGTTGATCAGGACAATATTCTTCATTATGAACCTCGGAGGTGTCTCCATCATATTTTATGTGCTTCTGCAATACTTCGTGCGGGAGCGGGAACAAGCCATGGCGGTGATGGATATGGAACATCACAGGGTGATCCGAGAAAAGGAGCGGCTCGACAAGATCAAGAACGTCATGGCAAATTTTGTTCCGGAAACAATGAAAAGCATCATCGAGAATGATCCGGACAAAGGACATATGAACAGGCATATCCAGGATGCAACCATCCTTTTTCTGGACATCGAAGGCTTTACCACCCTGCTGCACACCTATTCCATGGAAAGAATCAACCGGGTCATTGAAGACTACTTTTCCTGCTTTTATGACATTATCCAAAAATATGGGGGGGACATCAACGAATTGGCAGGGGACGGGATGATGGTCATCTTCATGGAACGCGATCCCTTCAAACGATCTCATAATGCCATCAATGCAGCGTTGGAGATTCAAGAACACTGTCTCAGCGTGTCGGAAGAAAACAAAGACAACGGCCTCTTTCCTATTCAGGTGAATATCGGCGTCTGTTCGGGCGAGGTGCATATCGGACCCACCAAGATGACGGGGACCGGTGGAGATCGGTGGACGTTCACGGCATCAGGCGCTGTAACAATAATGGCGGCGCGGCTTTGTGATTACGCTCAGGGGGGACAGATTCTGGTGGGAAAAGGAACTGCGCGCAGGATTGAGAACTCCTTCCATCTGACCCTGGTCGGCAGAGTCGAATTGAAAAATTTCAAGGATCCGGTGGAGGTCTATCAAGTCACAGTCTGATAAACAGCGACCTTACGCTTTCTTACACGTGCATTGCTTAGCAGGCTTCTTGCGTCCCGAACAGACCTTGTTCTCAATGGGGCCTCCCGCATACCTCGCAGAAAATTCTATAAGGAGGTCATCGACGGGAGATGACCAGGATCTCGGATTTTCTTGGATTGCAGCGCAGTACCGTCGGATTGCTCGGCATGGTGGTGCTGGTCGGCATGGGCGAGCGGATGGCCGAGCGCTTTCTGCCGATCTACATCATAGCGTTAGGGGGTGGAGCGCTGGCCATAGGCCTCCTGCAGGCCATGGACAACTTCCTGTCGGCCCTTTACAGTTTTCCGGGCGGCTATCTGTCGGACCGCATCGGGACCAAGCGATCGCTTCTCGTCTTCAACCTGGTCGCCATGGCCGGTTTCGCCCTGGTCATCCTGATTCCCGCCTGGCAGGCGGTGGTGGCCGGGGCAGTGCTCTTCATCTCCTGGTCGGCCATATCGCTGCCGGCCACCATGAGCCTCATCTACAAGGTGCTCCCTCAGAACAAGCGCACCATGGGTGTGAGCATGCATTCCCTGGTGCGGCGAATCCCCATGGCCCTCGGTCCGCTGGTCGGCGGTGTCTTCATTGCCGTATGGGGCGAGCGCGACGGCGTCCGTCTCGCTTTCGGGGCCGCACTGGCTATGGCCGTTGCGGCTCTCCTGCTGCAGCAGCGGATGATCGAGGATGACAGGCCGGATCGGACCACCTCGGATGATTCCTGCGACCTGAAACCGGAAAAGAACCCTGTCAAGATCTTCAGGCTGATGAATCCGGCCATGAAGGGGCTGCTGGTCTCCGACATCCTTATCCGCTTCTGCGAGCAGATCCCCTATGCCTTCGTCGTGGTCTGGGCCATGAAAACCATCGCCGAACCGGTATCCGCTGTCCAGTTCGGGCTTCTGACGACCATTGAAATGGCCACGGCTGTGCTGGTCTATATTCCTGTGGCTTACCTGGCAGATCGCAGCGCCAAAAAGCCTTTTGTGCTCATCACCTTTATCTTCTTTACCCTCTTCCCCCTGGTACTTCTCTACAGCCGATCGTTGGAATGGCTGGTGGCGGCCTTCATCCTGCGTGGCCTGAAGGAGTTCGGAGAGCCGACACGAAAGTCCTTGATCATGGATCTCTCGCCCGATAGCTGCAAGGCAGGAATGTTCGGTCTCTACTACCTGATCCGGGACGTGGTGGTCTCCTTTGCCGCGTTTGGCGGCGCATTCCTGTGGCAGATCAGCCCGGAGACGAACCTCGTCACCGCCTTCATTTTCGGGATCATCGCCACAGCGGGGTTCGCGGTTTTCGGGAAGGACTCGGTCGGATCAATGACTCAGGACACTAGAAGTCATACAAAAAGCGGGTGATGAAAGTATCCTCATTGTCCAACCGTATGTCTTGGATAATAATATCCTCGTCGAACCAGGCATGATCATAGTTGAACTGGAAGCGCATGTGCCGGTTGGGATACCAGTTGAGACCAAGGGTAACCGACTTCGCATCGTCCGTGCCCCTGGCCAGCCCCAGGTCGAGAAGCCCTCTGTCTGTTCTCAAAGTCTGATAACGGCCTACGACCTGCCATGATCCCCAGCCACCATTGGCGGGATCGAATACATGGAGTGGTTTGATGGAGAAGTCGCGCGGCGCGTCCTCTCCGGTCAACACATATCCCAGATTAACATAGAACCCTCTCACGTCGAGGTCGCTGAACCGGGGGGCGGTTCCAATCTTTTCGAAATGGCCGGAGAGGTACTCGGATTTTGCACTGAACGGGCCGTAGAGGTATTCCAATTCGAGTCCCCAGCGGGTGAGCCTGTCGTCCATGACAGCCTCCTCTGTAAAATCGAAAAAGGGTGTAAAGGCCTGCGTGTTGAAGTCGCTGCCCGACAGGTCCCGTTCGTTGTTGCCCGTACTGAAGGAACCTCCCACATAAAGTCCCTTGAGCCACGGCAGTCCATCCGAATGAAGAAAGGGGGAATAGACGAGGCGAGTTGTAAAATCCTTGTCGTCGACAACGGCTTCCCGATTGCGCCCCTGCCCGTTGAAAAAACCCATGGCATAGACGATTTGATCGTTGTAAACCTTGCCGAAGACCATTATCCCGATATCCTCCTGCGGGGCGAGGGCATTGACGATCATAGCCCGTTCAGCGAAATCCACCCAGCGGGAAGAGTACACGGCCTCCATGCTGAAGGGCTCGAAGACCTGTCCGGCACGGATTCGAAGCGCGCCATACTTCCGATATTCAAGCCACCCTTCCTGGAGGATTCCATTCCGCTCACCGATGAATGTCCCATACAAGCGATAGGCCCAATCGTTTTCCAGGACCCCTCGGATATCCAGTCTGGCTCTCCGAATCAGGAAAGTATCGTTTTCGGGATGCTCGCTGTCCAGGAACCATCTGGAATCGGCCTGCAGCCATCCACCGATCCGAAGCTGGTCATCGGCCCCCTTCAGGTAAAATCCTTCGTCATAGACCGTCTCCAGTCTTTTTTCTTCCGGGGTCTTTTCTTTTTCGGTAAGCCGCAGGCTTTGCATGAGGTGACCCAAATATTCCCTGTGCTCAGACTTCTGAACCGCTGCTTGCGCCTTTTGATCCACGGAAGCCGCATGTTTGTTCATCGCTTCCTTTACCCTCTTCAATTCTTCTTCATGGGCCTCCATGATCTTCTTGTAGTCCTGAATGACCTGTTCGAGTTTCTCGATGCGTTCCCTGAGCTCCTTTTCCGGATCCTGAGCAAGAGCCAGGGAACCGAGGAAGGGACACAGGCAGATCACAGCGGCTCTCCAGAAGCCAAAAACCAGCGCTTGCGTCAAAGTACCCCTCTTCATCTTTTGCTCCCCCGCGCAGCATCAGTTTCAATGGAATATCCGCTTGGTCTAGGGAGGTAAGTGCCTGATGCGCACTTGCGCAATTTTAACGTAGAAAAGATAAAGAGCGTGGTAGGTAGATCATGTATTCGGAAGACAAAAAGGAAGCATCGGCAGATACATCATCTTTGGCGAGAATGCAGCAAGCGGGCTTTCGTTGCAAAAACCGGCCGCCCAAAACTTGAAGATGTGCAAGAAGGCAATGGAAGACTTCTCATTACGAGTGTACAGGCACGTTCAGGGCAAGAAAAAGGGTAACTGGAAAAGCTCCCGAAACGCTGATCCCCCGCAGTCACGGCAAAGATCGAAAGGTGCGTCCTATTTCACCACGAGCACCGAACAGGGCGCGAGCCTGACAAGGCCCTGGCAAGTGCCTCCCATGATGCGGTCGTACAGGGCCGAGTGCCCCAGGAAGCCTATGACAAGGACATCGAATTTGTGCATTTTAATGAATTCCACGATGCTTTTGACTTCATGGCCCACGATGACGTGGTGTGCGATTTCTACACCCGCCTTTGATGCCAATTCCCGCGCCTTCAGAATCGCTTCTCCGAATCTGCCGTTGGCTGCGCTCTTCTCCTCTATGACTTCTCCAATCGTTCCTGCGTAGTGCGGGACTTCCTCGATGGATATGGTATGGAGCGGTGCGGCATAACGTTTCGACAATTCGATGGCATGAGTCAGGGCTTTGAAAGAGCCGGCGGAGCCATCCAGACCATGCAGTATCTTCCTATACATGATTTTCCTCCTCTAGAGTCTTGTATTCCGGTTGGAAGAACTTCTGGGCGATCAACGTAGGCACCACGGCGCTGCCGATCACCGCAGTCACCAGGATCGTGTACTGATCCTGATCGATGATTCCGTTGGTGAGTCCGAACAAGGCTGAAATGCTCCCGAAGGTAAGCCCCGTGCACATCATGAGGGTTGTATACATCCCTTCCTTTCTTTCGAACCTGAATGCCTTGGTCAGGGGCCAGATGCCGATGAACTTGGTCAGCATTTTCACCCCTAAAAGCAGCGCAATGAGACCCAGTGCCGAAATCACCGTCTCGAATTTTACAAGCGATCCGGCTTTGAGGAAGTAGAAAGGGGTAAGAAGGGTAAAGGCAATCACTCGTATTCTCTGGGCGAGAACGCGTTCCTTGAGAAAGAATGGCGCCAGAACCATGCCCACGAGATAGGCCGGGAGAACCGCCTCGCTTTTGGCCATGTTGCCCAACCCTCCCAGAAAGAACAGAACGAGAAGGATGAATTTCGTCTCCGGTTCGCTGATCCTGCTCCCCACTTTCGCAAAATACCACGGCACGAACCTGGGCAGCAACCACATGGCAAGGGCTGTCACGACCATGAACAGGACGAGCCACATATTATAGTTCGCGAAAACGATTCCAAGAGCCAGAACCGTTCCGATGTCATTGATGAAACAGGCGGCCAGGATGATCTTTCCCATCTCGGTCCGGTTGAACCCGGTTTCCACCATGACGGCATAGACAACGGCAACGGATGTGGTGGATAAGGCGATGCCGGCAATCTGGGCCTGGGGCCAGGGCCAGTCACAAAGATAATGGGTGAATGCAAGGACACCGAAATAGGGAGCGAAAAAGCCGACTGCACCGATAGTGGTGCTCGACCAGAAGTGCTTCCTGATGACGGCCGGATCGATCTCCGCCCCTGCAAGGAAGGTGAGAAGAATCGCCCCGACGCCGGCCAGGTAGTTGATCCAGTCCGTTGTAAACAATCCGAGCGAATTCCCCGCCAATGCGCCGATCACGATCTCGACAAGGGCCACCGATATCTTGATTCGGATGGATAGGAGCGCCGCAATGAGTGCAAGCCCAATCCAGAGCGCGGATTGAAACCATAGGTTTTCCATGCAAACTCCTTTAGAATTTTAACGGATTTTCAGATTCCGCAGATTCCACAGATTCTTGTGAGGAACAGATCTTCCATTGAAGCTCCCCGCAGCGAGCTGCGGGGAAAATGGGCACCGCCCCGAAGGGGTGGGACTCCGAGCAAGGCGAGGAGAATACGCTCGCTGTTTCGGTTCAATAAAAAAAACTCCTGCCCGGCTTCATTCCGGCAGGAGCTTAAAAGAGTGCTACTCAAAACGCCCCACACGTCAAAGCCCTGGTAGGAGTTCTCGGCCTTTAAGGGGCGGTTCCAGGGTGAACTCCATCACCTCGTAAAGTAATTTTTTCAAGCAGCATAAGGTTAAAGCCGGAATCTGTCAAAGATTTTGGATGGCGGCGATTTGCCGATTTGACTCGACCATTTGGGGACGTAAGACGTGGGGCGAGATTCAGGATCCCGCCCGATATCGGAGCTGTCGGGATACCCTCCTTGGCCCCCACAGGGGCTTCGGAGGGTTTAAGTCTACTTCGCCGGCCGGTTAAGGGTGCCTCGACGGCATCAACCTGCGTCGGCCTACGGCTTCTTTGTTGGGGCATCAGGACTTTCTTTCTGCACAAAAACCCAAGGCTCCAAAACCTTTTTCCCGTCCACGTCCTTGAACTGCCCCTCGATCTCCATCTTACTGCCCACTTTTTTCTCGAGTTTCTTTGCTACCGCGTTGTTGGCGAGAGGAACAATCTCCTTCTTCTGGGTTTCGAGCGCAATAGGGGAAACCTTGCCGGAGGGCTCGGCCTTTGCCGAAACGAGGGTTCCCCAGACCTTGTCATGTTTCTCCTTCTTTTTCTCCTGCGCAAGTGACGGCATCGCAAGAGCCATAAAGACTACGAAGACGCTCAGGATCATTAAGACCGACCTTTTGGTTTGGATCATTCCCATTTCGGAATCCTCCTTTCAGTTTTTGGTTTTTGAAGAAGTTGTACATTTTTATTCCTGTTCCATGGACTCGTCAAACTTATATTACGGTTCAGGGATTTTCCAGCAGGCACTATGACCCGCCAAAGAATGACCTCAGGCTGTTCTGGAGTTCGGTCCGGAACCGTACCCGGCAACTGCATTCATCGGCTCCCACGGCGGTATGGGCTTGCTCAGGGCATGTCGCGCAGGCATCTGCCTGCCGGAGCAAGCTGCGCGTTTTTTCGAGGTCAGTGCTGTTTTCCAAGCTCTTGAGAGCAATCTCGATTCTGCACATGCCAATTCTCCTTCACGTGCTGGTTTTCAGCGACTGCTATATCTTTATCTTGGCCTTGCGGATGAGCAGATCGGCGACAATTCCCGCCCCAAACGCCCACGCCATGTTCGGGACTGCCAGGGCGATCCCCGCGATAAGCAGGGCTACGAAGAACTCCTCATTCGTTTTGAGGCTCCGCACCAGAGGACAGAGCTCAAGCCCGGCAAAAACGAGAAGCACCCCAAGCACGGAATTAGGAATAATGGCGAGAATCGCGAAGCCGAGTTCCCCGAACGCCAGGGCCAGGATAACGAAAAGAGCTCCTATCATTATTGGAGCACCTCCGGTCCTTGCTCCGAAACGGTAGTGCGCTGCCAATCCTCCGGTTCCGTGACACATGGGAACTGCTCCGAAGAAGCCCGCAGGTAGGTTTGCGAGGCCCATGGTCCACGCGAATCTGCCCGCGCCGCACCTGTCGAGAAGGGGAGACTTCGGGTAGAGGGTGCTGCATAGATCGGCTGTTCCTACGCAGGCATTCCCGATCGTAAGCGGCACTTGCGGCAGGATGAGCATGATGAATGCAACCCAGAAATCCTGAATGGAAGGTGAAATAAGTCGCACCTCCGTGGGTCCGAACGTAGGCTTCAGTCCCTGGGCTCCGCCGAAAAGTAGACCTGCTGAAATGCCGGCCGCCAGTGCGACCAGGGCGGCGGGAAACTTGCGGTTATCCAGGAGGAGCAGAACCAGGGCAAAAACCACGATGCCCAAAACAAGGTTCAGGTGATACGCGGAAAAGCTACCATCGACCCCGGACATGAAAAGCTTCTCGGCCACGATCAGTTCGATTCCTTTTTTGAGGAAAATCAACCCTAGTGCAAGCTGGATCCCTCGCACCACCGGCGCTGTGAAAAGCTTCGCAAGCTTGTCGACCATTCCAGTCAGCGAAAAGACGATAAGGAGAGCCCCGAAGATGATCCCGGCGGCGCCGATGACCGACTCCGTGATCTGTGCGGGGTAAGCAATGGCAATTGCTCCTACCGCCTTCAGGGGCTGTACGGGCACGGGCATCCGATAGTAGAACCCCGTTAGGAGATAGAACAACCCAAAGGCGAGGAACACCATGGTCGGGCTTAATCCATTGATGAGAATCATGGCGACTACAATCGGAAGAAGCGTCCCCAGATCCCCGAATGCACCGGCGAGCTCGACACGATCAAGCCGGAATGGATAACCACTTACTTCGAAGCCGTTGCATGTTGTCTCTTTTTCCATTGCCCCTCTTCCTCGCTATGGACGGTTTATTGTTCCGATTCAAGGTTGTTTTCAAAAAGTGATTTCCCTCATTCAAGCCATCAGGCAGCCAGGCGCCGACAGGGAAACCAAGATGAAGAGTGCAATGATAACGATCATAAGAAAAAGAACGTTTTTTTCTCCCATCACGATGTTTTCCATAAGACACCTCCTTGCTTCTGAAATGTCTTAAGCGGCCGAGAATTCCGCCTGTTCGGCCTGTAATGGGTACGCGGTTTTTCTGCAAATCGTCCTTTCGTTGAGCTGAAAATTTCCTATATACACGAAAACTTTTCTAATCGTGTCACTAAAAACAGTAGCCCCTTTCCCTCTCTCTGTCAAGCAAGATCTTGAAATTTCCCCCAATCAAGTCCAGAATCAGGTCAAAGACATGGGAATTGAGGAAACTCTAAACGTTGCATAAAACTTCGCTTGTCACCACCCGTCATTCCCGCCCCGCATCGAGTGCGGGATAAACTCCGGCGGGAATCCATGCGAGACTCCGAGGACTGGATGCCCGCCTGCGCGGGCATGACAGGACGCAACACAGGGCGGAGACTGAAAACAAGGGCAGTGTCGATGAGAGGCTTTGTCCATATAGGGTTTCAGGTCAGCACCCCCCGGGTTTTATGCAATTATTAAGGGGAAGAGGGAGTTTCAGTCTATGCCCGCAGACACACATCATGCCCGAATAACGCCTACGGGAAATGACGGCCGGTGTCTCGATACGGCCCAGATGGAAAAGCTTGAACAATCTTTCCGTTCATGGGCGGTTGCCCCCTTTCGTTCGGATACCAGGCGATCGAGGGAGCGCATTCTTGCCATTTTCCTTTTGATCCGCAACACCGGGGCCAGGCTGAACGAGGTGCTCAGTCTGAAGCCTTCAGATATTGATTTTGAGAATCACATGGTTCAGTTTTGTAAAGGGGGTGCGAACAAGACCAGAGCATGCCGGGAGGTGGAAATCTCGGAAGCACTTTCATCCGAGATCCACAGTACCTTGAATGGCCCTGAAGCAAAGAGCGCGCCACGAAGTATCTTCCACGTCGATCCCGGCCACGTTCGGCGGAAGTTCTATGAACGTGCCGAGGCCATCGGCATACCTCGGGAGTTGGGCACCCCCGACGCCATACGAAGATCCAGGGCGGTCGAACTGCTTCAAAACAATATGCCTTTACCAGTCGTGCAGAAGATCCTCGGTCACGGGTCGCCGAACCTTGTCGCCTCCTATGTGGAATTCTCCGACGATGACGTAAAACAGGTAGCGAGGTATTTTGTAGACAAGGAGACCAGTAGAAAGACAAGCGCCCGCAATGCCTTTTTCGGAAAGATCAGCCGGATCCGCAAAGGCGATATCCAGGCAGTGGTGGAGATCACATCCATCTCGGGATACACTGTCTTCGCCATCATCACCAACGACAGCCTCTCCCGGCTTGGCTTGAGACCGGGCGCCATGATCATCGCCGAGGTGAAGGCGCCTTGGGTCACGGTTTACAAGAGCGACAAGGAACCGAATTCCACGGCCCAGAACAGTTTTCGAGGTATTGTTCAGCGTATTACCCGTGGCAAGGTGACCAGCGAGGTAGTGGTGCGCGTGGCGGATGGTATAGAGCTATGTTCGATCATTACGGAAGAGAGCCGACAGAGGATCGACATCCGCGAAAATGATGAAGTGTGGGTGGGATTTAACGCCTTCTCCGTGGTGCTCCATGTGGACTGACCTGAGCGCACCCAGGAAACATTCACGAGACCAGAGATCAACTGGAACGGATGCCTGTCCATTCCAAATGAGTATTTTTTACTCAATTGGATACTTCATCTGAATCTTTTGTATCCAGCTTAGCCGAACGAGGTGAGATTCCTTCGTCTACCAAGCAAACCTTCCCCCAGGTGTTTATCCTGATGATTCGGGGGGGTTCTGCTCAGGAAAGAGATGTGGCATTCGAATTGCTAGTATTCACTGAGTCGCACTACCATCCTGGTCGAATAGTCAACCCACAAACTCTAGAACGCAATTATCGATGCGCTTCTCAGATCGATGACGACGCGTAAGCGAATTTCTCAACATGAATGGAGTCTTTATGGAACTGATCATCGGAAAGGAATTAAAAAAAGATTATCAAACCGGGGAAGTGGCGATCCATGCCCTGAAGGGCGTGACCTTTTCCATTCCGAAAGGTGCGTTTGTCGCCATCGTAGGGCCGTCGGGAAGCGGAAAAACCACGCTGCTGAATCTCATCGGCTGTCTCGACAGACCTTCAGCCGGCCGGCTCATGGTTGCAGGCATGGATGTCACGAGCTTTGGCAAGACGGATGCTGCGATTTTCAGGGGCAAGCACATCGGTTTCATCTTTCAGAGCTTCAACCTCATCCCGGTGCTGACCGCCTACGAAAATGTGGAGTACCCCCTCGTCATGGTGCAAAATATTTCCGCCTCATCGCGAAGAAAACAGGTGCAGGATCTACTTGCAGCGGTGGGCATGGGCGATCAGCAGAAGAAGATGCCGGATCAGCTCTCGGGAGGACAGAAACAGCGGGTAGCCGTTGCGAGAGCCCTCGTCACCCATCCGGAGCTTGTTCTGGCCGACGAGCCCACGGCCAATCTGGACCACGACACCGCCATGAGCATCCTTGCCCTGATGAAACAAATCCGGAAGGAGTTGGACACCACCTTTGTGTTCTCCACCCATGACTCCCGCATCATCGGCGAGGCCGAGTCAATCTACAGGATCGAGGATGGCTTTCTGAAAACCAATGGAAATGGAGGAGGGCGCGGCCATGACTAACCTGATCAAGATCGCCGCTCGGAATCTTTTCAGGTACAAGAGGAGGACCTTCCTTACCCTGTCCCTGATCGTCATCGGAGTGCTGTTCGTTGCAGGGTTCATGGCCGTGACCGGTTCGTTCAAGAACATGATGATCGGTCAGATCACGGATTCCTTTGTGGGACACATGCAGATCCACCGAAAAGGATACCTGGCCGCCATTGAGAACCTCCCCCTCACCATGAACCTGAAGCCCCAGGCCGCCAGGAAGGTGGAGACGATCCTGAAGGAGATCCCCGGGGTCGAGGCCTTTTCTTCGAGAATCAAATTCGGTGCCATGTTCAGCAACTTCACCGAAACCACAAATATACGGCTGAACGGTGTTGACCCCGAGATGGAGGCCAAGACCGTCCCTCTGCTCCTGCCGAGAATCATGGAAGGGGAGAAGGCGCTCAAGAAGGGAGAGATCCTTATCCCTGAGCTTCTTGCAAGGGGGATGAAGGTCAACGTAGGGGATATGGTCGTTGTGATCGCCACGAACAGAGACGGCTCGGTCAATGGGAAGCAGCTCAAGGTGGGGGGGATTATGGAAAGCGCCACCGGACCGGGCGGCCGGGACGGCTATGTCCACATCGATGACGCGGTGGAGATCCTGAGGATGGAGGAGAAGGAGATCAGCGAAATTGCCGTGAGACTGAAGGACTTCGACCGGCTTTATGAGGTGTTCGGGATACTGGAGGGAAAGCTTTCCGGCGAGTTGAACAAGCAGGGAAAGCCAGTGTTCGAGGTGCACACCTGGGAGCAACTGTCCCCCTTTTACAACATCGCCCGCATGATCGACATGATGACATTTTTTATCAAGATTATGCTTGTCGCGGTTGTGCTCATCAGCATCATGAACGTGATGATCATGGCGGTCTACGAGCGGGTGAGGGAGATCGGGACCATCGCGGCAATCGGAACCCTGCCGAGGAGGATCCTCTCCATGTTCCTGATCGAAGGGCTGCTCCTTGGCGCGATCGGTGCAGCTATAGGTGGGCTGTTGAGCGTAGCTCTGGTCTATGGCATCAATGCGGCACGATTCACCTATGACTTTGCGAGGCAAACGGACATTGTCCTCACAGCCTCCGTGAACCCGCAGGACCTTCTCATGATCATGGGTATTGTCATCCTGGTGGCGGTTGTCGCAAGTCTTCAGCCTGCCTTCAAGGCATCGAGGATGGACCCGATCAAGGCCCTGGGATATGTTTAATTTAATGTGGAAACCTGCACATCCTGCGAATTCAAGTCTCTATGCGACATTATGGTATAACATTCCTTATCGTTCCCACGCTGGATTGTGGGAACGATAATTGAAGGAGGAAAGAATATGTTTAAGACCATCATCACATTCATTGCTTCAATACTCTTGTCTTCGACTGCCTATGCAGTCGACGGGAACCAGCTCCTGCAGCAGATAGACAGAAACCTCGCGCCCGAATCCTATGAGCTCTACCGCAAGCTCATCAACATCGAGCCGGACGGGCGAAAAAAGGAATTTGTCCTCTACACGGCCAAGAAGGGAAAAGACAAGATTGCAGGCATATTCACCGCCCCTGCCAGCGAGAAGGGCCGAAGCACTCTTCGCCTCGGAGAGAACATGTGGCTGTACATTCCCAATGTGGGAAAGCCGGTCCGCATCACCAGCCTCCAGTCGGTGATCGGAGGGGTATTCAACAACTCGGACATCCTCCAACTGGATTATTCGGAAGAATATAACGTGACCAATGTGGAGGATCAGGGAAAGGAATACCTGCTCCTTCTCAAGGCAAAGACCAAGACTGTGGCGTACGACCAGCTCAAGATGTGGGTGGACAAGGAAAAGGTGTCGCCCACCAGGATCGAATGTCTGACCGAGGCATCCATGCTCATCAAGACACTCTACTTCACGGACATCAAGGATTTCGGAGGAGGAATCGTAAGGCCGGCTACAGTGGAGACTGACAGCCCTCTCTACAAGGGGTATAAGTCGGTCATGCTCTTTGCGAATTTCAAGAAAAGAGAACTTGCTGACGAGGTCTTCACTCTTACCTACATGCCGAATATGGATTCCCTGCGCAAATAAAATAAAAGAGTTTTCTGACAGGATTGACTGGATGATCAAGATCCTGGGAAAAGGGGTATTGTAGGATGGGTAGAGCGAAGCGAAACCCATCAGATAAGCGCCTTTCCGAGCGCTTGGCTTACCCGCACCGCAGTCGATGTCTGTGGGTGCTGAGAATCTTCCTCCTTTGCCTGATCGGTCTGAACCTGACTTTTCAAGATTGCTTGGCCGAGGAATACAAGTTCGAAGTCGGAGAAATCGAAAAGAAGGCTTTTCACTTCGGCGGATATGCCGAGGTCGATCCGGTCCTCTTCGGTCTGAACAAGGACAGCCGTCTTTACAAGCTGAGGTTTTATAACCGTGACGAGGGTTCCACGCTCGATCAGCAGGGCTTCACGCTGCAACTGGACGGGGCTTACGAAAAGGGTATTGCGCGCGGATTTGTGAGAATCAACAGCGACCTCGTGCACACCTACGAGGGATGGTCTGGCGAGACGGCCCTTTATGAAGGTTTTGTTTCCCTCAAACCATCTCCATTCGTGACCGTGGACACAGGAAAGAAGACCATGAAGTGGGGCAAGGGTTATGCATGGAACCCGGTTGCTTTCCTGGATCGGCCAAAGGACCCGGACGATCCCACCCTGAATCTGGAAGGCTTCTACGTGGCATCGATGGACTACATCAGGAGTTTCGACGGACCATTGAAGACCTTCTCCTTTACACCCGCTATTGTTCCTGTCTACGGAGACATGAACAAGGATTTCGGCGAACCGAACCATCTGAATCCCGCAGCGAAGATTTACTTTCTCTTCTTCGACACGGACATTGATTTCATGTTCCTGGCCGGGGGAAGCAGGCCCCACCGATACGGCTTTGATTTTTCTCGAAACCTTGCCACCAATCTCGAAATACACGGCGAGGCTGCGTGGATCAAGGACTATGAGAAAAGCTTCATCGACGGAGGGGGGACGCTTATCGAAGAGCAATCCGATGTCTGGAGCTACCTTGTGGGTCTGCGCTACCTGACCGCCACGGAGACCACCTATATCCTCGAGTACTACTATAATGGGACGGGTTTCACCGAAGGACAGATGGAGGACTACTTCACGCTCATAGACAGAGGATACGATGCCTTTGTCACCACCGGCATGGATACCCTTCTCCAGGGAGCTCAGAGGCTGACCGAGGGCAGATACGGCCGAATCAATCCGATGAAGAACTATCTCTACCTCCGGATCAGCCAGAAAGATCCCTTTGACATTCTCTATTTCACGCCCGCAATCACCTGGATAGCCAATATCGATGACCGGAGCTTCTCGATCTCGCCTGAGCTTCTTTATGCCGGCGTCACCAACCTCGAACTGAGGCTCAAGGGCACGTTTCTTTCCGGAGATGAATTCAGCGAGTTCGGGGAAAAGCAGAACGATTATCGAATCGAGCTGAGAGCGAGATACTATTTCTGAGTCACAGCACCCATGGCCGACGCATCATTTCCCGTGGTCGGGCAGGCCGATGCGTCCCGGGCGGCGAAGATCGCCATAGCGAACGTCTATGTGCCGATCGAAGAAGCACAGAAACTTGCCGCCGCATCTTCGCAAGTCCAATCCGTCTCCCCATTCAGCCCAGCTGATGTCAACCTTCTCTTCATCAAGGCCGACCAGGAGAAGATCACGAACCTCGCATCAGCACTTCGGACAATCGTGGGGCAAAAGGCGACCATCGGCACCCCGGAATCGTTCCTGAAACTCCTTGGGAGCTTTTTCGCCCTTTCCGATAAGTTGACCATGGCCGCCTCGCTGATCGCCGTCATCGTCGCGGTCCTGATCGCCTTCAAGACCATGGCGGGCAACATCGCGGAGCGGGCCAGGGAGATCGGCGTGCTCAAGGCCGTGGGCTGGACCAACCGAAACGTCGTGAGCCAGCTTCTGGCGGAATCGGTCCAGTGCTTTTTGGCGGGTATTTTCGGCCGGGGGGCTGGCAAGGCTGAAAGAACTTATTACTCTGGCACGGTGGGCGCGACAGTGCCGATCGATTTTTTGTTGACAAGCAAACCCCAATTCAATTAAGCATACCCTTAATTGAACGCCGATCGACATGATTCCGCTTCCCACCATTTTCAAGGCCATATCGGACGAAACGCGCTGGCGGCTGATCCAAATGCTGCTGAGCAGGGAATGGTGCGGAAAGGCTCTGGCCCAACGTCTCGGCATATCCGAGGCCGCCGTGTCCCAGAATCTCAAGATCCTCAGGGAGGCGGGACTGGTGGAGGGGGAAAAGCGCGGGTACTGGGTCCATTATTCGGTGAATAAGAAAATTCTGAAAGGGATCGTACGAGAGTTCGAAAGGATCATATTCCGGTCAGAGGCGTCGTCCGGACAATGTCGCCGGGTACACGCCAGGGAAAAGGGGAAAACCGGAAAGGAGGCAAAGACCATGTGCAATTCCTGTTGTGAGAAACCTGTCATGCTGAAGGACAAACCTGAGAAGTGCACCCTCGAACAGATCAAGAAATGCCACGGGGACGCGAAGGGCCATCCCTGCACGACGGACAAGAAGGAGTCCTGAGCGGTTAGACCGGTTCTCTGGTTTATTGGGTTTCTCTCGTTTGTTTGGTTATCCAGAGGGACTGAACACCGGACCAGACAACCAGGGCAACCTGACAAACTGGATAAACCAGGGAAACCAGAGAAACCAAAATGGATCTTCTCCAAGCAGACCAGCTGAGTAAGAAATACGAGGACGTCCTGGCAGTCGACTCGGTATCCTTTTCCGTTCACCAGGGGGAGGTCTTCGGTTTCCTGGGGCCGAACGGCGCCGGGAAGACGACGACCATCAACATGTTGACCGGCCTTGCGCGGCCCACGTCCGGCAGAGTGCTATACTTCAATGAGGACTACACTCATCGTATCAAGCACGCCCAGCACCTCATGGGCGTGGTGCCGGATGAGAGCAGCCTTTACCCGGAACTCAGCGGGTTTGAAAACCTCTGCTTCTGCGCAGCTCTCTACGGCGTGAGGAAAAAGGAGCGGGAGCAACGGGCGGGGGAGTTGCTGGAGACCTTCGGTCTTACCAAGGCTGCGAAAAGAAGGTTCGGCGGTTACTCCAAGGGCATGAAGCGGAAGCTCGCCATTGCAGCCGGAATCATCCACAAACCGCCGCTCCTTTTTCTGGACGAGCCGACCACCGGCATTGATGTGGCAAGCGCCCGTCAGATCCGCCAGCTCCTGGCTCAGCTTAACAAAAACGGGACCACCATCTTCCTGACAACCCACTACATCGAGGAGGCCGAGCGGCTCAGCCATCGCATCGCCTTCATCGTCGCCGGGCGAATCGTCCGGATAGAGGCTGTGGAAGATCTCATGCAGCCGGTACGGCAAAGGCACCTGATGGAGCTTTCCGTCTCCAAGTCCGACTCGGACCTGAGCGAGAAACTCCGCTCCGCATTTTCCCATCTGCAGTTTCAGGCCGGTCCTCAAGGGCAAGTCCGGGTCGAGTCGAGCGATGCCGTGCCCGTGGGTCCGCTTGTACGGTTTCTCGAGGAGAGGGGCGTCGAGGTGACCGAGGCGCGAAGGATCAGGCCCTCTCTCGAGGAAGTCTTCGTGCAGATTACGGGACTGGAACCGGATGCCATGAAGAAGGAGAAGGAAAAGGCAGGAGGTGGCGCATGAGCCGGTGGATCGCCTTCTGGAACATCCTGCTCAAGGACATGCGGACCTACTACCTCAAACCGCCCAACATCAGCTGGGGCATCATCTTCCCGCTTGCGTGGACCGGCATGTTCTTCATCAAATCCGGTAGCGGCATGGAAAGCGTCCTTTCCCTGCTCCCGGGCGTTGTGACCGTTTCCATCCTTTTCGGGACCACCTCCATGCTGGCAGTGACAGTGACCTTTGAAAAAAAGGGGCGATCGTTCGATCGGTTGCTCCTCGCCCCCCTGCCTCTGGAAATGCTGATGCTGGCCAAGACCTCCGGGGCGATTCTCTTCGGCATCGCGAACGCCTTCGTACCAGTGGTTTTGGCGCTCTTCCTGACCGATCTCGCCAACGTTTCCTGGGCCGCATTCCTGCCGTCCGTGGCGCTGATCGCCATTGTCTCCACCTTTATGGGCCTTTTCGTCGCGGTCTCCGTGAGCGAGATCTTCGAGGCCCAGACCTTTTCGAACTTCTTCCGATTTCCCATGATCTTCCTCTGTGGGCTCTTTTTCCCCATTGAGCAACTTCCTCTGTTTCTTAAGCCCCTCTCCTACGTTCTGCCCATCACGTATGGCGCAGACATCTTTCACGGCGCACTGAGAAGCGAAAACGCGATGGCCTTACCGATCGATTTCCTTGTCCTCGGCGCCTTTTGTCTGGCGCTATTCGCGTTTAGTCTTCGCAATATCCGGCGGAAATGGATTCTCTGATTGCAGGCAATCGCATCCCCCTCCCCACCCCTCCCATCCCCGCGTTGTGTCGGGATCTTCGACGAGAATGGTAAGGATGTGATGGGGAGGTCAGGTGGGGTGACCAGCATTGACGCAACGACATGCCTATGTTAGCAATTGAACCCAAAGTCATGAGCAGCAAGCAGAGCGGAACAAGCTCCTTGTATGGTGAAATTAGAGTCATTTGTTCTTTGAAAAATTGAAGCTTCCATTTTTCGGTAAAACCAGTCAAATG
>PHBH01000069.1:9142-32514 GCA_002840535.1 Deltaproteobacteria bacterium HGW-Deltaproteobacteria-15 | reverse complement strand
GTTTTACCGAAAAATGGAAGCTTCAATTTTTCAAAGAACAAATGACTCTAATTTCACCATACAAGGAGCGAGCTCCTGCTCGCGATTCCTCTCAGAGCCGAATGCATCGCAACCGGGAGGTTGCTCCAAAGGCGTGAAAGATCATTTCCGCTGTTTCTACAGGCACTATCCCGCGATCCTCACCCGAAACAGGAGTTCGATCTCCTGCCCTCCGTGAATGGGGCACTTGCAACTGAACAGTGAGCCGTTTCCTATGCCTGCGGGAATGGACACGGTGAAGACCTGCGTACCCCGGCCTGTGTGAAGCCGAATATCCCTCTCCGTGCCTTTGGAGGCTTCGTCGGATGACAGGGGAAGATCGTGGATGTGAAGCTCGGATGGAGGAGAACCGGATCCTGCCGGGGGTGGTTGCCTTTTGCGCCGGAGCCCCCGCCCGAACCCTCCTCCTCTGCATCTGAACTGGGAGAAAAAATTCTCCTCAAAGGGGTCGCTCCAGGGGTCGAAGGGCGGGCGGAAAGAGGAACCTCCGGTGAAGGGATCGCGTCCCAGATCGTAGCGATTCCTCTTTTCGACGTTGCTCAGAACGTCGTAGGCTTCGTTGATTTCTTTGAACCGGTCCTCGGCCCGGGGGTCTTCCCTGTTCGTGTCAGGATGATTCCGAAAGGCCAGTCTCCGATAGGCCGTTTTGATTTCGCCTTCACCCGCATCTCTTGCGACACCCAGAATCCCGTAATAGTCTTTTCTCATCGGACAACAGCAACTCGCTTGGAATGGGTCGGAGTATAGGTGAGTCGGCCTTTTGGAGTCAAGGGCAGGCTCGGAGAATTATGTTCTCACTAGACGGCAAAGAGACCGATTGCAGCACAGGCAAGTGCTATGGCAACCCACTCCTTTGGCGTGATGGTCTCGTGGAGGGCTGCCTTCTTGCCGGGGTGGCTTTCTTTTGACTCAGGCTGCAGAGGCCGCCGGTTTCCCAGGGGATCCCCCAATTCAGTACTTTTCCGCAGCTTCGAGCAGGTCGGCTGCCGTGGGTTCGGGAACGGCTTCAATGGCAATCTGATAAGAGAACATGCCTCTCCAAAGCCATATCAAACTCCGATTCAATCGCAGGAGAATCCTGGAGAACACGTTGCGTCCGAAAACGAGAGGGAAGGGCGCAGGAATACCCTCCGTGCTCTCTATCCTGAATCCGCAGTTGTGCAGGGTTCGGGTCAGGGAATGAAAAGTGAGGAGTCTTCGGTGGGTCATATCCAGGATTCCCCGTTTGCCATAATTGAACTGCCCGATGAGCAGGGAGATTCTCACGGGAAGGAAAGCAACGTTGGCAGTGGTAATAATGATTCTGGGCGTGTGCTTTGCGAAACGAGACCGAAGATGGAGCAGGAACTCCTCGGGCGCGTCAAGATGTTCAATCACATCCATCAAAAGAATGTAGTCCACCTTTTGAAGATTAAAGCTCAAATCGCACTCGTTGATATCGCCTTCCAGGAACTCCTTAAAGAACTTCCTGTACTGCGCATCAACTGAATAATCGACCCCGTAGACATCAATCCCCCTGCTGCACAATTCGCGGGCAATGTATCCGCTTCCACATCCAACATCCAGCACCACGGATCCCTGTCTGACACGGTTGACAGCAAAGGTGTGGCTGCTGGAAAAGTCCAGTTTCGAAGGATAGCGAACATCCTTTTGGTAGTCGAACTTGGGGTGGTAGTATATGCCGAATCGCTGCAATCTTGATAGCGCCGTAGAAACAAGAATGTTGAACGCATATTTGAGGCCTTGTACGTGGCATATCTCTTCACCGTAATAAGTGGGGATATCGACTTCACGGCATCTGAATCCGTTGTCCAGCATCTGGATCAAAATGTCGGTGTCGAAGTCAAAGCCATTCGAATTCATCTGGAATGGAACTGCCCGCAAGGCCGCAACGCTGTATGCACGATATCCGGAATGGAATTCTGACAGACTGGAACCCAGCAGGCGGTTTTGAATCCCGGTCAGGATCACGTTGCCTATGAACTTATACAGGGGCATGCCTCCGCGGAGGGCGCGAGACTTGGTAAGCATGCGTGAGCCGATCACAAAATCGGCTTCCCCTGCAAGAATGGATGAAACCATCTGAGGCAGGACCTCGGGGGCATACTGACCGTCCCCATGGAGAAGAACGACCGCGTCAAAGCCGTTCTGGATGGCATAATGGTAACCGAGCTTCTGATTGCCGCCATACCCCAGATTAACGGGGTTACGCATCACTGTGATCCGGATGGGAGAGTGCCGGCAATGATCCTTCACCTCTCTGGCAACCTCAAACGTGCGATCAGGCGAGCAGTCGTCGATGATGAGTATCTCGTGCTCGTAGGATTTGTCCGAGGTGACTTCCTCTGGTATCCTCTTTATGACGCTGTCGATAAATCTTTGCGCATTGAACGCAACTATAAAAACAAGTACTTTCTTCTTATCTGCCACTTTTGAATCTCTCGATTTCTGAAGAAAAGGGGACGTATTCGAAACGAATGACATGACTTCCGGAGTTCACAGCCACGCTTTTGAAAGTGCCCAGACTCAACAAGACCGGCACCGTCTTGCCGTCAATCCAAGCGCGCCAGTCCGGATCCCAGTTGTCGATAAAGGTGAGATAGCCCGGGGACTCGCATTTCACAGTCAGTTCAATGCTGTCTCCCGTGTAATGGGTAATGTGGATGAACCCGCCTGCCTGCTTTGCGTCCTCGATGAAGGGGGAAGGAGAACCATGCGCAATGGAGGTAGTAAACCAGAGTTTTTGTCCGGAATACATGCCTAATAGCATCTCCAACGCCGTCCGATCGCTCTGTTCAATATTTGTCTTAAATTCATAAATGAAGCGATTATCTTTGTTCCTTTGCCAATAAATTTCATGGAGCCGTGTATATCTGTTGTAGTACCACGATTCAATAATCCCCACGTTGAAGCGGGAGTCGTTGGAAATTGTCCAGTAGTGGTTCGTCCTTGGGACGAGGAAGGATTTCCTGTTCAGTTCACCTATATCCCCGGAAAGAGAAAACTGCGGTGCATCTTTAACGGGAGTCGGCCACGACCAGAGTGTGTTTCCGACATAAGACAAATCCAGCAGGTTGATCAGAATCAAACCGGTAAGGGCCAGCCATGCAGTTCCGTATGGAATCACTCTCCTTTGTCGCGCCTTCAGGAGTCCGTAAATGGAGAAGGAACCCACCGCCCCTGCAAGGAGGTAAAAGACCTCGGCATTCCGGATGGAGCCATGGCAATAGACCCATTGGTTATTAAAAGTCTTGGTCGAAAGAAGCACAATCTGAATTACAAGGATCACAGCCCAAAGCAGAAGCAGCAGATTGGGCAAGGAGGGGATTTTCTCGGCGGATGAGCCGGACCGGTCGGCCTGATGTGGTTTTGAAAGGGTGGAAGTCAACCATGATGCGCCAAGGGCAACCAGCAAGGCCACTGCCGGCAAAAGCAGGATATTGATGCGAGACCACTCCCGAAGACCTGAAAACCCGGGCATGGAGTACCATAAGGCCAGGAACACGGGCGAGGCAGATCCGAAGCTGACCGCGGTCACAAAAATGAACCATAATCCGACGGAGATGAGGACCATCTTTTCGGCCCTGGAGGATCGGGTGTATCGGAAAGACAGGATATAGGCTGCGACGAGAAATAATGCGGTCATCCCGAAGTAATACCAACCTTCCCCTAATGAAGAAGGAGGGAAAAACCATGAACCGATAACGTCGACGAAGGAAAAGTTGCTTCTCGCCCACGAGAGATCATGCCCGCCCCTATCCTGCGTCTGATCCATTAGCCACTTGATTTTGTAAAGATAGGGAGAAGTAACCAGGACCCCGACCAGGAAAGGGGTGGTGAGAAAAAGAAGGGTTCTTCGTATTCGAGCTTTTTCTGCCAGGAAAAATTGCCGTACGCTTGGAAGGCAGAGGAACAATGCATACATGGGTACTAGAAAAATAGAATAATAGATATAATAGGGATAACCTGCCGTTACCAACATAACGAAGCTGGTGAGAACGAGTCCGAAGCCGGCTTTTTTGCGGTCACGCAAAAGGACGAGAGTCATGCCCCATAAAATAAACGGGTACCAGGCTGCCGAATGGACCGCATTCGGGAATCTGAGAATCTCGCAGATGCGATAACTCAAGCCGGCGGTCAAAGCTCCTGCAACCGAAGGCAGGACTGTAATATGAAGGCATCTTAGCCAGCCATAGATACCAAGCACAAAAAGGGATACGCCAAAGACAGTGAAAATCTGGTGATCGGTATAGGAATATCCGCCTGTCAGTTTCATATACAGGAGGAGAACAGCATTAAGAGGATAGAAGGTCTGCGTGAAGGGGTTGCTGTAAAATGGGTATCCGCAAGCTTCCGAAGGAGACCACCAGGGAATACGAAACTGCGCAAGCGCACTCAATAGATAGGCTTTGTAGCTGAGATATAAGCCGGAAAAGTCATTGCCTATCCTTAGCGAAAAAGGCATGGATTCGGGAACGACATATGCGGCGAAGAAAAAGAAAGGAAACGCCAGCAGGAATGCGGCTACCAAGATTTTGCGATATCTGAGAAATCGGATACAGCGGGATCGCATCATCCATTTCTCCAACTCTGAAGAATATGCTTGCCTGTGGTCCCGAGAAGTCAACAGCAGGGCTTTTTCAGCCAAGGCTCAAGCTATTTATCCCATTTTCCTGATCAAGGCAAGCATCCCCTTTTTCCATCTTGAATTTTGAGCGATAGGTCAAGGTCGGGAAGGGCGGCCGATGGGGGTGCTTGCTTGTCGCCGCTGAAAGCGCCTTGAAGCTTTTTCGATACAATGGTATTTCACCGAGTCAAGAAAATGAGGAGCGAGGAATAGTCCTGGAGCGCATCGATGTCGATCCACAGTCTGAATAGCTTTTTTGAACCGAAAGGCGTTGCCATACTCGGAGCGAGGAGATCTCCGGGCTTCGGCTATGGCATTCCCCTGTTTCTGCAGAGCCAGGGTTGGGGAGATCGGATATTTCTCGTGAACCCTGCCGGAGGGGAGTTGCACGGGCAGAGGGTCTATAAGTCTCTCAGAGATGTTTCCGCGCCGGTTGATCTTGCAATCGTCATTGTTCCGGCAGAGGCGGTTCCGGCGGTGATGGAGGAGATCGGGGAGAGCGGGATAAAAAGCGTGATCGTTGAAAGCGCCGGCTTTGCGGAGATCGGAGAGAAAGGAAGAGCTCTGCAGGAGAGGATAAGGGCTATCGCCATCCGATACCGGATGAGGGCGATCGGGCCGAACTGTGTGGGCGTCGTGAATACCCGAAACAGGTTTGCCTCCGTCGAATTGCTCGATGAATCCATGAACCCTGGACCGCTCTCCATCATTGCACAGAGCGGCGTCTTCGGAAACATCCTGCTGGACCATCTTCCTCAATACCGTCTATTCATCTCCAAGGCGATCACACTGGGCAACCGCGCGGATGTGGACGAGAACGATTCGTTGGAATACCTCGGCAAAGATCCCTCCACGAAGGTGATCATGCTCTATCTCGAAGGGGCTGCGGATGGTCGGCGGCTTTTGGAGACACTCGGACATGTGACGCTTCAGAAACCCGTGCTGATCCTGAAGAGCGGGAGGACTGCGCCCGGCAAGCAGGCCACCGCATCGCACACGGGGAGCATGTCGGGAGAGGACGAAATCTACAGAGGCATCTTTGCCCAGACGGGGGCCATTCGGGCCGAGAGTCTTTCCCACCTGATTGATCTCGCGCGCGTCTTTTCCACTCAGCAGCGGTTGAAAGGGAACCGTCTTGGGATTATCACCACCAGCGGGAGCCTGGGCGCCCTTACCACGGACATGGCGGTATCCGCCGGGCTGACCGTGCCGCCGCTTTCATCCTCAACAGTGGATCAGGTGCGCGCGATGGCCCCTGACTGGATGAACGTCAGGAATCCTCTGGATATCGGGCCATCCGCGACCTTCAGCAGGGCCCTCCCTCTTCTCATGGCGGATCCGGAGATCGACATGGTCATAGCTGTCATGGTGATACCCTACGCGGTTGTCCGTCAGTTCAGGTTTGTGGGATTCACTGTGAAAGAGTGGTTTGGGGACATATCGGCCGTTCGCAGCCAGTACCCGGACAAACCGTTGGTAGGAGTAGTCGTAGGGCATCCCGAGTTTGTAAACGAGATGAACTTTCTTTGCGGGCCGTCCGTTCCGGTGTTCACCTCGCCCGAATCGGCTGCACGGGCCATGGCTGCGCTTTGGCATTATTCAAGAGGCTTCCAATGATCCCTCCTATCACTACCCTTTCCCTGGATAGCGCAAGAGACTTCATGGACCTTCGAAAAGATCGTGAAAACCGTTCTCAGAAAACGGGCAGGGTAGCAGCCGCCGGGCACTCCGTCCGCCCTGGAGATTTTATCGACAACCTTGCTGCACAGAAAAATGAACCCTTCACCCCCACCTTTATAAACGCGTATGTCTGAAAAAGAGAGCAGATCAACGATTTTCTACGGCTGGTTTGTGGTGGGGGCCTGCTTCGTGGTGACCATGAGCATGGGGGAGACGATGTGGTCATTCGGCGTCTTCTTCAAACCGCTGCAATCCGAGTTCCGGTGGAGCAGGTCCCTCGTTTCCTCCGGCTACACGGCGTTTCTGATCGCGTATTCCCTGGCCGCAATTATATCGGGCAGGCTTTCCGACCGATACGGTCCCCGCCCTGTCCTCCTGGCGAGCGGACTACTGGCAGGGCTTGGGCTTTCTCTGTGCAGCCTGGTCAGCAGTGTAAACGAGTTTCGTCTTTTTCTCTTTTTGGCCGGCCTCGGGGCAGGAGCCACCTGGGCCGTTCCCATCGCCACTGTTCAGCGCTGGTTCAGCGGAAGACCTAGAGCCGGTCTCGCGCTTTCCATCGTGGCTGCCGGTGTTGGAATCGGGGCGCTGATCTTCGCACCCCTGATCAATTATCTGATTTCCTCATACGGCTGGAGAAATGCCTTCCTGATCACAGGGACCCTTTTTTTCATCCTCATCGTGGCAGCTTCGCCGTTCGTAAGACGCAGTCCTGCGGAGATCCCGAAGGGTGCAGGGATCCATTCCGTGGAATGCTCAGCGGATCTTCCTACCTCCAAAGTGCTGGTCCACACCTCATTCCTGATCCTCGCCTTCGCAGGTTCCGTCACGGTAGTCGCCTTCCAGATCCTCTCAGTTCACCTCGTCCCCTTTAGCACTGACCTTGGTATCGCTCCGACAGTCGCGGCAGCAGCCGTCGGCCTGATGGGGGCTTTTTCAATTCCGGGCAGGATCCTGGCCGGCCCGCTCTCGGATCGTATAGGTTGGAAAAGGACCATCACTATTTCCCTTTTCGGTCTCACCTTTTCGAGCGTATGGTTGTTTTTCTCGAGATCCGAGTGGATGCTTTACAGCTTTGCACTCCTCTACGGAATGTTCTGGGGGATCAGAACGACGTCCTTGAACGGCGCAATCGGATCGTTTTTCGGAATGCGCTCGCTGGGTGAACTTATCGGCATCAGCAGCGCAATCAGCAACATCCCCGGTGCCTTTATGCCTTATGCGGCAGGGTACATCTTCGACGTTTTTGGGAGTTACGCCCTGGTCTTTGCTGCCATGAGCCTTCTGCTGCTGGCCTCGGCGCTTCTCACGATCGTCATGAAAAAACCGGAAAGGGTGCGGAATCCGTTACCGGCAGGCGAGACCACGCCGTCATTTTGATATGCGTGACTGAGTGCCATAGCAGGAACCGGCGTCCAGGCAAGGTGCGCCTTCCGGCGTGCAGCGGACATCTTTTATTGTGCATGATTCACGGAAGAAAGGAGATACAGGCGTGAACGATCAGACAAACAGGCTTTTTCATGGACTGGAAAAACACTTCCGGCCGGCAACAGCACCGGTGGGAGTGAGGCTGGTAAATGAGGGAGAGACACCACAACCCGCAAAAATCAAGTACCCTCTCGAACATGTCGGGAATAAACTGGCGCTCTGCCAGGGGATGACCCTTGCCAGGACCTTCGGTTGGACGATGGGGTTCCGATCTGAAGATCACGCCTGTCCTCTGCCCCGCGTGTTCATGGGTCACATCGATCCGGGCAAATTGCTGGCAGGCACACTGGCCGGGTACTACCAGGATGATCCCGATTGCATGGAGAAGATGGAGGCTTCGTACCCCAGATGGTCGGCCGGAACGTATCGAGAGATCTGGTTGGCGCCTCTTGACCGCTGTCAGTATATTCCGGATCTCATAGTTGTTTACGGGAATCCGGCCCAGGTGCTCACTCTGATCCAGGCGGCTAATTTCCGACTGGGGCCAGGGATCCATTCCACAAGCAGCGGACGTTACGGCTGCTCCACATGGGTTGCCGGCGCCCTGCAGGCCGGCCAATGCACCTACATGGTCCCCGGCCCCGGTGAGAGGGTGTTTGCCGGAACGCAGGATCATGAAATGTCCTTTGCCGTGCCATATTCGAGGATCGACCATCTCGTGGAGGGATTGGAACACATCAGGGCCAAGGGGGCTTTCCGCTATCCGGTGCCGATCATGGGGCTGCTGTCAGAGCCGAAAATCCCTGCCAGGTACCACGAAATCGAACCGGAGTGAGAACTAAGTGAATGCGTACGTTCCGGACGCAAACGGTACGCTCGCCACGCCGGCACAGATCTTCCACTGCCCGCCTTCTTTGACAAGCGTCAACGCATAGCGGAAAAGGGTTTGAACGTTCTCCCCTTCGCTCTGATAAGAAATCGGCAGTTCAATGAAAACAGATGCAAGGGTTTGAGACGCTTGAACATGGACGTTGCGATGTTCGCCCCAGCGGATATCGGCCATTTTATCAAAGTCTCTTTTGAAAGCGGCGCGAACATCCTCGGGTGTTCTGAAGACCTCGTTGTCGTTCGTTCCAACCATGAGGATACTCTTTGAAGCAGCAATTGCGGACATGCAGTCATCGACATTTCTTCCCGAATAGCCGTCCAGGAACTTCATGACAACATCCAGTGCAGCTTGTTCTTCCTTGTTCATTTCATGCTCCTCTATCTTGACACCCCATTTTCAACTTCTGATCAACTGATCAAGATCCGTTTTTCTCTCGATCCTGCTCTTCTTGTGAACGGCGCTTTCGATGCTCTCCAGGAGCACCTCAATGTCCATGGGTTTGCTCAAAAAATCATGTGCGCCCATTTTTCTGGCCCTTTCCGCCGTTTCCTCTGTCCCATAGCCCGTGAGGATAATGGTCTGGGTGAACAACCCAAGTTGCTGGATCTCATCCAGAGTTGTAATTCCATCCATACCCGGCATCTTCAGGTCCAGAACCACCGCATCGAAAGGCGCCTCACCCAGGAGCCTGAGCGCTGCATTTCCGTTGTTCACAGCCTCCACCTCGTACCCCCGGACAAGGAGCAGGCGTGAAAGGGAAGTCGTGAAATCCACTTCGTCATCCACAAGCAGAATTCGTTTGGACATAGCCTTACCTCCGTCTAGGTTTGCTGCGCCTTATTGTCACCGGCTTCAGGAAATGGCCTTCATCTCTCTCACGGAGTCCACTTACATGCCCTGCTCAGCAACACTGCCGCTTCCGCGATTTCATCTCGACTTCATACCCGCGCTCGCTGTTGGTTGATCTCAGCACAAATTCGACCTGCCGGTCATCGAGCAGGGGTTTTTCACTGAGGCTCCGCAGTTGACCGAAATCAGCGGACTCCAGGAAGAGTCTCAGCAACTCCAGTGTTTCCTCCAACTCCTTGTTTTCTTGTTTCCCCTTGAGGAGGATGCCCAATACCCTCTCGTATTCCCTCTTTGCAGCGGTCTCAATACAGGTCGAAAGAGTCGGTTCGAGCTTGATTTCCATGGCTCCACCCGCAGGTTCCTTCGTCTGAAGTCGCTTTTTGTCCACCCGCCGCTTTCACAATAGACCTGAAGGGCTTTTGTGGTCAATGGGAGAGATGCGCGGTTACCGAAAAGGGAGCACGTGCATGCGTGACTGAGTGTATCCCTGCCTGATTGGCGCCGCAGGGCCCTCAAGGCCGGGGGGAAGACGGATAGGATTGAGGCAGGGTCTACCCGGGCGTGAACAGTTTCTTCACCTCGTCTTTCAGAATCTTCCCCATCGCGTTCCTGGGGAGACTCCCGATGAGGATAAACTCCTTCGGGCACTTCCAGTTGTGAAGCTGCTCTCTGCAGTGGGCATGCAGCCCCTGTACGTTCACTTGAGCCTGCGGTTTGGAGACTACCGCGGCCGCCACCTTCTCTCCCCACCGCTCATCCGGAACGCCGACTACCGAAGATTCCGCGACCCCTTCATAGGAATTGATCACAGACTCCACTTCTTTTGGGGAAATATTCTCGCCTCCCGAGATGATGATGTGCTTGAGACGATCCGTAAGAAAGTAGTATCCCTCTTCATCCATTCTTCCCAGATCGCCCGTTCGGAACCAGCCTTCGACAAATGCCGCCGCAGTCTCGCCCGGTTTTCGCCAGTACCCCGGTGTGACGGAGGGACCTTTCAGCCAGATCTCCCCATTCTCCCCGGCGGGGACATCGCGGCCTGTATCAGGGTGAACGATCCTGATCAGAAGTCCGGGAAGAGGAATCCCGATGGAGCCCGGCTTTCTTTTCCCTTTGAGAGGATTCGAGAAATTCATCCCCGTTTCGGTCATCCCTTCACGCTCCACGGGTTCTTTGCCGAACGCCCTTGTCATACGCTCGAAATCCCTGACAAGAAGCGGCGCAGATCCCGAGGCCCACATTCGAATGTGGCTGAAATCGAGCGGCCTGGCTCCAAGCGCATCCAGCAGCCTCGAGTACATGGAGGGTACGGCCATGAAAACAGTGGAACGGCATCGACCCTCTGTTTGGGACAAGAGCCGGAGCACGTGATCCGGAGAAAAGGAATCGAGCATGAGCACATGAGAGCCGGAGATAAGCGCGGTATGGAGGGCGAAACAGAGGCCGTGGACATGAAAGAGCGGAAGGGAATGGCAAAGAACGTCCGATGCTGCAATCTTCCAAGCCTCGATGATGTTTGCCGCGTCATGTGCGAGATTTCCCTGTGTGAGGACGGCCCCCTTGGGTTTCCCTGTCGTTCCGGAGGTGTAGATGATCAGCCCGGGGTCTTCCGGAGCCGTGGAACCACAGGGTTCGCCACCCGGAGCGTTACGGAAAAAGGAAAGGTGATGATAAGGGACTTCGGAATCCACAGCCAGGATTCTGGCCTCCGGGTCGATCTCCTGAATGGTGCGCTGCTGCGCAGGTCCTGCTATAACCAATTGTGCCTGAGCATCGTTGAGAAGGTAGGCCAGCTCGGGTTTCTTGAATCCCGGATTCAGAGGAACCCCCACAGCGCCCATCCTGAGTGCGGCAACATGGGCCACAATCTGGAAAAGGGATTTCTCCACGGAGAAGATGATCCGATCTCCCCTTTTTGCCCCCAGCCCCCTGAAGAAACCGGCAAGCAGATTGGAATCCCGATCGAGATCCCCGTATGCCATCTCGGTCTCGATCTTCCCCTGTCGAAAAAAAGAAAGGGCCGGCTTACCGCTATGCTTTTTAAGCGATTCTGAAATGAGAGCGGCTATCGTCTGCATGGCAATTCTGTCCTTGGAGGCTGCACTTTTAAAACTGGACTATGGGACATACCGAGGAATTCGATTGATGCATACCACTGTGCCAAAGAAGAATCAAGGCACCAGGCGTGCCCTCAGCTGCCCCCTGAAAAGGGGTTTATGCGCAGTGCTGTCATTAAATTTGAATTCCGAAGCAGGAGATCCGAAACAATTTCAATCTCAGGGTCTTCCACCAGAGGTGGAGATTCAGCCATAAATCAAAGAAGGGAGCCAGAGCGTGATTGGCGGCCAGAAGCAGGCGATCAGAAGAGCAACAACGGCGACTATGACAAAGGGCAGGATGGCCCGGCTGACGTCCCCCAAGTGAACTCCGGCGATGCCGCAGCTGACGAAGAGGCAGATCCCAACCGGCGGTGTCAACATGCCGACTGCCAGATTGATGACCATGAGTACGCCGAACTGCACCGGGTCCACTCCCATCTGGGGAGTCAGCGCGACCAGCACCGGCACCAGCAGTATCAAAGCGGCCGTGGTTTCCATGATACAGCCGATGACCAGAAGCCCTGCCATCACAAGGAGCAGCATTCCCCACTCCGGCAGCCCCAGGCCGCCGATGGCGTTTCCCACGAGTTGGCTCGTTTGCTTCATGGCTACCAGCCAGGTGAACACCTTGGCCATGGAGATGATGAAAAGAATGGTTGCGGCGGTTATCTGAGACCGGACGATGAGGCGCGGCAAATCCTTCCATTTCAGCTCGCGATTGATGACCATGCTCACGAGCAGGGCATAGAAGACGGCCAGCGCGGCGGCCTCGGTGACCGTGACCACGCCCGCGAGAATCCCTCCCAGGACGATCACCGGCGCTCCAAGGGCCCATGCAGCCTCCTTCAGCGATTTCCCCGTGCTGCGGAGCGAAAACTTTTTTTTCGCTCCGTAGTTGTTTCGCCAGGATATGTAGACTGCAACGGCCATGAAAGCGACCCCGAAGAGCAGACCCACGAGAATTCCCCCGGCAAACAGCTTCGCTATGGAGACATTGGTCAGAAAGCCGAAAATGACCATGGGGACGGAAGGCGGAATGATGACTCCGATGGCTCCGCCGGCCGCAACTACGGCAGCGGCAAACGCTGCCGGATAACCCTGGCGGATCATTGCAGGGATGACGACGGCGCCGATGGCCGCGGTATCTGCAGCAGCGGAACCGGAAATGCCGGCAAAAAACATGGAAGCGACAATGCAGGCGCAGGCCAGTCCCCCCGGCACCCACCCCACCAGGCTATC
The DNA here is from genome assembly GCA_002840535.1 of Deltaproteobacteria bacterium HGW-Deltaproteobacteria-15. GTDB lineage: Bacteria > Desulfobacterota > DSM-4660 > Desulfatiglandales > HGW-15 > HGW-15. The sequence continues at coordinate 19,667 of PHBH01000069.1, read as the reverse complement.
CGAAAAATCGATGATCTGCCGCGAGATTCCGCCGGTCTCCATAATCGATCCTGCCATCATAAACAGGGGAACCGCCAGGAGATCGAAGGAGTCCACTCCCGCAAACAGAAGTTGCACGATGGTCTGACCGAGGGCTGTTATCTGGACGGTGGCGGGAAAGACTCCGGGAGTGAGCATGATGCCGATGGCAGGAATACCGATGGAAAAGGCAATGGGGAGCCCCAGCGTGATGAAGAGGAAGAGAAGTGCGAACAACAGAACGACGATCATGGCTTCTTTCGCCCCAGAGTAACGGCCATATCGGCAAGCACATGCACGACGAAGATGATGGACGAGAGAGGTATCACCACAAAGGGTATGGACATGGGGATCTGCAAAGAAGAGGTGGTATGATGCCATGCCCTGAGCGTGTAAGCGGTACCAAAGGATGCGATGGCAAGAAAACAGAAAAGAGTCAGCACCTCGAGCAGAAGCAGGATCGCCTTTTGAGTCGCCGGTCCTATGTTATGCCCAATCCCCTTGAGACCGATGAAGCCCGCCCGCCTGTAAGCAGCCGTTCCTCCGAGAAAGGTAATGGCGACCAGCAAATGGCGGCTGACCTCCTCCGACCATCCCAGAGATGCTCCGGCGTATCGGGAGACCACCTGGGCGAAAAGGATCAGGCAGATCGCCGATCCGGTCACAAGGAGGACCTTTTCGACGACGGCGTTGATTTTGTGGCTTGCCCGCTGCAACACCGACTGCATGAGAACCGCCCTTTCACCCGATCTGAACAAAGAGGAGGCAAAGAAGAGACTTTGCCTCCTCAGAAGATTCTCAGGAAAATTATTTGAGAGATTTTCTGATTTCTTCCACGAGCTTCTTCGTATCGCCGCTGGTCGCTTCCACGACAGGGGCGGTCACCTTGCGGAAAGCTTCTATGTCGGGGTTTTCTATAACCTGCATGCCGGCAGCCTTTAGTTCCGCGGTCTGCTTGACCTCGTTGTCTCGTATGAAAGCGCGTCCCTTCAGAGATGCCGTCCGGGCGGCTTCCAGGATGATCTTGCGATCGGCTGCGGGAAGGTTGTCCATGAAGGTCTTGTTGGCTACAAACACCAGTGCCGAGTAAACGTGGCGGGTGAGAGTGAGATATTTCTGGCCCGCTTCGACGAGCTTGGACGCGTGGATGACCGCGATCGGGTTTTCCTGCCCATCGATGACTCCCTGCTGGAGGGCAGTGAAAATCGGCCAGGCCATGGGCGTGGGGTTGGCGCCGATGGCCCTCCAGATGGCAAGGTGGGTGGGCGCCTCCATGGTTCGTATCTTCATCCCTTTGACGTCTTCCGGTGTCTTTATGGGACGTTTGGAGTTCGTGAGGTTGCGAAAGCCGTTGTCCAGGAAATGAAGGGCATTGAAGCCGGCCTTCTCGAAGCGCTTTCCCAAGTCTTTTCCGATTGGGCCGTCAAGCACCTTGTCGGCCGCCTCGTAGGAAGGAAGAAGGAATGGCATCTCAAAGGCCTTGATCTCGGGGACAAAGGCTTCGATCGGCCCTGTGGTGCAGACGGACATCTGGGTGGTTCCCAACTGAATCTGTTGCAGCACCTGTGTCTCGCTTCCCAGTGAGGCGGAATGGTGGACGTTTACGACATATTTGCCGGGCAGACCCTTCTCCACTTCTTCCTTAAACCAGACACATGCTTTGGTATGCACCAAGTCAGGACTTGTGACCGAGGCGATGTTGATCTGGGTCTGGGCCAGTGCCGCGCCGCTCATAACAAAACAAATGGCTACCGCAAAAGAGATGATTCGAATACGCATCTTTTACTTTCCTCCTTTTATCCGGAAAAGAGAATTTCCAAGGCAGCTCCGAAAGGAGTTTCCTTGTGAGGCATTTATCGGATGCATCCGGTCGACTTCCATTGTCGGTTCAAGAGGAGCGGGTCAGCCGGAAGCCGCCAGGAACTCAAATGAAAGAGCTCCATCCAAAGTGATCAACGAGAACCGCGCGTCGGATGCGCGATGTGGCTGCCAGGATAGACCTGGATGTCGATGTTGCCAGGATGGAACACCAAGCATGCTTCGATCGGGCCGCCTGATAGATAAGCCTATTTGCTGGATAAGTCAACGTCTAAGCGGCAGCGGGAAGCCCCAAAATTCCAAGCTGTTCCGACTCTTCCTCAGCGAATAATCGCTTGGTTCTCGCCTTCAAGATTCATGAACTTCGAAACCAGAATACTCCCCAGTCCCTTTTCCCAGGCGAGAAACCTGTTGCTGCTGCCAAGGCATCTTTGGCAGTAAGGATGCCTTAGTCTGTGTTTTTCGAATCCCTCCCAAAGGTACTGCGCCCTTTCGGAGTTGAGCATGGAGGCGAGAGGACCATCGTCGATATGGCCGAGAGTGGTGTGTCCGTCGTAGTCCGCACAGCACATGACCACCGACCCGTCGCTGAGGACAGCGGGCGCCGTGAATGCAAAAGAACAAGAGCCGAATTTCGCCGGATGCACTGTCCTTTTGCAGAACGCGTTTCCCCAGTCGATGAACAATTGAACAAAGACATGGAGCTTCTCGTCCAGACGGATCCTTACAGCCGAATTCAGATTCACACTCTTGAGTTTGTCAGCCACTTCCCGCTCGGGAATGTCAAATCTCATCGCTCCGTACAGGTCCATGATGAGATGATGAACCAGCATCCTGAACTCCCGGCCCTGCTGGGCAAAAACCAGAGGCTTGTCCAGAGAGAACAGTCTTCCACTCACCGTGTTCATAACCTTGACGATCAGTTGTATGTCGGTCTTCTCCCGGATCATCCGGACGGATTCCATTACGTGGCGATAATAGTCTTCGAATGACAGACCGGCGTGCCTTGAGACATGTCGATTCTTTCCAAGGAGCTGGAGGGAGATATCCATACTGTACAGCCCGCTGTCATTCAACCCCGCGATCATCTCTTCGTTGAGCAGACTGCCGTTGGTCGTGACGATGACTTTCAGCTGTCGGTCACTGGCAAAGCGTACGGCGCTGATGACATCGGCATAGAGCAGCGGCTCTCCCAACACGTGAAGCATTATGCAGCGGGACAGCCGGTTTTCAGCCACCTGATCGACAATCTTTTTGAAAAGGGGAAGCGGCATCGAAAGCGGTTTTCTCCTCGTCACGGTCGTGGGGCAGAATTCGCACCTGAAGTTACAGGCATTGCTGACTTCGATATGGAACAATCGAATCTTCGGCATCGTCATGACGTGTCACCGCTTATCGAGGCGCGGTCGTGATGAACACTAAATGTATTCGCACCGCAATTCCTCCAGCATCTCGGGGGTCAGTTTCTCTGCGTTTCTGAGCTCGGTGAATCTCTCCAGGAGGTCGTCCACGGTGGAGAGATTCTTTTGCTGCGAGGGGATGTCATCGATGATTTCTCCCTTGTGCATCATGATTGTGCGGCTGCCGAGCTCCAGGGCCTGCTGCATGCTATGGGTAACCATCAAGGTGGTGAGGTTCCCCTGGTCCACAAATCTCCTGGTCAGGTCTATCACCTGCCTGGCTGATTTCGGGTCGAGGGCGGCCGTATGCTCGTCCAGCAGGAGGACCTTGGGGCGGGTGATCACCGCCATGAGCAGGGTGAGGGCCTGCCTTTGACCGCCTGAAAGTGTGCCGATCTGATCATCGAGCCGATCTTCGAGTTGCATCTCCAGCAACTTGATTCTCTCACGGTATTCGGTAAGCCGGCTGCCCTTCAGGCCGATTCGGGGGTAATGGCGCGAGTTCCTCAGGAATGCCATGTGCAGGTTTTCCGCTATGCTCATGTCAGGGGAAGTGCCCTTGTACGGATCCTGGAAGACCCTTGCCACATGCCTGGCCCTCCGGAAGTCGCGCAGGCCCGTAACATCCTCCCCGCCGATCGTGATGATTCCGGTATCCGGAAGAAAGGTTCCCGCCACCGCATTCAGGAGGGTGGATTTCCCGGAACCATTGGTGCCGATAACGGTCACGAATTCGCCCTCCCCGATATCCAGACTGACCCCCCTGAGGGCGTAGACTTCGTTCAGGGTACCGGCATTGAATCTCTTGTGAACATTCTGAAGTTCAATCATGGAGTTTTCACCTTCTCACCAGACCAGCTAATCCCGTCACTTTATCTCGATTTTCGAGCCGTCCTTGCCGATCATGCAGGTGGCCTTTGCCATGACCTCATCCGGAATCTGAAGACCCATTTCTTCAGCCACTCGCAGATTGATTCCGATTGTGACCTTTCTGTAGCGCTCGAAAGGCATTTTGCCGGGGTCCTCCCCTTTCAGGATCCTGTCCACCAGATGGGCGGCCTGAACGCCGCTGATCGTGTAATCATACCCATAAGCGAGCAAGGCCCCGTCTGAAAGGCGCTCCACGTCGCTCACCGCTATGGGGATCTTCTTCGGCCTCGCCGCTTTCACCACGGACTCAAACGCGGAATACACGATATTGTCGGGACTGAGCACAAAGGCGTCAATCCCCTTGTTCACCAACCCGAGGGCTGCCTGGTAGACTTCGGAGGAATTGGCGATATTGTTGCCGACAAAGGCGACCTCCCCGTCCGCTTCCGCCGCCTTGCGGAGATTTTCCACGTTGAAGACAGAATTCGACTGGGCCTGGTCCCAGATGGATCCGACTTTGATCTTCCCGGGCACGATCTTCTTCACCATGCTCAACATCTCATCCATCGGCACCCACCCGTACACGCCGGTGACATTTGGCAGATGATCTGTCTCGGATTTACCGGTCCCGATGATGAAAGGATTGGCGACCGTTGCAAAGACAATGGGCCTGTCCTTCACCCTGTTCACGGCCGTCTGGGTGCAGGCAGTGGATATGGGCACAATGATATCCACCTTTTCCATGATGAACTTGTCCAGTATGGAGCTCACCGCGGCAAGATCGCCGTTGGCGTTTTCAAGGTAGATCCTGCAATTACGGCCCTCCTCATACCCGATCCTCTTCATCTCCTCCACGAAGCTGTCCCGGGTGATGTTCAAGAGCCCATTGTCGCTGACCTGAAGCAAGCCGATCTTGAACATCTTCGATGTGGCGGCCGGGTCTTGCCCCATGTAGCGGAATCCGATAAAACCGCCCACAAAAATGACTATGGCAGCCCCGGTGGACAGGACGATTTTGTTTTGTGCGGTGACTCTCTTGCGAAGGGAATCGATGGGCCCTTTCATGCCCTTCTTTCCTGAAACCGACTTTGAGGCCACCAGGGTCAGCAATACGAAAATGGCCGTGAGCAGCTTCATGTCTATGGGATTCATCCCCACGAAAAGGGCGAAGGCGATCATGAACCGGAAGATGATCGACCCGATGAATACGCTCAGGATCTTGATGGTTATTGACCGCCTTTTCAGGACGGCCTCCCCGATGATCACCGAGGCAAGACCGATGACCACGGTTCCGATGCCCATGCCGATGTCAGCGAAGCCCTGGTACTGGGCCACCAGTCCGCCCGAGACGCCCACGAAGCCATTGGCCAGGGCAATGCCCAGCATCTTCATCAGGTTCACGTTCACGCCGTTGGCAGCGGCCATGATGGGATTGTTGCCGGTGATCCTCATCGTGATGCCGAGGTCCGTCTTGAAGAACAGCGAAACACCAATCCAGAGAACAGCCATGACGATCGCCAGGCACAGGCATATCCAGATCTCGGAAGGAAGGCCGGGATTGAGACTCTCCAGATGGGTAAAAAGAGTGGTCTCATTCAGGAGCGGGATGTTGGAGCGTCCCATGACATGAAGGTTGACGGAATAGAGGCCGGTCATAACCAGGATCCCCGCCAGCAGTCCGTTCACATTGAACCGCGTATGGATCAATGCAGTGATCGCTCCGGCAGCTGCCGCCAAGAAGAACGCTGCCGCAACGGCCGGAATCGGATGGATCCCGGCGGTGATGAGCACTGCGGCGACAGCGGCCCCTGTGGTGAAACTGCCGTCCACCGTGATATCGGGAAAATCGTATACGCGAAAGGTAATGAAAATCCCGATGGTCATGAACGCATACAAAAAACCCAGATTGATTGCGCCGATCCAGAGTTCCATCTTTCAGTCCCGCAGTTCGATCAGGCCTGCCATGCCGCTGCCGAATTTACTTTGACCCAGAACGTGCTGGACTTTGGATACCTCCAACTCGTTCACGACCCTTTTCAGTTCCTTTTCAAATTGGACCACTTCCTTGCTCAGGGGGCCCTTTGGGAAGACGGCCCCATGCATGTGAAAAGGTGACCCTTCCGGGAGGAGACCGGCAATTTCCGCTCTTGCTGCGGCCCGATCCCTCACCGCAATCCCGGCACAGGCGACGATGTGGTTGAACTCGCCGGGCTCCACGGGAAAATTCATCCATTCCGGGAAATTGGTGCGATCGAAGATATCCTTCCCGTTCTCCGGCCTGTTTTCGCTGACGGGCGACTTTCTGAGGTTCATCCCCCAGAATCCCTTGCTTGCAGCCAGCAACACGATGCCCAGAACACTTCCTTCAGAGAACTCGAACAGTGCATGAATGAGCCTGGCAATTTCCACCGGCTCCTCACCGCTCTCAAAGGAAAGAACATGATGAAAGGGGCCGCTGAACCGGGCGCCGTTCAGAAAACGGTATTCCGGGTTGGAGGAAGCCTGGGCGCACAGCATGAAATCGGCCACCGGGTGTTTTGCCGCCGGGTAGAAGAAAAGGCTCCTGTTCAGGACCAGCCCCTCCCCAAACAGGTTCTTGTACTCCTCGTATTCATCTCCGAGTGCTGCGAGACCGAAACCGTATTGAATGTCGTTTGCAGCCAGGGTGACGACATCGGCCTCCTTGTATCCTGAAAAACGAACTCCCTCCTGGGAGCCGACGATCTTCAGGTCGCACGGAGGGCCCTCTTTCTGAATTCGGTGAAACGAGATCCCCATCACCTCCCTGGACTCGACCGCCGAGCTTGTGTCCCCCGGTTTGAGGGCAGCCTCGACTTCCTCGCGGCTCGACATGGTCTTAAAGAGTGTCAGGAAGCCGCTCATCTCAAACGCCTTCATGACGGCCCCTGAAAGCCCGAAAAGAAAGATCTCTCCTTCCACGCTCCTGAGCTGTTTCTGTGCCTCGAGAAAAACTCGCAAGCCTGCGCTGCTGATGTAGTGGACATCTCCCAATTCGGCGATGAGGATCCTGTGGCCCTGGTTGATGAGGTCATTCATTTGCCGGCGGACCTCTCCACTGGTCAGGCCGTCTATGCGGCCCTTCACCTTCATCCATTTGACCCCCAGATCTTCCTCAATGGTGCATTCCATGATCTATCTCCTGATCCGGCCCGAGTTAGGTAGGGAGTCTAGAGAATCGCCATATTTGTGTCAACGATGAACAACCTGCTCTCCCTGCACGGTGAGGGAATTGAGCACGTATTTTGAAAGACTTCAGTCTCCGCATGATGAGATGGAAATAGATTGCGGCATGACTGCGGGAGCTGTACATATGATAGAGACCCTTATGCGCCGCACTCCGGTCCGGAGATGGAGAAGAACTTTATTCGCGGAAGGCAGTCTGGTAAATTGATTCGCAGGCCTCTTAAGACATAGAAACTCGAGGATAGGAGATCCCGCCGTGACTTCCAAGCGATCTACACTGATCTTTGCCCTTGCTCTATGCGCCTTTTTGGTCCTTCTCCTCACCAGCGCTGCCGCTGCCGCTCGCAAAAAGCCTGTGCCCGATCGTCTCACGCAGGAAGAGACCCAGGCAATCAAGGTCTTCAAGAACGCGTTACCCAGCGTTGTGACCATATACACTTCCCAGACGGTTGTTCAAAGTGATGAGGAAGTTCAACAGGGGGGAATCGGAAGCGGAATCCTGGTCTCGCCCCAGTTCCATGTCCTCACCGCGGCCCATGTTCTGAAGGGTGCGGAGGAGATCGTCGTAAAGACCCATGACGGGAGGATGCATCCTGCCGAGTTTCTTTTCAGCGAGGCAAGCGCAGACATCGCCCTCATCAAGCTGCAGAACCCCGTAGAGGGGCTTGTCCACGCAGAGCTCGGGGATTCAGACAAACTGGTGGTGGGGCAGGCGGCTTATGCCATAGGGAGCCCCTATGGTCTTGAAAGCTCCTTTTCCGTCGGCCACATCAGCGGGTTCCGTGACTTCGGTCGCTTCTATGACGGCACGATCCCGGCAAAGTTCATCCAGACCGATGCCGCCATCAACACCGGCAACAGCGGAGGGCCGCTCCTGAACTCCAATGGGCAGGTAATCGGAATCGCCTCCCGGATTCTTTCTGTGAGCGGCGGTTTTCAAGGCATCGGGTTCGTGGTGCCCATTAATACGGCGAAGGCCCTTCTCTCTCTCAAAAACCGGTTCTGGCTCGGGATAGAAGGGATCTACCTGAATCAGGAAGGGATTGCCAGGTTGATGAATCGGGAACTGAAAGGAGGGCTGCTTATCGAGCGTGTGGCCAAGGGAAGTCCTGCGGACAAGGCCGGCCTGCGCGGCGGCTCTGTGCCGGCACGGTTGTTGAACCGGGACTTCCTTCTGGGAGGAGATCTGGTGATCTCCTTTGGAACCGAAGAGGCCTGCGACAGTGAGTGCCTCGTGCAGTCGGGCAGGCAATTCGTCGATGCCGACAGGCTTCCGGTCAAATTCCTGCGCTCCGGTGCGGTCATGGAGACCACCATCGACCTTTCGGGCAGCCGCAGGAACTTTCTCGAAGAGCGATGAAACGTCCATCGCCTCACCTCAGGGGCGTAACAACACGTCTTTGGTCGCCCCTGATTTCCTCGACTTTCCCACCCTCCAAATAGACGAAAAAGGCGGGCACCGGCCGGAGTTCCCCCCATGCACCCGTTACATGAGTCATGTAGGTCCAGACATCTCTCTTGCCTTCACGGGCGACCTGCCATGGTTTCCCCAGGATCTCTACAACCATCTCTTCCGTCATCCCGACTTCGACTCGGCCGGCCGCCACTCGCTCCACGGTCGCCTGGTCCCATTGAGGATATTGGGATCGGATCTGTTGTATACGGGCTTCTCGCGATATCCCGCACCCGCTGAAAACAACCGTCACAGCCATGATGAAGACAATCATTGTTCTGCGCATGTTATGGACTCCATGGTGACGCTTAAGCCCTCAAAAGAAAAATCCGTGTTGCGTCGAAAGGGTGTCATCTCGATCGAAGGGAGAAATCTTGTATATCCCTGCATTAGTCAGGTTCGAGGTTTAATACGCCTTTCCACCGACCCTTCGCGAGAACAACGGATGTCTCTACCTGGCGTTCCGGTATGGTCCAGTACTTCTGCAACAGCCGATCCTTTTCAGTCTTCTCCAGGAGCCTATAGCCATTCTTCTCGTAAAAGGCAATTGCCCATGTTGCAGCAGCCCATGTTCCGATCAGTATCGGTTTGGCGGTCGTGGACTCCAGGAATCGAAGAAGCTTCCCGCCTATCCCATGATTCCTCAGGCATGTGCGAACATAGGCATGACGAATAAGGGTCACATCGGTTTTGTCCTGAATGCCCATGACCCCTGCTAGCTTACCCTCTTCCTCATAGCCCCAAAAGAGGACACCGTCCTCGATCTCATCTCTTAAAACCTTCGGACTCATGTACGGATCATGCCAGCGATCTTCGGGGATGACGCCCTTGTAGGCCTGCGCCCCGTCGTTGACGATCTCAACAATCGCATCGAAATCCTTATCTTCACATCTCCTTATCATCATGAACCTCAGCAGCTCTCGAGCCCCTGGCAGAGTCGCATTGGTACTGGCATATGAGCCGCTTGCGACCATAGGGACGCCGACTCACTCCTCCTTCTTTGCGACAACGGCCGGCGCCGGTGCTTCGTTGACGATCAATCTGAAGATGTCCGGCCGGCAGTAGTGACCCGTGACATCGAAGTCGAACTTGCCGCGCCCGATGTCGTTAAGATCGAGGTCTGCCGTTAGGATGGTTTCGCCATCGAAATTCGGACCTGCCAGCACCTTACCCAGCGGATTTATGATCGCGCTGCCGCCGCGCATCAGCACCGCATCCGGTGAATCGCCGAGGGACACTCGAACGCTCTCGGGGAAATCCTTCCTGCAGATGAATTGGCAAGCAGACAGAACGAAGCAGCGCCCCTCCAGTGCGACATGTTGCATCGAGTGGAGCCAGGTGTCCCGATCATCTGCGGTGGGAGCGCAGTAGAGCGCAACATTCTTTGCATACATTGCCATCCTCAGCATCGGCATGTAGTTTTCCCAGCAAATCACGGATCCGATCACACCGTAAGGGGTATCCACAGCCGTCAGCGTCGAACCATCACCGAAACCCCAGATCATCCGCTCCAGGGCAGTCGGCATGATCTTGCGGTGCTTCCCAAGCAGTGTCCCATCCGGGGCAAAGAAGAGCACCGTGCAATAGCAGGTGCCGCCTTCCCGTTCGATTACTCCCATTATCACATAGCAGCCATGGGCCGCCGCGGCCTCGCCCAGCCGGCATGTCTGAGGACCTGGCACCGTGATCGCAGCTTCGAGATAGAGACGAAACTCTTCGCGGCCTATTGGGTCGCGCGCCCCGACCACGAGGCCGAAGTTGA
>PHBH01000069.1:1717-9128 GCA_002840535.1 Deltaproteobacteria bacterium HGW-Deltaproteobacteria-15 | reverse complement strand
GAAGTTGAGGCCCTTCGGGTATCCGCCGATGAATGCCTCGGGAAAGAGGACCACCTTTGCGCCCATAGCGGCGGCTTCCTCAATCAGCCGAACCGCCTTGTCAACGCAGGCTTCGCTGTCGAACGGCACAGCCCCTGCCTGCACTACTGCAACGCTGACGTTCGTCTCTTTCGTGGTCCCGCTCATTGCACCTCTCTCTTTCTTTGATCACCTGCGGTTTGTATTAGTGCGATAGTCTGCTCCACAACTTTTTCGATAAACTTTGTCGATATAGCTGTTTCTCTTCCAGCAGATGTATCGGCACAATTCATTGTGCCGTTTTCCGTTTGCTCCAGGGCTTGAAGATAGAGAGATAGGCAAGAAATACCAGAATTGCGAAAATAGCCGGCTGGACCACCGCACTCAACATCGCGTTCCCGAGATACACCTCATTATGCAAAGCTTCCATTCCGAGGGTGCGGCTCAACTCAATCGTCTCCTCGATGGCCGGTCCGCTGATCGTTGCGCAAAAGACGATCACCACAAGCGTCACGATAATCTTGACAACCACCCACCGGTGGCGGAAAAACCCCCAACTGCTTTTCCAGCAAAGCAGTAACCCGCTAAGAAGCGACAATATGGAGGCAGTGGCGACTATTGTAGTGGCAATACTATGGAAGATTACATGCTGCAGAACCAACGCGGACGCTGTGTCAGGTCGAGGGGTCATGAAATTGAGCAAGATGAGCGACAAGTTCCCGCCAAACCAGGAGGCCGAGAAAATAACATGCAGCAATCTCATCCATCTTCGGACAGTTGGGTTCACAGATTTATCTCTTGCCAGTGTTCTCCCGGTAGTTTCAATCTTTTCCACTTGTCCTCCCACGAAGCGGTAATAGGATTGTCCCCATTATCTCGCGGCTGCATGACGTGGTTCGGCACTCGATTAAAGAGTTCAGTCTTCGCCGACAGCTTCCAAATCGGCGAGGTCCTTCTTGCGACCTAAAGCTCTCTTATTTAAAATGAATTCATCCCGCCCGATGAAATGAACCATCACATCTCCGAAATGGCCTGCCACCCGGCCTGATCTGGCCTGTTCCATGTGACCCCGGTGATTGAGGTAATAATGTCCACCCTTACCGGAGGAAACCCAAGCTGGACAACTTTACCTTCTTCCTCAAAATCCGCTGCTTTCAATCCGACAGACCCAAACCCAAACTCATCGAGGGCTTGCATGATCTTTCCTGCATTGATGGGGTCAGGTCTTACAAAGATGTCAAGGTCCCCTGTGTACCGGGGAGCACCATGAAAACCCAGTGCGTACCCCCCCCCACGACGATGTAATCAATCTTGTGTTTGTTGAATAAGTCGAGCAGATTTTTGAAGTCTTGCTGAACTTCCATGGTATTGACCTCTCAAAAATTCAATGGCAGCGATTCGCTCTCGGGGCGTCTTGCTGAGCCAGTAGGCTAAATCCTCCTTGACTGAGTCCCTCTTCAAATCGAGCTTCTTTACATACTTTTCAATCATGTCATTTCTCCATTACACCCTCAGGTCGGTAGACAGAGGCTTTTGCCGAACGGCCAAGCTTGACCGATTGGCTGATTCCAGCCTGTTGAAGCTCCAACCTCCCCCTGTTACATGAGGAAGAAAAGAGGTGAACAGGGCCCCGCTCATTTACCGCTCCGATCTCTCGAATCGAGAATGCTCTGCAGCGTCTCTACACCCAGCCACAGGCCGGGCATTCCTCCCGGAATCGCCGCGACCTCCATCGCCTCCATCACTTCCTGCGGGGTTGCGCCCAGCGTCAGCGCACGTTCGGAGTGAATTCGAATGCCGCGCTGCACTCGCAGAGCACACGTGATCCCGACCATGATCAGCTCTTTGGTCTTTCGTGTCAACGCCCCTTCACGACCAAAAGTACCGTCGACATAGAGACCCTTGAGCTTTTCGAAGTATTCGGGGTCCAGCTTGGCAACGCTCTCGTAAGCACTGTTCTCTGCCCCGAGAGCCGTTTTATCAAATGCTTTCTTTGCGTCCTCTGACATTGTCCCTCCATGGATCTTGATCTGCGGCGGGTGCAACGGATGTCTGCGCGGCCGCAGGGATTGCCAAAGCCGCCGCGATTAATCCGCGTCAGGTTGATGTTCGGCCTTTGAGTCAGGCGCTTGAACAGCCTCAGCATGAAGTCTCAACCCCAATGCTTCTATCACTTTCAGGATGGTGTCAAAGGTTGGGGTTCTTTCCCCAGAGAGTGCATTGTAAAGGCTTTCGCGAGATAGTCCAGAATCGCGCGCTACCTGAGACATGCCTTTAGCGCGGGCGATGTCACCTAATGCCTTGGCAATGAAAGCAGCATCCCCATTAGCCTCCTCAAAGCATGCTTCAACATAAGCGGCCATTTCCTCTGGTGTTCGGAGATGTTCTGCTACATCATAGCGTGTGGTCTTCGTCTTTTTGGACATAATAGCTCCTAAGGTTGCGGGCGAGTCGTAAGGCAGTCTTGATGTCGCTGTCCTGGGTCCGCTTATCGCCGCCAGTGAGTAAAACTACCAACTCCCGCCCGCGCTGTGTGCAATACTTTGGTAAAACCTAAACACCTTACACCATCCCCATTCCCACACTTCTTTTCCCAATGATAAAAATCCAGTTGATCGAAGCGAGTATCAGAGCCAGACCGGCATAGGGAAGCGCAGCAAAGATGCCCTCTTGTATGCCCAATAGAGGGATTCTTTGCTGAAAAATGGGTGGCAGATAATGTCCAGTCCACGCAATGACGATAAGGCATGAATGAACCAGCCAGAACGCTGCTACGTCGACTTTGATTCGGATTTGGGTTTGCTTTATCACCGCTGTTCTTGCGTTTATGAGATAAAGAAGAAAACAGATTACAGTCAAAATATGAATGGGCCAAAAAAATGTTATAGAATTCACAACATCTGTATGCATCGCCTCCCCACGCCGTAAAAAGGTCTCCCAACCGACAAGGCTGTGGGGTGGAAACACGTTCGTTCCGAGATAGAGCGGTTCCACATGGGAGGCTATCCAGAGGCCGATTTGATTTACAACAATAGCATTGCCTCTGATATGCAGGTCAATCATCAAGGAAAGGCTGCTGACAGCCGCCAGTGCAATTGTTGCCAAAGGGCTCTGTAAGGCTGTCTGCAGTTGGGCCCCAGAATCGCGTTTTTCACCGCTTGTTCGGGTTCGTATCTGTGCATATGGGAAGATACCCAAGAATGCAGCCAAAAGCCCGCCTACGAACAAAAACTTGTATTGGAACCACGAACTCTGATCCTGCAAACGCATTTGTATCTCATCAATACCCTTTTGGAGCTCCGCCATTATAAAATGATCGAAGGACGGATTAAGCAGCTCTTTATTAGTCCCAACACTCGAGTAATATTGATACTTCTCAGGCAGGCACATGGGTGGGAAAGAGAACACGGCCACAAGGACGAAAATATTGACAAAAATAAGCCCTATTGTCACAAATCGCTGTTGGCTGGTTTTGGTGTCCATCTGTTAGTCCTTGTCTCGCTCCTTTTCAGCGGGTCAGCGGATCGCCATTCGTCTTGACGTTCTTTGGCTCCATCTCCAAGGTATTCCTTCTACCCTCCCCCCGAGTAGGGAGCGGGGAGCGGGACGCTCTTTCAGAATTCAGTATCTACTCTTCAAGTGAATAATTCTCTACATCTGCAGCGATTCTCCATTCCTCCTGACAACACTGAATTAAATTGTTGAAGAGCGTCCCCTGCTTCCCCGTTCCACCCCAACGTTTCGGCTTCACCCGTGTGTTGGTTCATCGGGTGCAAGCCGTTGTTGGGGATTCTCTTCAATTCTGTACCTACCTGGTATCAACTCAACAAAAATTGATTTGATTGCAAGCTGGGATAGCCGGTCCAATTTTCCTTCATTGTAGATCTTCTCGCATATCTCCAGAACCTTGGGATCCACGATGCAATTGCTTCGAAGCGACCACAAAGCACTTCGAAAAAGTGTCTCCTTCAGGACGGCTTGCTTCTGTTCATCTGTTTTGGGCGTAGGAAATCGATTGCCTGCGCCCATAAACTCAGCAAATTTCAGAACTGAAACGATGTTTCTGATAGGCGCCTCGGCACCAGAAGCAATGAATCGACCCCATTGGATATCGAGGAAACCCCAATAGACATTAATTTCGTTGAGATGGGGTGGTTCTCGGCCAGTCTGAAAATTGAAGTAGTTTGGGCCATTCAACAGGTCTTTCCTTGGCTTGAGCGATAGGGCAGCCTGAGAAGCCTCCGAGCCTGAGAGCCATAGGGCAATTAAGACCGTTTTCCGATCTTGCTCTGGCAGAACATCGATGGTTTCCATCCACAGGGGAATCTTGTCTGGGTTAGCGGCAAAAACGGTGGCCCCGAAGCCAAGGAATGGAAACTGCTTTTTTTCGTTCCTAAGCATCCCCTCATCACTAGCCCTGCGCAGCCAGACTGAAAATTCGTCTGGAACAGGTTTCTTGTAGTAGAACATCATCCAATTGGTAAGTTCGAGTTGTGCGTCCGAGATCTGACTGGCTATTTCAGGAGGCAATCGATCACGGGTCACCTGTGCTGCAGCTGCACTGGCCAAAAGGAACACTAGGGCAAAGGATGTAAGTATTCTCACTTTATGTCTCCAACGCCTAAAATCAGCGGCGGGCGGACAGGCACAAGACATCGGATAACTTACTGATATTGACGCACCACGTGGTCGCCCGTGGCTGCATTTTTTTGTTGGCAAATCATCTGCTTCGCCCTATCATCTGAAACGATCAATCTCTTTTTCAACCTGTTCCGAAAGGATGAGTCCTTTTTGATCTAAGCGCTCGACTCCACTTGAATATGAATAGGGACACTTAGGGTCAGAGCTTCTGGGGATTCCTAGTGTTTTTAGACTCGCGGGCACCAATTCCTTTGCAATCCTCTCCGCCAATCTGGGTCTCGATTCGTACTCCTCAGACAGTGTTTTGGCCATCATCATTTTGTATGAAAGAATGCTCGCTTGTAGCCCCTCGACACCTCCGTGAAGGCTAAACACAAAATTGTTGTCGCCCGAGAAGATGTTGACTTCCGTCACCCCCACGTACATTGTTCGAGAGTCTGCTGACCGATAGTTCTTGAGCTCCCTGCAGAACCAGCCAAGATACGGGGCGACTTCGTATTGGCCTGGCTCTTTTTCTAAGTTATCAATGAGCTTTCGGATGTGATAAGCGGACATAGGATTCTGGGACTCAGCAACCTCTCGCAATGCTCTGACGTACCGTTGTTTGTCCCACTCCTTGAAATCTAACTTATCTTTCATTTCCTGGGTAAGGAAAGCCTGAATATCGCGCTGCCGGAAGATCCTATCAGGAGACCGAAGCGACCAATCAGTTCTGAGTTTCCTAATTTTGACTGGAATCTTGGTTATCTGCTCGTAGATCGCTGCGGCATCTTGTAAGAATTGGATGTTGCAGGGCGGAAGCGGAACAAGGATCAGTTGGAGACCCTTGTCCTCGGAAGTAAGGAATGGAGGGGACTCGGAACCCGGCTCCGGCACATTCAACAGCCTCGCAACCTTTAGAAGAAGCAGTGGATCTTCAGAATTCTTGAAGACGACTCTTGCGCTATTTTTTGCTTCGTTTGCATCACTCGTTATTCCTATCAGGTCCATATGGGCATCAAAGTTAGACGGGGATGTGGTTACGAGGCGTCTGAGGATGCGGAGAGCTTCCTGTTTCTCACCTTCCTGCATGAGCTGACGAGCGTATTCGTGGACTTGTGGACCCCAAAAACCCATTCCGACATTGTCATCAAAGGACTGCTCGCATCTCTGTCTGTTGGCGAAGGACTTGATTGTGTTGAACATCTTGGCTATCCCAGCATCGCTCGCAGTGGTGGAATATGTCCAAATGATCGTCGATCCAGGTAGTATGTACGAGAATACGGTTTTTGCGGTGCCTCGTTCGAGTACCCGGGCAGAAAGATCACTCCTGGTCAACTCAAGCACTGTCCCATCTTTCGCTTTCACTTCCTTGCTCAGGTAGCCTTGAAGATTACCAAATAACGCTAGACAACGAGGTCTGTCACACTGGATTCTTTCAACCGAAAGGGCATACCTCTGATCTGCTGTCAAGTAAGCGAACTGCTCCACACCGTTCGTTTCCTTGTTACCTATCGGAAGAAGCCGTGCACCATTTATCGTGAAAGCTGGCGCATAATATTCTGGCAAGAAGGGTGGCAACTGACACTCGGCCGCTTGCCCGCCTGCTGGGATTGTCATTGCAACCAATAAGATGAATGCAACAAAGGACTTGCCCATAGCACTCTCCATAAGATTCAGTGTGTGTTTCACTCCATGCAGTCCACGCACTCGTTTTTGGGTGACATCGCTTGATCGAAGCAGATCTGATGGTTCTCAAATGCCAACGCCCGGCCTCAGCGGCGGAGCGAAGCGGTGTCCGCTGTAGGCCGATGTTGGGAAGTCATGTTCATCGGATTCGTCGTCATCCGACATGTACTCCCACATTTCGTTTTGGTGCAGCCAGATAGGGTCTGCATTCCTTCGAATAAACTCGTCCACATCCATGCCGTCGATGGTTTGCGGCCGTTTGACTCGTTTTTGCTTCCCGTTGATGAAGATGGTCATGTACTCTTTCCGCCGCGCTTCTTTTCTGCCTTTTCAGCTGCAGTAACTTTTCGTTTATGCTTTGCCATGTTGGACTGTCTCTGCCTCCCTCCCACGACGCTTTTGCCGAGTTCAGATGATATCAGCTCTTGATTGTCTTCCAATACCTGATCGCCGGTGCCCCTCTTTGACACGCGGGACACCGCCTCTTGTGCATGTCAGACCCATTTGCTCCATACACATAGCCGCATATGGTACACTCGACCTTGTACGCATACTGCTCATGATCGGTCCCCCGAACTCCGCAATGACCACAACACCGCTGATCGTTTGGATTGAGATAGCCGATCTCGCCGGTTTCGCCGCCCCCGCTCTGCCATTCAACGGGCATATAGACGTCTTTCACATGAATCTCCTTTCCCAACGGACCCGCGTAACCGGCTGGCAATGGAGCGCCCTTGTTCCGCGTGAAGCGGGACGCTCTTTCAGAATTCAATATCTATTCTTCAAGTGACTAATTCTCTACCTCTGCACCGATTCTCCACGCCTGCAGACATCACTGAATTAAATTGTTGAAGAGCGTCCCCCTGCTTCCATAGCCTTCGGCTCGGCGAAAACCTGGCGTGGGGACTTTCACCCCACAAGTCCTGTGCCATGCCCGGCACACACGTTGGCGCTGAGCGGCGGGCGAAAGCTGGCGAAGCCAGCTTTTGTCCGCTCTAGCAACGGGTTCAAGTAAGCCGCTCCGCGGCAGCCTGCATAGAGCGCAGGAATTCTTGACTGCCTAAAGACATCCCCTGCCAACTGT
>PHBH01000069.1:0-1578 GCA_002840535.1 Deltaproteobacteria bacterium HGW-Deltaproteobacteria-15 | reverse complement strand
GAAAAGGAACTTGAAGATTACTTCCTTCACCGCAAGAACACCGATAAATGGTCCGCCGCCACCCTGCGCATCGCTTATAGCGGCATCAAGTTCTTCTTCGTCAACGTTCTTAAACGGAAGTGGCACATCTTTACCTACCTCAAAGCCAAGAGGGAACGAACACTCCCCTGCATTTTAAGCAACGAAGAAGTTTTCAGAATCTTAGACAACATCACCACCTTCCACAACTACGTTTTTCACTCCACGGTTTACGCATGCGGCTTGAGGTTATCCGAGGCTCTCGCCCTTCAAGTCTCCGATATCGACGGGCAGCGGAAGCTCATCCACATTCATCGGGGTAAAGGCGCCAAGGATCGATACGTTCCTCTCCCCGAGAACACCTACCAACTGCTCCGCCGCTACTGGGCGACTCACAGAAACCCTTCCCTCATCTTCCCCGCCCTCGGCAGAGGTGAAAAGGAACGTCCCGCATCCACAAACCCAATGGCCATCGACAGTGTTCAAGGCGCTTTTCGAAGAGCCAAGTCCGCAGCCGGTATCACCAAACGTCGCGTTTCGGTTCATACCCTTCGCCATTGCTACGCCACTCATCTCTTGGAAGCCGGGGTCAACCCCAGGGTTATCCAGAGATACATGGGGCACGCCAACCTGGAAACCACCATGCTCTACTTCCATCTCACACAGAAGGGCACCGAAGATGCCTGCAAGATCATCAACAACACCATGAGGGGGTTTCATTATGACGACGATAAATGAAATCTTCCGCGCCTTCGGCCCTGAGTATCTCCGTCATTTCGGAGCGTCCATTCCCTACGAGCACCGCAAAACCATGGAAGCAATCATAGAATGCCGCACACAGTCAGCCGGCATCGCAGTCCTTGAGTGTGAGCACTGTGCAGAGGCTCATGTAGTCTATAAGGGATGCGGGAATCGTCACTGTCCCACCTGTCAGCATCACAAGACAAGGCAATGGTTGGAAAGACAGATGGAGCGCCATTTGCCGGGACATCACTTCATGCTCACCTTTACCGTTCCGGAGCAAATCCGCCCGGTGATCCGCTCCAATCAGAGGCCGGCCTACTCCGCCCTCTTTTCTGCCTCCTCAGATGCCATCAGGGAACTCGCCAAAGACGACCGCCTTATTGGAGGCGATCTTCCCGGCTTTTTCGGTGTCCTCCATACTTGGGGGCGCACCCTGAGTTACCATCCACACATCCACTATGTTGTTACCGGAGGCGCTCTCTCGGTCAAGGACCGCGCCTGGCATTCATCACGAATCGACTTCTATCTGCCGGTTAAAGCCCTCTCCAAAATCTTCAAAGGCAAATTCCGCGATGAAATGAAGAAAGCCGGCCTCTTCGATCTCATCCCTCCAGAGGTTTGGGATATGGAGTGGAACGTCAACTGCCAGGCTGTGGGGCAGAGCTACGCCAGCATCAAGTACCTGGCTCCCTATGTCTTCAAAGTGGCCATCTCCAACAGCCGCATTGTCAACGTCGAGGGCCATAGCGTTTCCTTCAAGTATAGAAAGCCTCACAGCAACCGCTGGCGCATCATGACCCTTGATGCCGTCGAGTT
>PHBH01000007.1 GCA_002840535.1 Deltaproteobacteria bacterium HGW-Deltaproteobacteria-15 | reverse complement strand
TGTGATAGCCGAATGAAAACGTCAGTATTAACTGCCGAGTGAATTTGTCAGTAGCATTACCCTGTCACTGAGACAGGAGGAAGCGAGTGCTACTGAGAATGAAGGAAGTAAATAGACTAAGGGTTCTTCAAGGGTATCTGGACGGGAAGATCGAGATTGAAGATGCGGCTAGGACTCTAAAGCGTACTGCCAGGTCGGTGTACCGGATGGTTGCAAAGCTTCGTGAAAATGGGCCGGAGGGTGTTCTTCACGGGAACAGAAATAGGGTGAGCCCAAAACGGGTGCCGGACTCTGTCCGTAAGAAGTTGATAGAGTTGGCCTTGGGCCGATACCGGGATATCAATGACTCTCACCTTGGTGAAATCCTGAGCGAAACTGAGGGGATTGTTCTGGGGAGGGAAACACTGCGAGGGATCCTCAGGAAAGGGGGAATTGCCCCCAAACGAAAGGTCAAGCGTCGCAAATACCGCAGCCGTCGGGAGCGCAAGGAGTCATTCGGAATGCTGCTGCAGGTAGATGCTTCTCCTCACGACTGGCTCGAAGGCAGGGGACCATGGTTGGCCCTGGTGGGCGGGATAGATGATGCCACCGGCTATGCGTGGGTCCATTTCGAAGAGGCAGAAACCACTTGGGGCTACTTGGACCTCATGGGGGAGGTGTTTCGCACCCACGGTGTCCCGCTTAGCCTGTATGCGGACCGTCACTCCATCTTTCACACAACCAGAGAACCTACCATCATTGAGCAACTGAAGGATATCGTCCCTCTGACGCAGTTTGGTAGGGCCATGGATGAGCTAGGTATCTCTATTATCAAAGCCTGGACACCCCAGGCAAAGGGCCGCATTGAAAGGCTGTGGGGGACTTTCCAGGACCGTCTAGTGGTAGTCCTTCGCCTCGCAGGGGCAAATACCCTTGAACAGGCAAGAGAGGTCCTTAAGAGATTCCTTAAGCAGCACAATAAGCGCTTCTGCGTCCTTCCCAAGAAGGTCCAAGCCGTTTTCAGAAAAGCCCCACCCAAGGCGGTGCTTCACCAAATATTGTGCATCAAAGAGACAAGGGTCGTCAAAAAGGATCACACCGTCTCATTCGAAGGCTTGGTGCTCCAGATCCCGCCTTCAAAAAAGTATCCCTGCATGGCCGACGGCAAGGTCGATGTCAGGGAATATCGCGATGGTCATATTGAAATCGTCTACCGGGATTGTGTCGAAATGGCAGCTTGAGGCCAACCATGCTACTGACAAATTCACTCGGCAGTTAACTGTCAGATTGACTCGGCTGTAACAGGCGCAGAGCGCGCGCTCGGGCCCTTCCGGATCCAATTTGCAATTGACACAAAAGGTCCGTTTCCATAGTATTCCCCTATCAAAGAAGATGCTCTTAAATAGCTCGATATAACGCTCATTGAGCAATAGGAAAGAAGGAGACAACATGACCGATTCGATCCTGGATGGGAAGAGCATACTCGCTGTTGACGATGAAATGGACATCCTGCTCGTCCTGGAGGAGTTCATTCTCGATTCCTGCCCGAATTGCCGGATTGAAAAAGCCACCACATACGAGGACGCGGCTCGACTCTTGAATTCCAGGGACTGGGACGTAGTGGTCCTGGATATCATGGGTGTGCGCGGCTTCGACCTCCTGGAGATAGCGGTAAAGCGCAACATGAAGGTAGCCATGTTTACCGCGCATGTGCTAAGCCCGGAAGCGCTGAAGCGTTCTTACGACATGGGCGCGAGGGCGTACCTCCCCAAAGACAAAGTGAAGGAGATCGTGCCCTTTCTGGAGGATATCATCCAGTACGATTACCAAACCGGCTGGGATCGGCTCCTGGGAAAGCTTCACGGATTCTTCACCGAACGGTTCGAGTCCGATTGGGAAAAGAAGACGGGCATGAACTGGAAAGAGTGGGGCAAGTAGACCCCGCGGGGGGGGGGGAGGAACAGTCTTCCCAAGTACAACCCCAAAAAAAGGGGCCGCAAGCTGGAGCTTGCTCCTGCAATCCGTCCGCGCCGGACGTGGACTCCGGCACAAGGGTGGCGAGTCTTGACCGCAGTCGGCCCTGTCTTCGATCTCAGCGAACGAGGTGGAGAAATGAGCGCTGCTATAAAGGAATGGTCCAGGTACTGGAACCCCATCGTGGAAGCTCTTCCCAAGGAGAAAACGCGGAGACTTCAACTGGAGAAGTTCAAGAGGATCTTTGCCTGGACCTACGAGCGATCGAAGTTCCACAGGGGCCTTTATGAGAAGGCGGGCATACGACCGGAGCACATTCGCTCGATGGAGGATATCCGGCGGGTGCCCACGGTCGAAAAATCCATGATGCGGGACATCCAGCGAAAAGATCCGTTCCCCTATGGGGATGCCCTCTGCGTGCCCTTGGAGGAGGTGAGCGAGTTCAGGCAAACAAGCGGCACCACCGGGCAGCCGGTGTATCAGCCGGACACCTGGCAGGACTGGGAATGGTGGGCGGAGTGCTGGTCCTACATCCTCTGGGCCCAAGGGTACCGTCCCAGCGACCGGGTCTTTCTTCCTTTCGGGTACAACGTCTTTGTTGCCTTCTGGGCAGGTCACTACGCGGCGGAGAAGATCGGCGCCGAGGTGGTGCCGGGCGGGGTGCTCGACACCCAGGCGAGAATTCTAAAGATACAGGAGCTCCGGTGCACGGCCATGATGGCCACTCCCACCTACGTGCTCGGAATGGCGGACACCGCGAGAAAGATGGGCATTGATCCGGGAGGATTGACGATCCGGAGGATCACCTGTGCGGGCGAGCCCGGCGCGAGTATTCCTGCAACCAAGAAGCGCATGGAAGACGCATGGAATGCAAAGGTGTTTGACCATGCAGGCGCCACGGAAATCGGGGCCTGGTGTTTCGAATGTGATGCCCAGTCGGGCGGACTCCATGTGAATGAAGCGTTTTTCCTGGTGGAGATTCAGGATCCGGAAACCGGGGAGTACATCGAAGAACCGGGCCGGAGAGGGAAGATGATCATCACCGCTTTGGACAGAATGGCCCAGCCCTGCATCCGGTTCGATTCCAAAGATATGATCGAATGGTCCGCCGAGCCTTGCCCCTGCGGCCGCAGTTTCCGATTGATCAAGGGAGGCGTGGTAGGGAGGGCCGACGACATTACAAAAGTAAAAGGAGTACTCCTCGCCCCTTCAGCGATCGAGGAAGTGGTCCGAAGCATAGACGGGCTGGGCGACGAATTCGAGGTGATCGTGGACAAGGTGGGGGACATCGACAGGATCACCCTCAAGATAGAGGTCGTGAAAGGACGCGAGGGAGATCGTTCCCGGATCGAAGCCCGGCTGAAGGATCAACTGAGGCTCAAGACCAACCTCGGGTACAATCTCGAATTTCACGAATATGGAAAGTTGCCGCGATACGACGTGAAAGCAAAGCGATTTAAAGATCTGCGAAAGATTCACTGAAAAGAAGATCGCCGCAAAGGCACTAAGTCACAAAGAAAATCATGGCTCCTTCCCTGGTGCCTTTGTGTCTTTGTGGCAGAATTCAACGTCGAATGGCCAAATACAAGGAAAGACATCATGAATGAGATGGATATTAAAGGAATGGATGCCAGGATCAAGGCTTTGAAGAAATCCGCAGAGGAGCTGAGGGCAATGGCCGGGGGCTTCCCTGCGGTTTACCGGAACACGTCCCGTGTCCTGGCCGGCATCAAGATGCTGGAGTTGAACCTTTCCGACTTGCTGGACCAGGAACTTCTTCCATAAGACGTTTTCCATGTTGACACGCTAGAAAAGTCTGGTACGATCCCTGACAGATTGTCAGACAAACTGTCAGGGGGACGGCGATGCAGAACTCTAAAGCTCTCTTCAGTCCCATCCGAGAAAAAAGAACCTTTGAACGGGTTTCCGCAAAGATCAAGCGGTTGATCCTTGACGGGGTCCTGAAACCCGGAGACCACCTTCCTTCTGAAATAGAACTCGCCCGCCAGTTCGACGTGAGCAGGCAGACCCTTCGTGAAGCCTTGCGTATTCTTGAACTCACCGGATTCATCACCGTTCAAAAGGGCGGCAGCGGCGGCCCTCTTATCCAGGACACCCTGATGAACTCCATCAGCAATCTCTATCTCGATGCCTTCCAAATGGAGAAAATCACGATCGAGGA
Source organism: Deltaproteobacteria bacterium HGW-Deltaproteobacteria-15 (assembly GCA_002840535.1). Classification (GTDB taxonomy): domain Bacteria; phylum Desulfobacterota; class DSM-4660; order Desulfatiglandales; family HGW-15; genus HGW-15. The sequence goes on along the minus strand of PHBH01000007.1, from coordinate 139,897 downwards.
ATTGACGGTCATCCGGTGCGACATTGAAAAGTCGATGTTGAACCATGTCATCGATAAGTCCGTTGAAGCGGACTTTGCCGCTCTCGAGGCGAATCTGATCGAGGCAAGCCGAAAGATAGAAGACAACCAGCCGGCCATACACGAGAACATCGAATTTCATAACATTCTGGCAAAGGCATCAAAGAACAATGTCTATCCCGTGGTGGTGGGTTCCATCGCCGCTGCAACGCGGGACCTGTTGACGCGATTAATCGATGAAACCCTGTCGGAAAAGGGTCTTTCCGAATACGATGAGAACATGGTGAATACCAAAGTTGCCGTTGTCAGCCATAAGGCCATCCTCGCGGCCATCAGGAAAAGGGACAAAAAAACGGCAGTTCAACTACTCGAACAGCACCTTCACGAAGTGGGAAACCGGCTCAAGAAGCTTGCGAAGTGACCAACGCTTTCTGGCGACGCGCGAACACCGAAATTCAGCGACACTTTAGCTCTTTGAATGTGCGTGGGGCCGATCATCCTGTCTCGTAAAGCTGAAGTGTTACGAAATTCAAAATTCATATTGCGGCATCCGTAGCATTGGATTGAGCGGCCGGAAATCTCAGACCCGGCCACAGGAAAAAATCTTTTCCAAAGGAGGGAGAGCATGAAGATCGATATCTTTAACCACATCTTTCCAAAAGGCTATTTCGACAAGATGCTGGAGGTGGCGCCAAACTTCAAGGACATGGGAAAAAGGGTTCGGGACATTCCTGTTCTAGTCAACCTTGAGGAAAGATTTCGCGTCATGGACATGTTTGATGATTATGCCCAGGTCATCTGCCTGGCAGCCCCGCCCATCGAGGTTCTCGCAGGGCCTGAGAAGACTCCGGAGATGGCGAGGATTGCGAACGACGGGATGGCGGAATACGTGGCCAGGTACCCGGATCGATTTCCCGGGTTTATTGCCTCCCTGCCGATGAACAATCCGGAAGCCGCAGTTGAGGAGACCAGTCGGGCGATCGTCCAGCTCAAGGCGGTAGGAATCCAGCTGTTCACGAATGTGAACGGCAAGCCCCTGGACCTCCCGGAATTCAAACCCATCTTCAAGAGAATGTCCGAACTGGATCTCCCGATCTGGCTTCATCCGGCCAGGGGGGCCAACTTCCCGGACTACCTGACGGAGAACAAGTCAAAGTACGAGATCTGGTGGACCTTCGGCTGGCCTTATGAGACCAGTGTGGCAATGGCCCGTCTCGTTTTCGGGTACTATTTCGACGAGTTTCCCAATCTCAAGATCATCACTCATCATATGGGCGCCATGATCCCTTACTTCGAGGGCAGGGTCGGTCCGGGATGGGATCAACTGGGAAAACGCACCTCGGACGAGGACTACACAGGCATCCTCAAGAAGCTCAAGAAACCCCACATGGAATACTTCAGGATGTTCCTGGCCGATACGGCGTTGTTCGGCTCTGTGTCCGGAACGAAATGCGGGCTTGATTTCTTTGGAGCCGACAACGTCCTCTTTGCCTCGGACAGCCCCTTCGATCCTGAAAAGGGGCCCGCTTACATCCGGGAGACGATCAAGATCATCGATTCGCTGCCGATTCAGGAAGCTGATCGTAAGAAGATCTACGAAGGAAATGCGAGGAGGCTTCTGAAGCTGAAGTAACGCTCTCGAATGGTCTATGCCAATGGAGGGATCGGTGAAAGCGATAGAGGAACACAGGATCGAAACCGATGTGGCCGTCATTGGGGGCGGCACTGCAGGACTTCACACGGCCATGGCCGCGGCGGAACGCGGCCTGAAGGTTCTGGTCGTTGAGAAGGCCCACATCTCCCGAAGCGGCGCTATCGGCGGAGGCATCGATCATTTCATGGCCTACCTGGAGTCCGGTGAACCGTGGGACACCCGCGAGGCCTACCTGAACTACGTGGGGCGGGTAGCGAGGGGTGCGGCGAATCTGAAGATCCATGAGGCCGTGTACTGCGAGGAGTTGAAGGAAGCCCTGGAGAGGGTCGAAAGAATCGGGGTGGCGTTAAGGAACCCTGAATCCGGGCGGTTCTTCAGGACCCAATCCATGGGTCAACCCGGACCTTACTGGATCAACTTCAACGGCAAGAAGCTCAAGCCCATGATGGCTAAAGAGGTGCGCAGGCTGGGGTGCGAGGTGCTCAATCGCGTCCAGGTGACAAACCTCTTCCTCCATGACGGGGAATTGGCGGGATTTACCGGGTTCAATATCCGTACCGGAGACTTCTATGCAGTCCGGGCCAAGGCGGTGGTGATCTCTACCGGGAACACCAATAGAATGTACAAAGCCCAGACCGGCAATCCCTTCAATCTTTGGTATTGTCCTGCCTGCACCGGGGATCTTCACCGCCAGGCCTTTGATGCTGGGGTCGAACTTGCGAACATGGAATATGTGCGCATGACCATCGTTCCGAAGGGATTCAGCGCCCCAGGGTTCAATGCCTTTTTCGGGATGGGCTCCCGTCTCATCAACTCCCTGAATGAGCCGTTTATGGAAAGGGTTCACCCGATGGGCGATCGCGCGCCGAGGAACTTCATGGTCTGGGGCGCCATCCAGGAGCTGAAAGAGGGACGTGGGCCCATTTACATGGACTGCAGGCACTTGAGTGAAGAGCAGAGGAGGCATCTTTTCACCACGCTGGGGTATGATAAGGACACCCTTCCGGACTTTTTGGTGAAGAAGGGCTATGACATGGCAGGGACCATGATCGAGATGACGGTTTCGGAACCGATGCAGGCCAGGCCTTCAGAGCTGTGCGGGAGCGGGATCAAGATCGACAGCCGGTGCAGCTCCAATGTGCCCGGCATCTTTGCAGCGGGAGACGCCTCTGACCAGATGGGATGTCTCCACATGTGCGTGGCCGGCGGGTATGCTGCCGGAAAGTCAGCCGCCCGCTATGCCAAGGAAAGCCGCCACATGAAACCCCTCGACCCGGATCTCATTGAACAGGAAAAAGAAAGGGTCTACAGACCTCTCCGGAAGAAAACGGGAATAGAATACTGTGAATTGGAAGAGGTCGTAAGAACGGTTACGACTGATCACTTCGGGCCGGTAAAGACGGAGATGAGCCTGAAGACGGCCATAGAAAAGCTCGGAAAGCTGGATGCGGCGCGGGAGGATCTCCGTGCCCGCGATCTTCACGATCTCATGCGGGTCCATGAGGCCATGAACATCCAGCAGGTGGCAAAAATCACCGCCGCTGCAGCGCTGGCGCGGAGGGAGAGCCGCTTTCCGCCTTACCATTATCGGGCGGATTATCCCAAAACCGACAACGAACAGTATTGCGGGCTTATCGTGGTGAAGAAGGGAGAGAAGGGCGATGTCACGACGCGGTTTGAGCCGCTCTCCTACTGATCAGTTATCATTTGGCATCTGACATTTTTCATTTTGGGTAATCACACGATCAGCGACAAATGGACGTGCAAAGCGTCAACATCACCAACTCTCCAAATGACAAGTGATCAATGAACAATGACAAATGACCAATTTCACTGCGCTCGTAGGATGGGTTAAGCGAACGCAACCCATCAATTCAGAGCGGGGGAACCTCAAAACCGATGGGTTTCGCTTTGCTCAACCCATCCTACAAACTGATCAGTTATCATTTGGCATCTGACATTTTTCATTTTGGGTAATCACACGATCAGCGACAAATGGACGTGCGAAGCGTCAACATCACCAACTCTCCAAATGACAAGTGATCAATGAACAATGACAAATGACCAATCTCACGAAAGGAGGTGGTCCTGTTTTCGGGTGTGCGCCGGCTGCGCTCTGTTTCGATGCAAGTAACTCTTTCACCATTTCGAGGCACGAAAGGAGGTCTATATGACCGGTAAGGCCATGAAGAGTTCCGGGATGTTTCTAGCACTATCCATCTTTTTCCTTTGTCTCCCTCTGACGATTTTGTCCCCGGACGTTGCCTGCGGGCAGGTAAAGCAGATGTCCATGGGAACGGCCACTGTGGGCGGGATACTGAACAACATTGGAAGCGCCATGGCTCAATGCGTGAACAAGGCCCTGCCTGAAGTCAACATCACGGCGGAATTCACGGAGGGCTCCACGGAAAACCTTCGTCTCATAGGCCAGAAGAAAATGGAGATTGCCTTGATCACTCCTCAAATCGGCTTTAGCGCGAGGAAAGGCACTGGCCAGTTCAAAGACAAACCCATTGACTTCTATGCGGTCGTGCGGATGCTTCCCAATGGAAATATCTGGGTGGTTCTGGACAAGTCCAAGATCAGGAGCATCCCGGAAATGAAAGGCCAAAAGGTCGCAGTAGGACCCGCCTCGGGGGGGTTGGGAGTCCTGGCCAGAATGCAGCTCGAAGCCAACGGCATAGACTACAAGAAGGATATCCAGCCTTTCTTCATGGGCGCCGGGGAAATGGCGGAGGCACTGAAGGATGGGGCTGTTGAGGCCGCTTTTCTCACGGAAGAGCTTGCTCAGATGGTGGCGAGCACCCATAAGATCCGGCCCCTGAGCTGGGACAAAAAGACTCTGAGTGAATTCATGTCAAAACATCCCTATTTCGGGGAATACACAACCCCACCGAACAAGATCAAAGGCGTGGATTTTCCCGTTCTCACCGTGGACAACGGAATCCAGTTGATCTGTGCAAAAGAGATGAGTGAAGAGATGGTTTACAAAATCACAAAGGCCATTGTGGAGAACCTGGAGTGTATGGGCCAGATCTATGCGCCCGCAAAGGCCATTACCCCCCAGTGGACGGCCACGGAACTGGGAAACCCCGTCCATCCGGGTGCGATCAAGTACTTCAAGGAAAAGGGTCTCTGGAAGAAGTAGCCTGCTTTTGGGGGGAGGATGATGAAAGAAGAGAAGGGGATGGAACCGAAGAAAGCCGATCTTCGGATGACTATAAAACACTGGCTGGCCATTTTGTTCTCGGTATTCGTGATTTACTCCATGGCCACTTTGAGGATCCAGGAACTTCAGCAGCTGAGCATATTCCTCGCGTTCACCCTGGCCCTGGCCTTCCTCCAACATCCTATGAACCCGAAGAGACCCGATTCCAAGTTCTTCCTTCTCGGCGACCTCCTCCTGGGCTTACTCAGTTTCTCTACTGCCTTGTATGTGTGCATCGATTACTGGGAATTCATTTTTCGGGTGGGGATCCCCACCCGGTGGGACGTAGCATTCGGGGCCGTGGCCATCGTTCTCATCTTCGAGGCGACACGCCGCGCCGCAGGGTTGGCATTGGTGATCATCGCCGCAGTATTCCTCCTTTACACCTTTTTCGGCCACCTCCTTCCCCCGCCTCTTTCTCATCGAGGCTATGAGATTGAAAGGATCACCACCACCTTTTTCATGACCAAGAACGGCATATACGGTGTGGCCCTGAACGTGATGTGCCAGTTCATCTTCCTTTTCATCGCCTTCGGGGCATTCTTCGGGAAGAGCGGAGGCACCGAGTTTTTCGTCGACCTGGCCACGGCCCTGTTTGGAAGATTGCGCGGCGGACCTGCGAAGGTGGCGGTCGTATCCAGCGGTCTCATGGGCACCATATCGGGAAGTGCGGTGGCCAACACGGTGACAACCGGCACCTTTACTATCCCGCTCATGAAGAGGATCGGGTTCGAACCTCATGTGGCCGGGGCTGTCGAGGCCACGGCTTCCACAGGCGGCGCCCTGGTGCCGCCTGTCATGGGGGCTGCGGCCTTTGTCATGGCCGAATTCCTGGGAGTACCCTATATCGCGGTCTGTAAGGCCGCTCTTATTCCAGCGGTGCTCTATTATCTCGCCATTTTCAGTGTGGTCCACTTCTACGCACTGAAGATCGGGATTAAAGGACTGCCCGAGGAGGAAATTCCGAGAATCAGAGATGTCTTTATCAAGAGGTGGATGTTCACCGTACCCCTCCTGCTCCTTATCCTTATCATGATCGCCGGCTACTCCCCGCGTGTGGCTGTTCTCTACTCACTGCTGGCGACCGTGGTGATGAGCTGGCTCACGAAAGACAAAAAGATGACCCCGTCCATAATTCTGAAGTCCCTTGCAGATACCGGCACCGGATCCGTCATGGTCTCAACCGCTTGTGCGATTGCAGGTATTGTCATAGGGGTGGTCCTTCTCACCGGGATGGGCACAAAGATCACCACTCTTGTGGTCAGCCTGTCGGCAGGGTCCATGGTGGTGGCGCTTCCCGTAATCATGCTGGCATCGCTGCTCTTCGGGATGGGGTTGCCCACAGTGGTCTGCTATGTCCTTCTGGCCGCAACGGTCAGTCCCTCTCTCATCAATCTGGGCGCAACCCCGATGGCCTCCCACCTTTTCATTTACTACTTTGGAATGCTCTGCATGGTCACGCCCCCTGTGGCCTTCGCGTCCTATGCCGGCGCTGCGATTGCGAAAGCCGATCCCATGAAGACCGGATGGGCCGCATGGACGTTCGCGCTTTCGGGCTTCCTCCTGCCATACATGTTCATATACAACCCACCGCTCCTGTTCGAGGGTCCATGGCAGGACATACTCCAGGCATCAGTGACGGGCGGCATCGGGATCATATGCCTGGGCGCTGCGGTCATCGGCTATCTTGCCAGAATCACGACGCTGCCGGAACGGCTGCTTCTGTTCGCGGCCTCCCTTCTGCTCATCAAGCCGGGATGGATCACGGATATCTGCGGTCTCCTGTGTGTGGCGGTTACGCTCTATCTCCAACTCAGGAGGAGCGTGGACGCAAAGATCGCGGGCGCCAAAATGGAGGCGTAGGGGAATAAAGGCAGGTATTGAGCGGAGCACATAATTGTTTGCTTGTTTCACGCAAGAAAGAGCTATAAGCGGCATTTCGGTTCTGCCGTCGATCGAGTACCAACTCGCTCTGTGGGCTCTGCGAGATAAATGCAAATCCTTTTCTGCTCTCCGTAATAACTATTAACGGATAACCATTAACTATTTTTGTAAAGCCTCAAGTCTGAGGCGCGCGCAAAGGGCGAAGCGATCCGGCCGCGCGCTTCACAGGATCAGAAGCTTGTCCCAATCGATGGTTTGGAAGGTCCTGTGGAGGTAGTGATCGTCGTCGACGGTCTGAAAGATCAGGCTGTGAAAGAAACGGTTGGCGACGGTTTGAACACCTTCGAGCGGGATCACCTCATCCCTTGTTCCATGGTAGATATGGACAGGTATGGAGAGTTCCTTCAGGGGGAAAGGAAGGGAAGGCAGCATGTGAATGGCGGGAGCAAGCAGGATGAGTCTTTCGACACTTGACTCATTCTGCATGGCGAAAAGGGTTCCCATCAGACCGCCAAAGCTCGAGCCCACTATCCTGATTGCGGACTCCCCTGCAAGGATCTGCTCGAGGCGAGCAAGTCGTTCATCCAGAGAACCCGTAAAATCCGGTGTGAGCATATCAGGATATTTCTTCCTGAAGAAGACGGCTTTCGTCCCCTGACTGCTGCTCTCCAGACCATGGAGAAAGACCTTTATCGTCATACCAGCAACCTACCAGTTCGCCGTCTCGTAATCTCTATCCTCGATTTCAGGTATTCAAATAATGTGAAAATCCGAATATCGAAATCCGAAATTCGAAACAATGTTAAAATCCGAAGGTTCAAAATTCAAAATAAAGCATGGGCCAAACCGTAGTTCTTGTGTTTTGGTCATTCGTGTTTGGTTCATTTGAATTTGTTTCGAGTTTCGATATTCGGATTTCGAATTTCCGTGTCTCTGGGGAACGGGTCGAACACGGAGGATATCGTCCCAACTATCAGATTGTCATTTCTAGAGACAGAGCTCACGAGACACGGCACTACCCGCAGCCGATGGTGCGCTTCGCCTGCGCCTCCGCAGCGGACCTGATCTCCTCCCCGGTGGCCTCCCTTACCTCCAGGATTTCAACCTCCATGTTTACTCTGATGCCTGCCATGGGTTTGTTGAAATCGGCCAGGACCGTGTCGGGTCTGATCTCAAGGACCTTGAAGGAGACGAGAGTTCCCATTTTCATCTGGCGATAGAATTGCCCCTGTTTCAGTCTCTGTTTGATCAATCCTTTTTTAGGGATCTCCAGAATCAAGGCAGGATCGTGTTCTCCGTAGACTTCGGCCGGGGGAATGGACAGGCTCGCCTTCTCTCCTGCCGACCGTCCCGCGATGGCCTTTTCAAGAGTGGGGACTTGTTTTTCAACGCCGTAGACAAAGCTCATCCGCTCCTCGGTGCGTTCTTCGAAAGCGCCCTCGGGGGAATGGGTGGTCATGCGGTATTTCAGCGTGACCATTTTTTCGCGCCGGATCTCGTCCATGGCATTTCAGACAATTTCGAGGATTTCGTATTCCTGGAAACCTGCGGGCGTCTTGACCCGGACTTCGTCGCCGGCCTGTGCGCCGATGAGCGCCTGTCCAATGGGAGAGGTCACCGATATTTTCCCCATTTCGGGGGCCGATTCATAAGGCCCCACAAGGCAGTACTCCACTTCCCTGTCCGCCTGAACATCGTAGAGGAGAACGGTCCTCCCGAAGACAACCCGGTCCGCAGGGCCGCTGTCGGCCTCTACCACCTCGGATTTTCCGATGACCATCCTCAATTCATTGATCTTACCCTCGATGAATGACTGTCTCTCTTTGGCCGCGTGATACTCCGCATTCTCACTGAGATCCCCATGGGCCCTTGCCTCTTCTATGGCGCGAATGTTCGCAGGCCTTTCCACGCGTTCAAACCGGATCAATTCTTGCTTCAACTTCTCGAGACCTTCTCTTGTAATCGGCAGTCTTTCCATTCGTCTCTCTCACCCGTTATCCTTGGTACATGCTTTTTTCTCAACAGAGGAAGACGAGTTATCCCCTGGGAACTGTAGGCATCGGCACCACCGGCTCTGTCAACAAAAACTCACCCCTTGCAATCCATTGCTTCAGGGTCGACGCAATCTCCCTTGCCCTGACACAGGACGAAAGCGGCACGGTGTGCACCTCTTGCCCATTGAACTTGATAATTCCGCTCTTGAGCTCTCCATAATTCACCAGACCCAGGCTCTTGCTTTCCCCTTTTGGATAATCGATGCCATAGTCGACCACTTGTGTGAAGATCTCCTCGTCGGAAATCCCTGTGAACCGGGCCATCTCCTCATTGAGCACTGGAATCGGTACACCTACCCCGACGGCTAGAGAGCATCCGTACCCGACCATGCTGACGCCCACCAGCCACTTGGGATCCATTTCCTTCAAGTTCCCCATGACCATCAGGTTGCCTGCGGCTGCGAGCGGGACCCCGTTCTTGCCTCTGGGGACGTCAGCCTTGTGCTGGGTTCCCGCGCCCATGATGTATCCAATGGCGCCGCCGAGAAAGATTCTGGTCCCCAGACCCATTGTGAGGTAATAGGGATCGTTCATCAGCGGACTGAGCTGGCCGGAGGTTGCATAGTTGGCATTGCCCGCCTTGGGCTTGAGGACTCCCATGTAGGTGTAGATGGTCTTTCCGGAAAGATTGATTGCGCAGTTGTAGTTCTGGTACGCATTCCGCGGATTCAGCAGCATCGCGTACGGCAGCTCGGAAAGAGAAATCTTCTTCGCCATCTTGTGATTGGGATAACAATCGGTCCCATAAGCGGTTGCCCTCAAAGTCACCTTCTTGCCCGCCAGCAGGTCGTGTATCACATGGCCACCGCCATATTTGAAGCGTCCGGGATGCACCCTGTTGAGCGGGTCGTCTTCGGCTGGTTCCGTGGCGCCCAGGTAAATGTCCACTGCAGCGAGCCCTGCGTAGGCGGGAACCTCGTTCACCCAGACCTTTGATGCCTTGGTTCCCGGCTTTGTGTGGCCGAAATTGATGAACGCTCCCGAGGAGCACATGGGGGAAAAGGTGCCGGTGGTGACTACGTCGATTTCCCTGGCGGCCTTTGCCGGCCCTTCACGCTTGACGATCTCCGTCATTTCATCGGCAGTGACCACAACCGCCTTGCCCTGTTTGATCCTTTCATTGATTTCCTGGATCGTTTTATAATCCTTTTTGGCTGCCACCTCTTTCAACCCTCCTGGAAAGGATCACTGAATTCGCATAGCGGCGTTCATGTTCATTTTGCGGCCGAATCTTGTTCGTGCAAACACGAACACCCCACCTTCCGGGTGGGTCCCCATCTTGTTCGTGCAAACACGAACACCCCACCTTCCGGGTGGGTCCCCATCTTGATGCGCTCGCTGATTCGGTTCAAAGGCCGTCGAGAAACGTTATCATAAGGAGTTTGTGTTCCCATTACAAGAAAAAGTCTTCAGTGGAAGCGCCAACTTCTACGCTGTTTTTGCTCCCCATCCTCCCGTAGCAGCGCGCTCCACAGAAGCATACCCGGCAGGGCCGCAACTTTTATTGCATCGCAAGATCATGTGCCCTGCCGCTGCGGAGGACGGCCGCTCGCCATTCCACATGGAGCCGAACGAATGCAGGTGCTCCTACAGGAAAAGTCCGGACAACTGCCGTTTTCACCATCCGGCGCTTACCAATCTTGACTTCACCACAGGGTTCCTATAAGAGATAGGGCCGAACTGAGATGACAACTCTATCCAACCAGAGATCAACAACAGTGATAATGGATCCCATCCAGATAGGGGATTTGACGATCTCCGAGAGAGGTCCTTTTTTCGTGATCGCCGGCCCATGTGTGATCGAGAACGAGGAGATTACCCTGAGGGTGGCGACCTTCCTGAGGGAAACCTCCGAGTCGCTGGACATCCCCGTGATCTTCAAGTCTTCCTATGACAAGGCGAACCGCACTTCCCTTCAGTCATACAGAGGACCCGGGGTGGATCGCGGCCTCGAAATTCTTCAGAAGGTAAGGGAGCAAACGGGCCTTGCTCTCCTCTCCGATGTTCACGAGCCGGGCGAAGTGATCAAAGCAGAGAGGGTGCTGGACGTGCTCCAGATACCGGCATTCCTTTGCAGGCAGACCGACCTGCTCCTTGCAGCAGGACAAACCGGACTGCCGGTCAATATCAAGAAGGGGCAGTTCCTCTCTCCATGGGAAATGGAGCAGGCCATCCAAAAGGTCGTGTCTACTGGGAACCGGAGGCTTCTCCTGACCGAAAGGGGAACTTTCTTCGGATACAACAACCTGGTGGTCGATATTCGGTCTATTGCAGTGATGAAGAATTTTGGGTTCCCTGTCGTTTTCGATGCAACCCATAGTGTCCAGCTTCCGGGCCAGGCCGGCACAAGCACGGGCGGGCAGAGGGAGTTCATCGAACCTCTTTCGAGAGCGGCATTGGCTGCGGGCGCCAACGGCATCTTCATGGAAGTTCATCCTGATCCTGATTCTGCACTTTGCGACGGTCCAAACTCCCTCCCCCTTCAACAGATCAAGCCTGTTCTTGCCTTGCTCAAAGAAATCTATGGGCTGGTGCGATCTCGTTCATGACAGGACCCGAGTTGTCTTCAAAGAGGTCGATGATATGTTTCTGACTCCCCCCGGTCCGTTCAGGGAGTTTCTTAAGCCGGGCGTCCGACCGGAGAGATTTGACTTTACAGGCCGAGCGGCCCTTTGGTATAATTATTGCTATGTCGGCTTTCTTTAGAAAAAACTGGCCTTTAGTTGGAATTGCCCTCCTCGTTCTCACGGTTCTCTTCTACTTGGGTCGGTCACACAAGGAAGTTGTCGGAAAACCCGTCAATCCGGGTCCTGCCGAAGAAGGGGTGAAGCTCGAGGATATCCATTTCACCAACGAGAGCACCGGCGACGGATTGAGGTGGACACTGGATGCCAAGGAGGTGAGAATCTCCGACGACAGGCAACGGGTGTCTTTCACGGATTTCCTGCTTAAGCTGGAGCCTCAGAACCGGCCTGTGGTTCATCTCGAGGGGAAGAGCGGGCAGTATGACAAGGCCGTCGGACGACTTGTGTTGAGCGGCAGTCTGCGCGGCCGAACAGAGGATGGGTACACCATCGTTACGGAAAGCGCCGTTTTTGATCAGAATGAGGGGGTGCTGACCACAGATGGAGCGGTCTCCATCACCGGCCCGCTCTTTTCCGTCGAAGGCCGCGGGCTTGCGTACTACGTGGCCAGAGAGGTCCTGGAGATAAAATCAGAGGTCAAGACACAGATGAACGGTAAACCATGGGTATCCTGAAGTTCGCCGAAAGAATCCGGTTTTTCCTTGCGGTCCCGCTCCTTTTTTTGGGTGGCAGCCTGTTGTCTTCCGCCACGGCAGCCGATATTCTCCAGAAGAAGACAGTCACATCCGGAGATCTCCCCGTTGTCATTCGATCCAATTCCCTGGAGATCGACAACAAGAAAGGTGTTGTCATCTTCACAGGATCTGTCGAGGCAGAGAGGGAGGACATGCTGATCAGGTGCCAGAGGATGTTTGTCTACTATGAGGAAAAGGGGCAGGGGAAGAATCCTGAAAACAAGGGTTTCAAAATCGACAGAATCGTTGCAAAGGGAGATGTGAAAATCGATCGATCGGACGGCGGCACTGCTACGGCGGAAGAGGCCGTGTACTACGAGGAAGAGGAGAAGTTGGTGCTCCATGGGAAACCCATGGTGAAGCAGGGGGAGGACTTCGTGGAGGGATCGGTCATTACGCTTTTCCTGAAGGAAGATCGTAGCGTAGTTGAAGGGGGAAGTGACCGGAAAGTGCGGGCGGTCATTTCGCCCAAGAATCGGAAAAGGTAGCTCATGGCTTCGGATGCGGAGACTCTCGAGGCCAGGGGGCTGGTCAAGTCCTACGGCGGAAAAAGGGTGGTGGATCATATCGATCTCACGGTGCACCGTCGGGAGATCATGGGGCTGCTGGGACCCAACGGAGCCGGTAAGACAACCACCTTCTATATGGTCATGGGCTTGAGCAGGCCGGATGAAGGCAAGATTCTGCTGGACGGGGAAGATATCAGTGATCATCCCATGTATCTGAGGGCGAGGAAAGGGATTACCTATCTTGCACAGGAGCCGTCGGTTTTCAGAAAGTTGACTGTAGAGGAGAATATTCTTGCTATTCTGGAATGGCTCCATATCCCCAAGGAGGAGATGCAGGTAAGGCTGAAATCGCTGTTGAATGAGCTTGGAATCAGCCACCTCTCCAAACAAAAGGCGTCTTCTCTTTCAGGCGGGGAGAGGAGGAGGCTCGAAATCACGAGGGCACTGGTCATGGAGCCACGATTCATGCTCCTGGATGAGCCCTTTGCCGGGATCGACCCGCTGGCATTGAGCGAGATCAACCAGATCATCAGACAACTGCGAAACCGGGGTATCGGAATCATCATATCGGATCACAATGTGAGGGAGACGCTGAACATCTGCGATTGCGCCTATATCATCAACGAGGGACGAATCATTGAATCCGGGTCCCCTCAGGAGATCATTCAGAGCAAAATCGCTCGCGAAGTCTATCTGGGGAATGCGTTTAATCTGTAGCACCTCCGGTTTTTGAGGAGGTCATTCGGTTCTGGATTTATGGCACTACAACTGAAACAGTCGTTGAATCTGACTCAGCAGCTGATCATGACGCCTCAGCTGCAGCAGGCTATCAAACTCCTCCAGCTCTCCAGGCTTGAGCTTCTGGAGACGATTACCCAGGAAATGGAGACCAATCCCGTTCTGGAGGATCCTCCCTCGGAGGATTATGAAGCGCCCGAAGAGCCCGCCCTTCCGGAACCATTGAATTCTCAAACGGAAACGGGAGAGATTCCCGGGGATGAACGCGACTGGGAAAGCTATGTAGCCGAATATAATTCGGGCTGGAATGAGTCAGGATTCGAACACAGGGAAACACCTCCTTTTGAGAGTGTCATCCCGACCAAGGGAGACCTCTATTCCCATCTCACTTTTCAGTTGGACATGAGTCATTTCACCGAAAGACAGAAACAGGTGGGGATCAGCATCATCGGAAATCTGGATGAAGACGGGTATCTCAAGGCTTCGCCGGAAGAAATTGCGGAATCCATAGGGTGCAGCGTGGAGGAGGTGCTTGAGACGCTTCAGCTGATCCAGAACTTCGACCCGGTGGGCGTGGCTGCCCGGGACACACGAGAGTGCCTTTTGATCCAGGCGAGATTTCATAATCTTGGAGGGTCGATAGTAGAAAAGATCATCCTCGATCACATGGATAAACTCGAGAACAAGAGATACGATCTGATTGTCAGAACTCTCTCGGTTTCGCTGGAGGAAGTCCTCAGCGCGATCTCGGTGATTACCCGCTTCGAGCCGAAACCGGGCAGGCAGTACAGCGAAGAGCAGGCCGTGTATATCAGCCCCGATATCTATGTCTTCAAGGTTGGGGATGACTACGAGATTTCATTGAACGAGGACGGCCTCCCCAAACTCAGGATCAACTCCTTTTACCGCGACATTTTGACGGGAAGGAACAACCTGGGGGAAGATGCGAAACAATACATCCAGGAAAAACTCAAATCCGCTGCATGGCTGATCAAGTCCATTCACCAGCGCCAGAGGACCATCTATCGGGTGACATCCAGCATCTTCCGCTTTCAGAGGGATTTTCTCGAAAAAGGGGTTTCTCAGCTCAAACCTCTCGTGCTCCGTGATGTGGCCGACGACATCCATATGCACGAATCCACCATCAGCCGGGTGACGACCAACAAGTATGTGCATACTCCCCAAGGCGTGTTTGAATTGAAATTTTTCTTTAACAGCGCTATTCAGTGTCTGGATGGGGAATCGGTATCCTCCGAGAGCGTGAAGGAACACCTCAAGGCCATCATAAAGTCCGAGAACAAGGCCAAGCCGTACAGCGATCAGGAAGTTGCCGATCTCCTCCGGAAGGTCAATGTGGATGTGGCGCGGCGGACCGTCGCCAAGTACAGGGAGACCCTGGGCATACTGCCCTCCCGAAAAAGGAGGAAACCCTATTGAGCCCGGGGTTCGATCTCTCCATCCCATTCATCACTTATTAGGAGGGATTCTATGGAAATCATGGTCACCTTCAGACATATTGAACCAACGGAAAGTTTGCGATTGTACGCTCAGGAAAAGCTTTTCAAACTGAGAAAGTATCTCGATACTCCTATTGAGGCCCATGTTGTCCTGGAGGTGGAAAAGTTCAGACACATTGCCGATGTCACGCTGAACGCGGACGGGACAAGAATAAAGGCCGCGGAAGAAACCGGCGATCTGTATTCGGCCATTGACCAGGTCGTGGATAAAATTGAGACCCAATTGAAGAGGCATCGCTCCAAGATCAGGGAGAGAAGGCCTGAGAATGCCAAGAGTGAGGCTACTCTCTCGGAGGAAACGGCTGAGGAAACCGTCATCCCCGTGACAGAGGAGCCGACGATCGTGGTTGAGAAGCTGGTTTCAAAGCCGATGGACCCGGAAGAGGCGGCCATGCAACTCAACATGGACAAGAGGGATTTCCTGGTGTTCAGGAACTCCAGAACAAAGGAAATGAACGTGATCTACAGGCGTCGGGACGGAAATCTCGGTCTGATCGAGCCTGCCAACTAGGAATGACTCTGGTGCGTGAATATGAGACTCTCGGATATGTTTGATGAAGACCACATCCTGGTCGATTTGAAGGCAAAGGACAAGAAAGAGGTCCTCGAAGAACTGGCGCAGGTCATCACCGGCCACGACCCCTCTCTTGAGAAGAGTTCACTCGTCAAGGTTCTGCTTGAAAGAGAGAGGCTCGGGAGCACCGGGATTGGTGACGGGGTCGCCATTCCCCATGGGAAGTTCCAGGGAATCGATCAGCCGATCATCTCCTTCGGGAGGAGTCGAAAAGGACTGGATTTCGAGTCCATGGACGGCGCGCCGGCCTATCTCTTTTTCCTTCTTGTGGCACCCGAAAACTCTGCGAGCATTCATCTGAAAGCTCTTGCAAGGATTGCGAAGATCCTCAAGAACAGCTCTTTTCGAAAGACGCTGATGGAGGCCTCTTCAAGGGAGGAGATATACCGGACGATCATTCAGAATGACGAGGAATTCTGAACCTCAAACGGTACCGAAAGGGCATCGGGTGATTCCATGATCGGTCTGCTCATCGTCACTCATTGTGATCTGGGAAAAGAATTGTTGAATGCCGCGGAGTTCATCGTGGGAAGGATCGAAGCGGCGGCTACGATTCCCGTTGTGGAAACCACCGGGAGTGAAGGGTTGCGGAGCGCAATCGCCGCCAAGGTGAGTGAACTGGACAGCGGAAAAGGTGTTATCATCCTTACGGATATGTTCGGAGGCACTCCATCCAACCTGAGCCTTTCTTTCCTCAAGAAAGAAAAGGTCGAGGTGCTGACGGGCGTCAACCTGCCCATGGTCATCGCCATCGTGCAATGGCGTAACAGCCTGAAGTTGACTGAGATAGCCGAAAAGGCGCTGGAGGCGGGCAGGACGGGCATAGCCCTGACGAGCAAGCTCCTGGAGTCGGCTTGATCTCCGTTGTTGTCATGACCCCTGAGAATATCGAATCGTTTTTGGATTCCATTCTTGAGATAGAAAGGGGTTCTTTTATCTCCCCCTGGAGCAAAAACGGTTTTCTTCAGGAAGTACGCAATCCCATATCCCACCTCTGGGTGATCATGGACGAGGATGGGGCGGCAGGAGGATATATCTGTTTCTGGATGTTCGAGCGTGAAATCCAGTTGCTCAATATTGCCGTTCATCCGGAAAAGAGAGGGAGGGGCCTCGGGAATCATCTCCTCAGAGAGATGATCCGGGTCGGAATTGAGAGAGGCATGGAGCAGGTTGGGCTTGAGGTGAGGACATCCAACATCAAGGCCAGAAAGCTTTATGAGCGGCTCGGATTCCTCGCAGTGGGGCGCAGACCCAGGTATTACCAGGACACCAACGAGGATGCTATCGTAATGTCCCTTAATCTCTTGAACGAGCAGTCTGCTGCAAAGCATTAAATCGATCCGCAGTCAAAGAACAATCGGGGAAGAACATGAATGAGCGCAGACCCATGATTGCCGGAAACTGGAAGATGAATCTGAACGTCAAAGAGTCCCTCGACTTTGCGCGCACCTTGCTCAAGGAAACGGCTGGAGTGGAAGAAACGG
This sequence comes from Deltaproteobacteria bacterium HGW-Deltaproteobacteria-15, assembly GCA_002840535.1. Taxonomy (GTDB): domain Bacteria; phylum Desulfobacterota; class DSM-4660; order Desulfatiglandales; family HGW-15; genus HGW-15. The sequence continues at coordinate 122,938 of PHBH01000007.1, read as the reverse complement.
ATGTGCTCGTGGCCCCTCCTTTTACCGCCCTTAGAGCGGTCGGAGAAACGTTGGCCGGAAGCCGTATATTTCTCGGCGCTCAAAACATGCACTGGGAAGCCGGCGGCGCATTTACAGGCGAGATCTCCCCTTCCATGCTTCTCGACGCAGGATGTTCGCATGTTATCCTGGGTCATTCGGAGCGGAGGAGCCTTTTCGGCGAGACAAACGAAATGATCGATCGAAAGCTTGGCGCCGCTCTCCAGGCGGGGCTCATCCCCATCCTGTGCATCGGAGAGACCCTTGAAGAGAGGGAGGGAGGCCGCACCTTCGCCGTTATCGAAAAACAACTCGAAGAGTCCATGAAGGGACTCCTCAAGACCGGCTCGATGCCGGATTCCGTCATTTTGGCTTATGAGCCGGTCTGGGCAATAGGCACGGGAAAAACCGCAACACCGGAGCAGGCGCAGGAAGTCCATGGTTTTATCCGGAAGTGGCTGGGCCGGACCTTTGATCCGGGTCTTGCTGCGAAGATCCGGATCCTCTACGGGGGAAGCGTCAAACCCGATAATATTTCGGAACTCATGGCCAAGGAAGACATCGATGGTGCGTTGGTCGGAGGCGCGAGCCTCAAGGCCCAGAGTTTCGTTCCTATCGTGAAATATGCAAGGATCTGAATGCGGTAGGAGATTTGTGTTGCAATCTTTTCTATTTTTGATATTCTCATTTGGATCTTTTGAGCGGCTCACAAGCGCTCAACCATCATCGGGAAAAAAATAATGAAACTCGTGTTCATCCTTGTTCATGTCCTGGCGTGCATTGCTCTCATTTTGATCGTCCTGCTTCAAAAGGGAAAAGGTGCGAGCATGGGAGCGGCTTTTGGCGGCACCAGCCAGACGATCTTCGGAAGCACTGGAGCAGCTCCTTTTCTGAGCAAGCTTACCGCTGCGGCGGCTATCATTTTCATGTTCACTTCCCTGATCCTTGCTCTCCTCTTTGGGAAAGGACCCGCCTCGGTCATGAAAGGGGTAAGCGGACCCGCGCCGGAGACCACTCAAACAGAGAGTGCTCCGCCTCCCGTTCCGGAGAACAAATAAATGATTGATGCGGAAGTGGTGGAATTTGGTAGACACGCTATCTTGAGGGGGTAGTGGGCAAAACCCGTGCGGGTTCAAGTCCCGCCTTCCGCACCACACGGACATGGAAAATCGAAAAAGGGCCTGAAGCAGGGGCCCTCTTTTTCATTCTCTTGCAAGGGGCATTTCCCTTGATATTGATCCCAGCCTACCATTTCGCCGGGCGGGGGTACTCCCGACTTGGCGCCATTAAGAAAGGAAAAGAGGTTTATGAGCAATATGAGGTGCAAGCACGGATTGATTGAAGGTCAGTGTGGTATTTGCCAGGCAACCCTGGCTAGAATGTGCAAGCCAAAGGAAGAAGTACCTGAAAAGAAAAAGCCCGCTAGAAAAGCAAAATCCTCCTCAGAATAAACGCATCCTCCTCGCATCCCGAAGTCTGAATCGACATCTGCCGATCTTGGTGAAGTGTTTCCTGGAGCCGTCCCGGCCCGGATGGATCTGCTGCACTGGACCGGCCGGAACCGGTGCCGAAAGCTGAAGCATGGGCAGGCGGTGCATGTCCCGACTCAATAAGGTCACTCCAATTGAAGTCCCGGGGGGCCATTCACGTAACACTCGTTGATGGCCCCCTGGGACTTCATGTTTTTCCGTGCCGTCGCGTGACCTGCAGGAGCAAGCTCCGCTTGCTCTCACCAAACCCTCCAACTCTGGTCTGACCTTTACCCACACCCGCCTTGTTCCCCCTTTCCGCATGCGCTTTCCCAAGCGCTCCTCGCTTTGAAAAAAGACTCCCATGCCCAAACCTTCAAATGAGAGAAATTGGAGCAGGTATTCCGGAGATGTCTACGTGAAGGATATAAGGGGTGTCACCCTTGAGATGACATTTTCGAGTTCTTCTCACGAAAAAAGCTTCGCACGATATGCGACAAGAATCGGAAGCCCTCCGGATGACTTCGCAATTTTACCACCTGTCCCTTCCGCGGCCGCTCCTGTGAGAATGGCACGCATCTTGACAAGAGAGGTGTGAGAGAAGTCGGTGTTCTTGGAACCCACTCTTGTTCAAATTTCAGCATGTGACCCTGGAGGTTTTTTCATGGACAAGCTCTGCTCACTCGATCAAGCGTTAAGCTTAATCAAGAACAACGACACGATTAACATCGCGGCATCCGGCGGTGGATTTATGGATGCGGATCTCATCTATAAGGGTATCGAAAAGAAATTTCTCGACACAGGTGAACCCAATAACCTCACGATCATGCATGTGACAGGCGTCGGAAGCGGCAACGAAACCGGCGTCGGCAGGTTTGCCCACAAGGGTCTGGTCAAGAGAGTTGTCGGCGGCCATTGGCTTTGGTCCAAGAAAATGAGCCAACTGGCGCTGGATGAGGAAATCGAGGCTTACAACCTTCCCCAGGGAGTTTTGGCGCTGCTCACCCGCGAAATCGCCGCAGGCAGGCCTGGGCTCCTGACCACTGTCGGCTTGCATACCTTTATCGATCCACGTCTTGACGGCGGGCGGATGAACAAGAGAGCGCAGGAGCCCCTGGTTGAACTGGTCAATTTCCAGGGCCGCGAGATGCTCTTCTACAAATCCTTTCCAATCAATGTGTCCATCGTCCGGGGTACTACAGCCGATGAAGACGGGAATATCTCCGTTGAACTGGAAGGGCTCGACCTGCATATCCTGTCGTCGGCGCAGGCAGCCTACAACAGCGGAGGGATCGTCATCGCACAGGTCAAGCGCATCGTCAGGAGAGGAACGCTGAATCCGCGGCTGGTCCGGGTGCCCGGGCATATGGTCAACGCGGTGGTTCAAGATCCCCTTCAATGGCAGACATCAGAGGGGGAGTACAACCCTTCCATTTGCGGCATCAATAAAGTTCCCATGGATTCGATCACCAGACTCGAATTCGGCATTCGGAAATTTGTTGCCCGGCGGGCGGCTCTGGAACTGAGGCCCGGTGCGGTTGTCAATCTGGGAATCGGCATCGCGGACGGGGTTTCCAATATCGCTGCCGAAGAAGGAATCCTCGACGACTTCACCTTCAGTATCGAGATGGGCGTTGTCGGAGGCGTGCCGACCAAGGGCATAATCTTCGGCGCGGCCTGGAACCCCGATTGCATCATGAGCATGCCTTCCCAATTTGACTTCTACCATGGGGGCGGTTTGGATATGGCATTTCTGGGGATGGGTGAAGCCGATCCACTGGGAAATGTCAATGTAAGCAGGCTCGGTAAGAGAATTACCGGCAGCGGGGGTTTTATCGACATCTCGCAAAATGCGAAAATAATGGTTTTCTGCGGCACCTTTACCAACGGTGAAATCCTCGTCGATGCAAAAAACGGAAAACTTACGATCCTCAAGGAAGGCAGCAACAAGAAATTCAGAAATCAGGTGGCGCAGGTCAGCTTCAGCGGCGAATTCGCCACCCAAAAGGGGCAGCAGGTGCTTTTTGTCACCGAAAGGGCTGTTTTAAAACTGGAGAACAGAAAGATGGTTCTGACCGAAATCGCTCCGGGTATCGATCTGCAGAAAGATATCCTGGCACAAATGGAATTTACACCTGTAATCGCCGAAAATTTGAAGACCATGGATCCTGCCATTTTCAAGCCGGAAAGAATGATGCTGAACAATCAAAACGTTTTCAGCCATTTTGGCAATGGGCAGGCAATTCAAAAGCTCAGACTGGCATCCTAGTGTCGTGTCAGGAAGCTCATCGAAATAGTGCACCTGGCAACCCCACCTGACCTTCTCCATAAAGTTGGAGGAAAGGGATGGAGGCTTCATCAAACCTATTTCTGAGACGCGACACGAACAGGTTGCTGAGAGCACCTGAAGGTTTTCGGCATGAGGAAAAGGAATTGGGTGATGTCCAGTCAAAATCATCAGGACTGGCGGAGCCGGTTGGTGCCGCCGGAAGAGGTATGGCAGCGAATCCGGCCCGGTATGCGGATCTTCCTGAGCACCGGAATGGCCGAGCCCCGAACCCTGGTGGAGAGTCTCATGGCCCGCGAAGACGGCAACCTGCAGGACCTGGAATTGTTCCAGGTGCTCAGCCTTGGGCAGGCCGTTTCTCAGGAGCAGCTTTCCCTGCGAAAATACAGGCTCAAGACCTTCTATTCCGGCTGGGTCGCCAGCGGGGCCATCACCTCGGGGAGGGTGGACCTCATTCCTAGCCGGTTTTCCACCATACCCGCCTTGATCAGGTCGGGCATGGTGGCAATCGACGCGGCCATGATTCAGATTACGCCGCCTGACGAGGATGGATACTGCAGCTTGGGAATTGCGGTCGACGTCGCGCGAAAGGCCATGAAACAGGCTCCGCTGGTGGTCGGCGAAATCAACCCTTTTATCCCGCGGACATTTGGCGACACCGCCGTTTCGGTTTCCGACTTCGATTACCTGGTCGAATCCAAAAAGCCGCCATACTACCTCGACCGCTGGCCTGTGCAACCGCTCTTTGAAGAACTGGCGGCCAACGTGGCTTCTGTGATCGATGACGGCAGTTGCACGTTCTTTTCGGTTGGATCCTTCTATGAGGCGCTCAGCCTCCAATTGAGGGATAAACGAGACCTGGGCGTCCACTCGCCGTTCTTTACGGATGCCCTTATGGATCTTGTTCAAAGCGGCGCGGTCACCAACCGGAAAAAGGCGATCTGTCCAGGCAAATCCATTACCTCTTACGCCGTGGGCTCGGCAGCCCTCTATGCATGGCTGGATCGGAATCCTCTGGTGGAGTTCCAGGAAATGGACAAGATCTGGGACCCGCTCCAGATGGGTCAGAACGAAAAGTTCATCGCCGCCATCCCCGCCCGCAAGATCGACCTGTCCGGACGCATCGCCCCCCTGTTCGGCCCCGGCATCCTGGCAACCAGCCCAAGCGACCTGGTCGACATGGTCAATGCCGCCCAAGTTTCTCGACGCGGGCGGACCATATTCGCCCTGCCCAGCCGGAACCGGCATGGCCAGAGTAACATCCGGCTGTCGATCCAGGACCTGCCCAATCTCTTCACCCTCTGGGAATCTGTGGACATGGTCGCCACCGAATACGGCGTGGCCAATCTGCGCGGTCGGACACTCCGGGAACGGGCCCAGGCTTTGATCGACATCGCTCACCCGGATTTCCGATCCGAATTGGTGGCCCAGGCCAAGGCCGAGAACATCCTTTACCGCGATCAGATTTTTATCGCGGACAGCGCCCATATCTATCCGGAGGACGTGACCACCGAACACACTTTCAAGAATGTGCACGTCCGGTTCCGGGCCATCCGGCCTTCGGATGAGGAAGAAATGCGCCGCTTCTTTTATCGGTTTTCCGAGCAGGCGGTCTATTACCGCTATTTTACACACGTCAAGGTTATGCCCCATTCACTCGTGCAGGAATACGTCAACGTGGATTACCGGCAGAACATTTCTATCGTCGGCCTGATCGGTGATCCCGGACATGGCAGGATCATCGCCGAGGCCCGCTACGTCAAAAGCAAAGACGGCGCTTTCGCCGAGGTAGCCTTCTTCGTTGATGAATCTTACCACGGTCTCGGGATTGCCTCGTTCATGCTCAAGCTGTTGACCGGGGCGGCGCGCCGGCGCGGCATTCATGGATTCACCGCCTACGTTCTCTCCTCCAACCAGGCCATGATCAAGGTTTTTCAGAAAGCCGGCCCGATACAGGTCACCTTGGAGAGCGGCGGTTTAAATCTGGCTGTCCCTTTCGAAGCGGAATCCTCAGCCATGGAGCAAATGGCCGGCAATGTTTAGAGAGGTGCGGGAGGATGGAGTCATAGGCACGAGACGAAAGGAATAGATGTTTCAGCATATAGACAATCATCCCGGCGGAGGCGCAGAGAATGTGCAGGAAGAGTCGTCCTCCGGGGGATGGAGAGAGCGTTCACGAAAACTTGAGAAAAAGGATATGCCATGGAAGGTCTGTTTACGGTTTTTGAAAAGTTCACCAAGTTTCTGAACGGCATCGGGGCAGTGGCCCTGACTTTTATGATGTGCCTGACGGTAGCCGATGTACTCGGGCGGGCCGGCGGTCACCCTGTTATCGGGACGTACGAGATCGTGAGCTTGTCCCTCACTCTGGTCATAGGGTTGGGCATCCCCAGGGTTTCCCTGGATCGGGCGCATGTGCAGATGGAGTTTGTTCTGGAGAAATTCTCTCCCAGAAACCAGGCCATCATGAACACCTTCACCCGGGTTCTCTGCATAATCCTCTTTATTTTTGCGGGATACCATCTCTTCGGGCTGGGAAACGAGTTACACACATCCGGAGACGTCACGCCCACCATAAGGTTGCCCTACTACCCGCTCCCGTATGCGATCGGAGTCTGCTGCTTTCTCGAGTGTTTTGTCTTTGTGCATGACATTGTGAAGATCTGGAGGGTGAGCCATGACTGAAGTGATGGTAGGCATAGTCGCTCTCCTGGTCCTGCTGCTGCTTTTCGCAACAGGGATCGAACTCGGATTCGCCATGGCCCTGATCGGGTTTGTGGGTTTCGGTTACCTGAACGGTTTCTCATCCGCCACGAGTCTTCTGGCCAGGGATCTTTTTGATGTCTTCAGCAATTATGGATACACGGTCTTCCCCCTGTTCATTCTCATGGGCCAGATCGGATTCAATGCGGGCATTGCAGTAAAACTCTACAGTGCCGCTCACAAATTCATCGGCCATGTCCCCGGCGGTCTGGCCATGGCCACTGTCATGGGGGCGACGGGGTTCAAGGCCATCTGCGGCTCATCGGCCGCCACCTCGGCCACCTTCGCAAGCGTTTCTATCCCGGAAATGGATCGGTACGGGTATGACAGGAGACTCTCCACCGGCATCGTGGCAACGGTGGGCACCCTGGGGGTAATTATCCCTCCCAGCGTTGTTCTCATTATCTTCGGCATGCTCACCGAGCAGTCCATTGGGCAGCTCTTTCTCGCAGGGATGATTCCGGGGCTGATCATCGCGCTCTTCTTCCTCGGAATCATCTATGGATGGGCGAAAATCAACCCCAAGCTCGCGCCCCTGTCCGAGAGGTCCAGTTGGAGCGAACGCATCCGCACGTTGCCCGAGGTGATCTGGGTGGCGCTGGTCTTCGTCATGGTCATCGGGGGGATCATGCTGGGATATTTCACCCCTTCCGAAGCCGGGGCAGTGGGAACGTTCGCGATTCTGTGTCTGGCCATCATCACGGGCGGCATGAGGTTAAAGACGTACTCAAAATCCCTGATAGAAGCCCTGCGCACCGCGGGGATGCTCCTTATGCTGATCGCAGGTTCCACGATCCTCGGCCATTTCATCGCCGTCACCGGCATCCCGCAGGCAACGGCGGACTGGGTCGTAAGTCTGCCCGTCAATCGGTATTTGATCCTGTTCTTCATTTGTCTGATCTACGAGTTCGGGGGGTCGTTCATCGACGATATGGCATTCATGATCCTGGCTACTCCCATCTTCTACCCCGCAGTCATAAAACTCGGGTTCAACCCGATCTGGTTCGGGATAGTCATCGGCGTTGTCGTCATGATCGGCGTGGTGATCCCTCCGGTGGCGATCTGTGTCTTCGTGGTAAAAAATATCACAAAGGAGCCCATGGGGCGCATATACAGGGGGGTGGCCCCATTCCTGATCTCTCTCGTCGTCGTATGGGGGCTGCTCCTTCTCTTTCCGCAACTCGCCCTCTGGCTCCCTTCGCTGTTCTTCAACATGAACTAGGCTCGCTGCAGGTAAAGTGAAGCGTGGTTAGGAACAAAAAAACAAAGCACAAGGAGGCACCATAGATGATAAGTAAAAAAGCACTGATGACCGTTGGTTTTTCGCTGATGCTCGGCGCCTGCTCTTTCGCCAATGCGGCGGATACGATCAAGCTCAAATTCGCCAGCGGCTTTCCCCCCATGCACAGAAACACCGCCATGATGGAGAAGTTTTCCAAAGAACTGGCGGCCAAAAGCAACGGGAAACTGGAGATCACTCACCTTGGGGGCGGGACCCTTCTCTCCATGCTGAAAATGGCGAGCGGGGTCCAGACAGGAGTCGCCGATATCGGCCTCTCCCACATCTCTTACTCCGCAGGCCGGTTCCCGGTCTCCGAGGTCATGGAATTGCCGGTGGGGTTCCCCAGCCCCTGGGTGGGAGCCCATGCCATGATCGACTTCACAGAAAAATTCAAACCAAAGGAATGGGATGCCTACCAGCTCCTCATGATCAGCTCCAGCCCTCTCTGCGTCCCGCAGACGCTCAAGAAGCCGGTGAAGACCCTGGAAGATCTCAAGGGCCTTAAGGTCAGGGCGCAGGGCAGGATCGCGGACGTCACGGCGGCGTTTGGCGCCACACCCATGCCTTTGGAGATCGTGGATGTCTACGAAGCCCTGAGAAGAGGGGTCCTCGACGGCAATCTCGGAAACTTCGAGATGATGAAGGGCTTCAAGTTCGGGGAGCTCTTGAAGTTCACCACCGCATCCGTGAACGTCTCGATGGTCAATGTTTTCTACGTGGTCATGAACAAGAACAAATTCAACAGTCTCCCTGCGGATATGAAAAAGCTGATCATGGATTTCTCAAAGGAGTTCAATGAAGAGTGGGCGCGGTCATGGAATGAAATCGAAATCGAAGGCCGGGAGTTCTTCCTGAGCCAGGGCGGCGAGATCCTGCCCCTGGCAGAGGCCGAGAGCGCCAAGTGGGTAAAGGCGGTAGAGCCGGTGTTCGACAAATACAAAAAAGATATGGTTTCCAAAGGCCACAAGGCCGAAGATGTCGACAGCTGGGTCAAGTTCCTGAAAGAACGAACGCAGTCCTGGAAGGAACAGCAAAAGGCCAGGAAAATCCAGTCGGCGTACCAGGACTAGGAATTGCAGCCATGTTGCCCGGCCTGGTCAAGTAACACGAGGGACCCTGCCGGGAAACATGTTTGTCACAGAGAGATCTGAAAAGAGTGAAAGGGAATCTTTCTTGTCTGCCGGGGGTGGCCCCGGCAGACACCCTTTCAATTTCCAATGCACCCCCTTCACAGAATCTCAGGGACGAGCATCCAGACTATCGACCAGACTCCATCCGTATCCTTCTCGAGACAGACCACTCCCCCCTGCTGAAACCTGACAACCGGAACCGACTCGCTGCCGGTAATCAAGAGGGAGGCGAGTTTACCGAGATGAGGCAGATGTCCGACGATCAACAGATCTTTCCTTACGGATTTGGCATACTCGGCGATGTTCCTTACATCGTCCAAGGGAGAGAGTCCCTCCCTTTGCGCGAGAGCCAGGCCGGGACTCAGCTTGGAGATCATGCTTTCCGCGGTCTGTCGGGCGCGCGTCTTTCCGCTGTGAAAGGCCTCCTCAAATTGGACGCCAAGTTCATGGAGAAAGCCCGCCACCCTCTCCACATCCCTTTTCCCATGATCCGACAATGGACGATCGGGGTTTTCCTCTTTGGCCACGGGCCTGCCATGCTGCATAAGATAGAGTCTCATCATTCCTCCTCGACACCAACAGCGGCATCTTTTACACCGTCATTGGAGTCCATCTTACGTGAGGAGGAGGTCTGCCTGCAATACTTGTGCGGCATATTCACCTCAAACCCTTGTGCCCAACCCAATCAGGAAGCGTCTTATAGTGCCCGGTTGAAAGAATATAGAAATCTTCTCTTTCTTAGTAATGCTTGCCTCTAGTCCTCTCTGGAGGGTAGGATGAGATACTCATTCTTATGGATCTCGATTTATTAACGGCCGTCTGAGTGCGATAGCGGATATTGTTCATTCATTTCCATCAAGTGCAGGAACCTGCAATTTGTTTTCCCGTTCCGAGAGGCGCTTATGAACAATCCATTCAGCCTCCGGTCTGAAATGGGGATCAGGAAGAGGGTCTTCTTCCTCCTCATCGTTGTTTTTGTCTCGGTTTTACTTCTACAAGCTTTCACTTTTTACAAATGGTACCGGGAGAGCAAGGATGCCGAGATGCATGCGAATCTCGAACTCGCCCGGACCGTCTCCAAAACGTTTGATGCATTTATAAAGGACGTTCTTCATATTCAACTCACCATCGGCTTGGCGGCCACAGCTTCCCCTCCTCCTTCCAACGACTCTCTCCGAAGGCTTCTACGGGCGGCAGATGAGAAAAATCCGGTTCTCGCGTCTTTTACATGGAGCAGCCCTGCGGGCGTAAACCTTGTGACCAGCATCCCGGCGCTAGAGAACCGTGAGAACACGGGACTGCATCTATTTCCGAAAATTGCGTCCGGGGAGGAGCATGGTGTCAGCGGTCTTCATGTTTCTCCATACACGGGAGAGAAGGTTTTTGCGATTGGCAGAGGGATTCGGGACTCCAGGGGCGATCTCCTCGGAATCATAAGTTGCGTCTGTGTTGTGGATAAGCTGGACTCCTTTCTGGCTGTTCAAAGATTTAAAGACGCGGGGATCAGCCTCATCGATAGTAATGGAACGCATGTCTACAGATACCCTGCCACGATGCTGTCACCCGAGCAGAGGAACTGGCTCAAACGCTTTCCGGCAATCCAGGATGCTCTTAATGGAAAAGAAGCTACAGCCGAGGTATACGGGTCAGGAGGTGAAAGAAGGCTGGTTGCTTTTGTCCCTATTCCTTTCATCAACTGGGTTGCTGCTGCGAGCCGCGCTGAGGGGGATATCATCCAGGGAATTCTGGGAATGCTGCTGCCACACGCCGGTTTCATGTTGCTTCTTACACTCGCGGCATTTGGGGCCGCGGTAATTTTGTCCCGCCCGATTTCCACGTCGATTCGCAGGCTGCACGATCACGCCGCTGCGCTCGGACAGGGAGAGGTGGAGAAAATTGAAACGGTTCATGGCCCCCGCGAGATCAGGAACCTTGCCGAAGCCTTCAATGACATGACCGAGAAGGTCCGCTCCAGGGAGCAGGCGCTGCGGAAGAGCGAGCAGAAGTACCGCGCCATTGTGGAGAACATGAGCGATGTTGTTTTCATCGTTGATCAAACCGGCAAGCTTCTATTTATCACCCCTTCTGCAACGCGGTTGATTGGTTATGAGCAGTCGGAAATGATTGGTCATAATATCCGGGAATTCATTTATGAAGAAGACTTCAGCCCGGCATTGAAAAACATCGGGCATGCTGTCTCAGAGAAAGGAATAATCAGCAACGAATATCGGCTCCGGCATAAGAACGGCAGCATCCTTTGGATGCAGACATTTACCCGCCCTCTGTTTGAAGAGGGTGATGTTGTTGCAGTGCAGGGGTCGTTCTGGGATATCACCGAGCGCAAGCAGGCCGAGGAAGCGCTCAAGGCCAGTGAGAAGAAGTTCCGTGATCTCATCACAAACATGAAGGAAGTGTTGTACACAGTGGATTTGGAGGGCCGGGTCACCTTTGTCAGCGCTTCTATTGAATCCATAACCGGGCACCGGGAGTCCGAGATCACTGGTCAGCCTATCCAAAGAATAATTTTTAAGGATGATCTGCCGAAGCTTTATCAAAACGGTCAAAAGATAATATCTGAGGCTGCCGTTGTCCAGAATGAATACCGGGTGATGACAAAAACTGGCCAGATCCGTTGGGTAAAGACACACAGCAGTCCACTTTATGAAGGGAAGGAGATCGTCGGTTTTCAGGGCATTCTCTCCGACATCACCGAGCGCAAGCGGGTGGAGGAGGCGCTGCGAGAGAGCGAGGAGAAGTTCCGCTCGCTCGTCGAAACCACGAGCGACTGGATCTGGGAGACGGACGCCGATGGCGTCTACACATACGCGAGTCCACGGGTACGCGATCTTCTCGGCTACGAACCGGAAGAAGTCCTCGGTCGAAAACCGTTCGAGTTCATGCCCCCGGACGAATCAGTCCGTACCTGGGCGGAGTTTTCCGGGATGGCCAAGGAGCGCAAAGCGTTCATCGGCCTTGAGAATGTGAACATCGGGAAGGACGGCCGCCGGGTGGTTCTCGAAACCAGCGGTGTGCCCAGGCTGGATGGACAGGGGAATCTCCTGGGTTACCGCGGAATCGACCGCGACATCACGGACCGAAAACGTGCGGAGGAGGTCCTCAAGAGATCTCATGACGAACTGGAGCTCCTTGTACAGGAACGAACGGCCGAGCTCGAGCGGAGAAACGAGGAATTGCAGAACTTCACCTTCGTTGCGGCTCATGATCTCCAGGAACCCTTGAGGAAGATCCAGACGTTCAGTGACTTACTCGCCACCAAATACTTCGGTTCGGTAAACGAGCAGGGACGCGATTACATTAAACGGTTGCACGAGACCGCTACGAGGATGCGGGATGTGCTTCAATCCCTCACGAAATACTCACTCTTGACCTCCAGGGTCGAAGCCTTCGGCCGGGTCGACTTGAACGAGATTGCCAGAGACGTGGTTGCGGATTTGGAACTCCAGATCCGCGATGCGGGAGCATTGGTAGAGATCGGGGACTTGCCTGAGATCGAAGCAGACGCCGGGCAGATGAGACAGCTCTTCCAAAATCTTCTCGAGAACGGACTGAAATTTAGCAGGGAGGGCATTCAGCCCATAATTAAAATCCACGCCGAATGCAGCTCGCAAGGCCGCGAATGCCACATATCCTTCAATGACAATGGGATCGGCTTTGAAGAAAAATACCTGGAGAGCATCTTCAAGCCTTTTCATCGTCTCCACGGCAAGGACAAATACGTGGGCGTGGGGATGGGGCTGGCCATCTGCTCGAAGGTAATTGAGCATCATCGCGGAACGATCACCGCCAAGAGCACCCCGGGAAAAGGATCGATCTTCATCGTTACTTTGCCTGTTGAAGGAAACAATTCCATTCTCGGATCTGAACAATCTTGAAATCGCAGATTTGCTGTCCAAGTTTCTTCCCTTTTCCCCTGATCCGACAATGGACGATCGCGGTTCTCCTCCTTGGCCACGGGCCTGCCATGTTGCATAAGATAGAGTCTCATCATTCCTCCTCTACAGCAACAGCGGCATCTTACAGATGATCTCTTTCGGATGGAACCGGTTCGAATGAGAAAGGGGGTTTCTTGCCCCCTCTCGGTTATACGGAATGAAGCCGATGCAGAACACGTCTTAATCTACGGTGGCCATGCACTCAATCTCTACCCCTCCTTATTTAGAGTAGTTCTATTTGAGAGCAAGCAGCCGCCTATGTCAAGCTTCCAGAGGACCAGCCGGTGCCTCCGACTAGGGGAGGATAATGAAAGAACCTTCTGTTCGCCAAAGATGAAAGCTATAAACTTTAACCCCAACCCAGGTATCACCCATACTCCCATTCCTGTGAAGAAAGCAGATATCTGCAAAGAGATCCCGCCAGTATCCAGAAACAGATTCTTGTGACGGTGACGCGAGAATCAATCAGGAGAATGGCAAGGTTCAGTCGCTCCTCCAAGCTATGAGGAGGCGAGAGAGACCGATCTGCTATCTCTCGTATCGCGGTAGATCGGAGCCAACACGCTCGATTCCTTCAAAAGCCGCGTCGTCCAACTGACTTAGCTCCCAGTTATTCTGCAAATTGAGCCAGAATTGAGGCCTCCCCCCCAGCGCCTTTGAGAGTTTCATTGCCATGTCTGCACTGATTCCTCGTTTGCCCCGGCATATTTCATTGACTGTCTTTGGCAAAACACCAATGTGGTTAGCTAATGCAGTCTGAGTCATTCCTATCTCTTCCAATTCGTCCTTCAGCACCTCGCCCGGATGAACGGGCGTCAAGTGCGACTTGTTGTTCATGGTTATCTCTCCTTCGCTAGTGATAGTCGACGATTTCTACATCAAAGGCATTTTCGTCTTTCCACCTGAAACAGACTCGATACCGATCATTGATCCGAATGCTAAATTGACCTTTTCTGTCACCTTTGAGGCTTTCTAGGCGGTTACCTCTGATTTCCCGAAGATCTTGGATTGATGTTGCCGCACCCACACGGGCCAACTTTACCTGAGCCTTTCGGTGAAGCTCCTTTGGAAGAGTCCTGAGGCTGTCTCCTGAAGTCCTCCCGTAGTTGATGTCTTCCGTCCCCTTGTTTCTGAAGCTTCGTATGCCCATGTTCTTTCCTGAGTACCACTATACCGGATCGCGGTATAAAATGCAAGACCTCACGTCAAGAGAATTCCTGCCTTCTCAAATAGTGAGTCTGGTGGACGTTCTTCACAAACTGCAGGGATGCCCTTCAGTTTCTAAGATTCAGGCGAGGTTTGCCATTTAACGACTGCAGTTGCATGTACAGCTTGCCATCAGCTCAAGTTCTGATGCAGCCTTCAGCGGTTGCTGTATCCCCGAGATATATCAGCCCGGTTCGTAGTTCGAGCTCATGTTGATTGATACGGCCACCTCTTGATCAAGGTTTGCGTGGGCGCACTCCGGAATGAACCTCAAGAAGGACACCTACGATGAGAATCCTGGAGCAATCTGCGGATGATATCAGACTGGCAACTTGCCACTCCTGGGTTGTCTTTTAATGCGGCAAACCGTGTTCTCTTCGAGTAGTGATGGATTGCTATTGCGCGGTTGAGCTGCGGCGGCGGTCTGCCATGATGCCTGCCAGACAAAGCAGGGTGCAAGCTGCCGCAATCGGCCACATCACCGCGAAACCCCAGTGTTCGCTCACCGCTCCCAGCAGAACGGTGCCTATGATGAAGCCCACGTCGAATCCCGTGAAATAGGTGCTCGTGGCGAGGCCGCGCTGCTCCGGTCGAATCCGGTCTATGAGCAGGGCCATGGTTGTGGGCTGAGCCGAGCCGAACCCGATTCCGAAGAGTGAGGCCGAGATAATGAAACAAGGGAAGCCGTGGGCCAGCGGCAGCATTGCCAGGGCGGCTGCCATCAATATACAGCCGGGGATGATGACGATGGCGCGGCCGTGGCGGTCGGCCAAACGGCCGGCGAACGTCCTGGAGACCAGCAGAGCGACAGCCTGAACCATGAAGTAGAATCCTGGGTTCTGGATGCCGCGCGAGGTGGCGAAAATCGCGATGAACGAGTGAACCGCCCCCAGGCCGACTCCCATGCAGAGAGCCATCCAGGCAACCGGCAGTGCATCGAGGGCCACGATGCCGGTGCGGGGAGACCAGCGCCGGCGCTTGATTCTCCACGGCTGCCGCCGCTCTCGTGTGAAGATCAACAGGGAGAAGGCGATGATGGTCAGCCCTCCATTGAAGTAGAACAGGCGCTGGAAACCGATCGACCTTACGAGCATGAAACCGACAACCGGCCCGATGATCAGGCCGACAGCCTGTGCTGCAGAGAAGATTCCTACGGCCTCGGCCCTCCTTTTGACCGGTGCGATGTCTGCGACAAAGGCGTTGGACGCCGTTGTGTAGCAGCTCAACCCGAAACCTTGAACGAGTCTTCCAAGCACCAGGAGGGGGATCGAACCGGCTAAGAGGTAGACAATGTTCGCAAACCCGTAGAAGGAGGTGCCGATCAGGACCACGGGGCGGCGGCGCCAGGCATCGGTCAGCCAACCCAGTAGAGGACGAAACAGCAGGGCCGATATGGCAAGGGCGCCGCTCACCAGGCCGGCATCGGCCTGGCCCCCTCCCAGGGTTATGACATATACAGGCAAGATGGCTACCAGCATCTGACTGCTTAAGGCATTGGCGAAGTTGGCCAGCGATGAGAGGACGAAGTTCGAGGTGAAAAGGCGATCCTCCTCCGGCCCGACCGCAGCAGCAATCAGGGAACCGCCTTGGACTGATTCGTTCCCGCCCGGTTCTTTCGTTAGATCCATTATACTCAAGGGCATCCCCTGTCATAACAGCCGGGCATGACCTGGCGTTCCGACAAACATGAGTTTCAGGCGGCCAGTGTATGGCAGCGCGATCTTGGCAGTAAACGGGTATTGAGCCTTGTCATCTGCAGGGTTTGAATGTTTTTGAATCGAGCAGCAAAATGTGTCGAACCTCTTTTCTGTTGATCCAGCCGACCGACCCGTCGAGCGGGCTCTTGACCTGGTAATCATCCGCACCGGTCTTCAGTACCTGTGCGCGGCAGCCCGGGATGAGTTTCCCGACCACTTTTCCCTTCTTTTTGCCGGTCTCCCTGTCAAAGAGGTTGATTTTGTAATTTCCCACCACCCATCTTACCGGTTTTCCCAGTTCTTTTGACAACTGCTTTGCGGAACGCGTTTCGATGAATTCCTTACAATCCGTTTCCGATGCGGAGGTCGCAGCAGGCAATGAAAACAACCAAAAAGCAACATTCACAAACAACAACATCAACTTGACTGATCTTCCCATAATATCCCCCGCCTCCCCTCCAGTGCATCGAACAAAGTCCCGGCAGGATTGCACGAATGGGGCCTCATTTGCAACTCCGGTAAACCCTTTTCACCTGCTGTTTTTGTGGCGCACGAGGAACCGCCTCTCGAGCCAATGGTCTGGCATGAATCTGTGGCTGTTGGAATGGCGCTCGACAAGTGGTACTAATATGCATGTAGAAGGCTATCGTTAAATTGATGCACCTTGATATGAGGGACGCTTCCTTTGTCTCCTGTCGATATCAGCACGATCCTCGAGAAGGCAACGGTTCCCGAGCATTCAGCCGCTTTTATGGCCGCCATGTCTGGCGGTGAGCCGTTTCTGGAAGGGGCCTACCTCTTCATAGCGGCAGAGGAGTGGCTGCTGGCCGTGGGCTATCCGCTGGAAGGCGGGTACACTCCCGAGGGGTTCGAAGAAGCGCTCGCCGGGGCGCTGCGTCGCATCCGCGCCAGGGATTGCTGGGCCATTTGCCCGGCCCTTCCCGAACGGCTGCAGGGTTTTCGCCGGGACCGTGATCAATATTATGTTCTGCCGGCCAATGGCTCCGTCCCCGGCCGGTTGGAGCGGTCGGCGGAACGGGCCGCCGACGTGCTCATAGTGGAGCGAAGCACCGCCTTCACGCCTGCTCATCGGAGGCTCTGGGCGGAATTTGTGGCCCGGGTCCCGCTGCCGGCTAACGTGCGCGAGCTCTTCGCCCGGACTGAAGCGGTGCTTCAAAGCGCTCCCGGCCTTTCGCTCCTGAACGCTTGGGACCGGAACGGCAACCTGGCCGCCTGCCTGCTTCTGGACTCGGCGCCACGACGTTTTACGAGCTATCTGATCGGCGCACACTCCCGCATTCATTACACCCCCCATGCCTCGGACCTGCTTTTCCGGGAGATGATCGGCATCGCCCGGAAAGAGGGCAAGGAATTCCTGCACCTGGGGCTCGGGGTGAACGAGTCCATCCGCCGATTCAAGACCAAATGGGGGGCATCTCCGGGGGTTCCCTATGAGATGGCTGAATGGCAGGCAGAACCCCAGTTGCGCGATGCCGTGAGCGGATTCATGCGCACCCTGGTCTCCATGCCCCGGGAACCCATGTCCAAGAGGGAGTTCATGGCAAGCCTGCCCCGGCAGCGCAAGTTCGCAATGCTTTGGGAACTCGAGAAGGGCGGCCGCCGCTCCTGGATCGGCGGCACGGCGCACTTTTTCTGCTACAGCTTCGAGCGTTCCTTTCGGGATCTCTTCGAAAAGGTCGACACGGTTCTCTTCGAAGGCCCTCTCGACCCGGAGAGCCTGGCACAGGTCTCCAGGGCCGGGCGCGACACTGCCCCTGAAAGGCGCCCTCCAATCATGGACTCGCTCTCCGAACAGGAGATCCGGACCCTGGAGCGGGTGGTCTGCGGACCAAGAGGCTTCTGGGCCGGGCTGATGGGCCTTGAATACCCCAATCCTCCGGACGTTCGCGCCCTTCTCTCCCAGACCCGGCCATGGATGGCCTTTTTCTCCCTGTGGAGCAGCTTTCTCGCACGCAAGGGCTGGACCCAATCCGTGGACCTCGAGGCCTGGGGCCTTGCGCACGAAATGGGCAAGTCGGTGCACTGCATGGAGAGCATCCCGGAACAAATCGAAACTCTGGAGGGCATCTCCATCAGCCGGATTCTGAACTTTCTCCGGCAGTGCCGCAAGTGGAACCGCTACATCGAACGCAACATTCGCGCCTACCTCAAGGGGGATGTAGAGAACATGTTCGGCACCAGCCTGGAATTCCCGACCCGCACCGAGCTCGTCATCGGCCGGAGGGACGCCAGGTTTCTGGAACGCATGCGCCCTTTCATCGAACAGGGGCGCTGTGCGGTGTTCGTGGGTTCGGCCCATATGATTAATCTATGCACCATGCTGGCCGAGGCCGGGTTCAGCGTCAGGAGGGGACGATGATCGGGCCGGACCGATTTGCCCGCTTTACCGCCGAGGCCGCCGTGCCCGAGCAGGTGCCGGACTATGTCTGCGCCGTGGCAGGATCGAAGCCGAGACTGTTTGAATCATGTGTGGGTTACGTATCCGAGGAGTCCACGGTCCTGGTGGGATATCCCCTGCACGATCCCCGCGACGAAGGCGCAATGGCCGATGCCGTCGAACAGGCCCTCAAGACGCCGGGGCTCGGCCGTTTGACCGTAATCGGTCCGGCTCGTCCGCCGCAGGCCCCGGCCTCCGTTCTGGAGAGGAGAGATGAATATTTCGCCCTGACGCTGCCTCCGTCGCCGAGCCCCAAGCTGAGAAACCTCCTGCGCCGGGCGGGCCGGGAGTTGACCCTCGATCGCGGCCGCGCGCTCCTGGATGACCACATGGCGCTTGCGCAACGCTATCTGGACGGACGGACTCTAGAGGCGGGCACCCGTCACATCTTTCGGCAAATGGGAAACTATGTTGAAGCTTCTGCCGGGGCGCTGGTCGTCTCCGCCCGCCGATCGGATGGGAAGCTGGCCGCATTTGCCATAGGAGAATTCGGTTCACTCTCCACCGCTTTTTTCATGTTCTGCTTCCGGGACCCGGCCCTCGCACCACCGGGCAGCGCAGATCTGACGCTTTCCGGGCTCCTGGAGGAAGCGCACGAGCGGGGCCAGACGCGCATGAACCTGGGGCTGGGGATAAGCGACTCCATCCGCTTTTTCAAATGCAAGTGGGGCGGAACCCCTTTTCTGCCCTATGTGGAGGTGAGCTGGGAACCGGGCTCGCTCGGTGTCTTCTCGAAAGTGCGCGGCATGCTCCGGAGGAAGAGGTCATGAAGAAGAAACAGGGAATGCAGAACACGGGATCTCGAAAAACGTCGAGTATCGAAAAAAGATCGACAGAAGCGAAGGAAGGAAAGGAGGAGTTCCGCGAGCCGGGCTTCTGGGAAACCGTGAAGGAGGCGCTTTTCGGAGTGCGGAGACCCCTTGACTGCATCCAGGTGGAAGTCACCTCGCGCTGTCCTGGCCGCTGCATCTACTGCCCCCACACCACCCTGCGGGATCGATGGCGCTCACGCGATATGGAGATCTCCACCTTCTCGCGCCTCTGGCCCCTGATGCGGCGATCGGCCCGGGTGCATCTTCAAGGCTGGGGCGAGCCCCTGCTCAATCCGGCCTTTTTCGACATGGCCGGACTTGCCCGAAGAGCCGGATGTCAGGTCTCCACCACCACCTGCGGGCTCTGCATGGATGAGACGATCGCCCTCCGGATCATCGACAGCGGAATCGATATCGTGGCCTTCTCGCTCGCCGGAGCCAAGGCCGAGAACAACCGTTCGCGGCTCGGTGTCGATTTCGACCGGGTCTGCGAGGCGGTCTCAACGCTGCAGGCCGTGAGGCAGAAGCACATGGCCGTGCACCTGGAGATCCACTTCGCCTATCTTATGCTGGCCTCCAACATGGAGGCGGTGCGCGGCCTGCCGGCGCTGATGAAAAGGTTGGGAGTGCACGCTTCGATCATTTCCACCCTGGACTACATCGCCGGGCCCGGTCTTGAGGCCGAGGCGGTCGGGCCTATGGAGCCCGAGAAGATCGAGCGGGCCGAGGCCATTCTCAGTGAGACTTCCGCAGAGGCGGTGAGGATGGGCCTGGGCTTCCACTACGAACTGCCCGACTCCTCCGCCGACGGCACGAGCTGCCGGGAGAACATCGGCCGCACCCTCTTTGTCTCGGCCGATGGTTCGATATCGCCGTGCGTCTATGTGAATGTGCCCGCAGAGGTCGCAGATCCCCGTCGCCGCGTGTTCGGCAACGTGCTTGAACGGGATCCCCTGGCAATCTGGGAAAGCGACGAGTATCGGCAGTTTCGCGAGAGCCTTGCTTCCGGCCGCCCTGACCGGGCCTGCCAAAGCTGCCCCAAGCGGTTCATGTGAGCCGGTTCACTGAAGGTTGTGCTTCTCGGCCCAATCCAGAACGTGCACCGGGGTGGGAAGCGTCTCCACTCCGGCGGCGGCCATGGCCTTCACCTTTTCCTCCACGGTTCCGGCCGTGCCCCGAATGATTGCCCCGGCATGGCCCATACGCTTGCCCCGGGGAGAGAATTTCCCTGCGATATAGGCGGCCACAGGCTTCTTCATCTTCTCCGCAATGTACTGCGCCGCCTGCTCCTCCTGCTCCCCTCCAACCTCGCCGACGATGATGACCCCTTCGGTTTCATCGTCCTCCTCAAAGAATTTCAGGATCTCCGTGAGGTTCATGAGGATCACGGGGTCCGCGCCCATCCCTACCACGGCACTCTGACCGATTCGCCTCTCGGAAAGGATGCCCGCGAATTCATAACTGAGCGTGCCGCTGCGAGAGATGATGCCGACTTTCCCGGGGGCAAACAGCGATGCCGGCATAATCCCCATCTTCCCCTTGCCTGGGACCAGGATGCCGGGGGTGGTCGGGCCGAGGGCATAGACCCCCTTTTTCATGGCATAGGATCTCATCCTGACGACGTCATGAACAGGCACATGCTCGGGCACGACCACGATGAAACGAACGCCCGCATCCACTGTCTCATAAAACGCATCCAGGACAAAAGGGGCCGGCACGAAAAACACCGAGGCGTTGGCGCCGGTCTCCTTTACGGCTTGCTCCACACTGTCGAATACCGGGACCCCTTCGACGGAGGCGCCACCCTTCCCGGGAGTCACTCCTGCGACAACAGGGGTTCCGTACTCCAGCATCCAGCGGGTCTGGACCGCCCCTATTTTCCCTGTGATTCCCTGAACAATAACCCGCGTCTTGTCATCCAGCAAAATGCCCATGAGCCGCCCCCACATCGATAGTAGATTTGTTTGCTTTTCCGTCCTCCCCGTCCAGCAGGTCGCAAAGCCTTTGCACGGCTGCTTCCGTAGCGGTCTCGGTTACCACATGCACCCCCCCGGATCGGAGGATCTCCCAGGTTTCTTCCTGTCGATTTCCGAGAGCCTTTGCGACGACCGGCAGCGTGACATTGTGCTCCCGGATATAGCGGACCACGCCGCGGGCCCCCTCTTGAATCGGGTTTATGCCCCCATACACGTTGATGAAGAGCGCCCTCAGGTCCGGCTTCATCATCACCAGCTCCATGCATTGGTAGAGCAGCTTCTCCGTAATGCCCCCTCCGGTCTCCAGAAAATTGGCGGGCCGGAGCCTCTGCCCGATGATATCCATGGTGGCCATGCCCAGGCCGGCCCCTGAGGATATGAGTCCGATGTCACCGTCGAGATCCACATATGTGACCCCGATCTCCCTTCCTTTCCGCTCGATGGGGTTCTCGAAACGGTCGAGATATTCCGGAAGCGGATGGGCGATGCGGTGCAGGGCCGAGTTGTCTACCTCCATGCGGGCATCTACCGCCAGGACTCCTTCATTGGGGAGGACCAGCAGGGGGTTGATTTCTGCAATGAGCGCCTCCCAACGCGTGAATACGTTGAAGAGGCGAACAAGCACATCGGAACAGGAGATGAGCACGCGCTGGGAAAAGCCCAGACCCTGCAGCAGAGATCGCGCCTGGTAGGCATGAAAGCCGAAGTCAGGGTTTACATGCGTGCGCGCAACCTTCTCAGGCCTTTCCCTGGCGGTTTGTTCAATCTGAACCCCCCCCTCGGTGCTCGCGATCACCACCGGCTTGCCCGAAGACCCGTCGATGGCGATCCCCACGTAGAGTTCCTTTGATGCGTTCACCTTTTCGCTGACCAGAATCTTGCGGACAGGCAGGGACCTTATCTCCAGGTTGAAAAGCGCTCTTGCCAGGTCCTCGACTTCTTCGGGCGAGGCAGCCGCCTTGATCCCGCCTGCAAGTCCCCGCCCGCCGACAAGGACCTGGGATTTCAACATGACCGGGTACCCGATCCTGCCGGCCAGATCGACCGCTTCCTCGGAACTATGAACAACGCCCCGCCGGGGAACAGGAATCCCCACGCTCTCGAAAATATCCGCCGCCTCGTGTTCGTATAACCTCATGGCCGAAGACCTCTTTTGAAGGGATGCAGGGCTTCCGGTCCGGAAGCCCTTCGCCCCCTCTTAGCAAAAAAACTTGACGGATGCCACAAAATTTAATTAAAAATGTAATCAAATATTAAATCAGGAAGTGATCCGTGGAAGGACCGAAAAGGGCTTATGACCCGGCCATGCAGTCGGACAGCAGCCAAAAGGCATACACTGGACTCAGGCGGATGCTCTATCAGAAGGAGCTCACCCCCGGGCAGAAGATTGCCTACCGTGAGCTGGCCGAGCGGCTGGAGATGAGTCCCACCCCCATCATTCAGGCGCTGAAATGGCTGGAGATCCAGGGTTTTGTTCGCCATGAACCCAACCGCGGCTACAGCGTGGCGCCGTCGAGCATCGAGGAGGTGGAGGAGATTTACGAGCTTCGGCAACTCCTGGAGCCTTCGCTCCTGCCGTCTGCCATCGAACGGCTGGACCGTAAAGGGGAGGAGTTGCTCAAGCGTGCCCTGGAGGCACACCTCTCGGCAGTCCGGGAAGTCTACCTGAAGGAGCGGCTCTTCAAGAACACGGAATT
Organism: Deltaproteobacteria bacterium HGW-Deltaproteobacteria-15; assembly: GCA_002840535.1. Lineage (GTDB taxonomy): Bacteria > Desulfobacterota > DSM-4660 > Desulfatiglandales > HGW-15 > HGW-15. Next base: position 100,190 of record PHBH01000007.1, on the reverse strand, counting down.
CCACCTGGCCCTCGCCGCACTCTCCGGAAAGGAAACGCAGCTCCGCATGCTTCGAAACATCTTCGATCTCCTGTTTCTGAAGTACGGGGGAAACTACCTCCCCCTTTCCTCTCTGGAGGCTGTGGACAGGGAGCACCAGGAGATCTTCGATCTCGTGGTGGCCCGGGATCTCAGAGGGGCAAAAAAGGTGCTCTCAGAACACATCCAGAATGTGAAGAAGCAGGTGCTCGGGAGTCTCAGGCAGATCCTGAAGGAACAGGAAGCGCTGGGGTTCTGAAAGAATAATCTCTCGCAGAGGCGCAAAGGCGCTGAGAAAGGCTTGCCAGAGGCACGAAGGACGGAGTCTTTCTTGGCGCTCTTGGCGTCTTTGCGGTTCGGGCTCTTCCTGTTCTATCGGAGGAATATCGTCTTTCAGTCCCAGACGAAGACCATAGAGACACGAATGTCAGAATACTTGATCATTGATCATGAACCAAGGAGGAACAAACAGAATGGGTTTAAAGACAAGGGAAGAGTACATCGAGTCATTGCGGAAGATGAAACCTGAGGTGTACATGTTCGGCGAGCGTCTCACGAACATTGTCGATAATCCGCGTCTGAGAGCGGGAATCGAGGCTACCGCAGCCACCTATGAGCTGGCCTCCGTACCGGAATGCAGGGACCTCATCGTCACCAGGAGCCCTCTCATCAATGAACCGGTCAATCGTTTCACCCTTCCTCCTTCCTCCATCGAGGATCTGGTGGCAAGGGTCAAGGTCAACAGAAAACTCGGCAACTGGGTGGGCACCTGCCACCAGCGGTGCACGGGTCTCGACTGCCTTTCCACGCTCTCGATCGTCACCTATGACATCGACAAGAAATACGGCACCGGGTACAACAAGCGCTTTCTGGAGTTTCTCAAGAATGTCCAGAAGAACGACCTGGCGGCGAATGCCGCTGTGACGGACGTCAAAGGGGACAGGTCCCTCGGCCCCAAGGAGCAGGCCGACCCGGATATGTATTTGCGCGTCGTGGAGCGCCGCTCCGACGGGATTGTGGTTCGAGGGGCGAAGGCTCACCAGACCGGCTCCCTCTCTTCCCATGAGATCATTGCTCTCCCCACTCGAGCCCTCAGAAAAGGGGATGAGGATTACGCCGTGGCATTTGCCGTCCCGCAGGATGCGCCGGGGCTGGTTCACGTGGTCGGGCGCTCCAGCCTGGATTCGCGTGAGCTGGACGGCTGCGATGTAGGCAACACGCTCTATTCCAAGTACTGCCCCACCGTCATTTTCAACAACGTGTTCGTCCCGTGGGAAAGGGTATTCATGTGCGGGGAGGTCGAGTTTGCCGTGGACATGGTCGTGAAGTTTTCCTCTTTTCACCGCCAGAGCCACGGCGGGTGCAAGTCCGGGAAGATCGACTGCATGATCGGGGCCGCCCTGACATTGATGGATTACAACGGCACTTCCAAGGCGGGGCACCATAAGCAGAAAGTCATCGATATGATCCACAGGGCGGAGACCCTTTACGGCTGCTGCCTGGCAGCATCCTACGAGGGAAAGAAAGAACCCTCGGGCACCTACTTCATCGACACGGTCCTCGCAAATGCTTCGAAGATCCACGAGGGGAAAGAAATGGCAGAGGCAATCCGGCTCATGGTGGATGTGAGCGGCGGGTTTGTCGCGGACCTGCCCTCGGATCGGGACCTCGAGCATCCGGAGATCGGCCCCATGCTCAAGAAGTACCTCAAGGGCGTTGACGGGGTACCGGTGGAAAACAGGATCAAGATGTTTCGACTGGTGGAGAAAATGGCCATGGAAAGCGCGGACACGATTTCCGACATCCATGGGGGCGGCTCCCCGGAGGCGCACCGGGTCACGATACTTCGTGAAACGGACATAGAGAGCAAAAAGAAGGCGGCCAGGAGACTGGCCGGGATCAAAGTTTGAGAGCATGGCGCTAGGAGCATAGCGTAAACCTCATGGTTGCATAAGCACCAAGGGCAGTGACCTTGTAGTAGTTGCGCAGGCCGCATGGATTATAGGAAGAATTTGTTGGTAATTCTTGCTGGGAAGTGCGGACCTCGATCTCACTGCGGATGAATTCCTGTAGGATGGGTAGAGCGAAGCGAAACCCATCGGTTTTGATTTTTGTGGCCTGTCCAATGCCCGAATTGATGGGTTTCGCTTCGCTCTACCCATCCTACGAAACCAACGTTAGGGTAAACTGTATCAGGAGTTTTCCGCAACTCTTTGCGAGCGATGCCTCCAAGTCGCACCGGAGGCATCGCTCGACCTTTTCAGAGCTCATCACTGAAGCCCTCTACCCCTGAACTTGGAGTATTTCCAAGCCCCCGATCTTTGAAGGAGTTGCCCGCCTCTCTTCGTCCGAGGCTCGGGATCCGGTTCACTGGCGCCATGGACAGACTTTGTTTGTCCGTGCCGTCAAAATGACCGGTCCAAATCGACGGTCCTTTATTCCTCACCATTTGACCTATCGCGCTAAATTCTCTATCTTGTGTCTTCCGACAAAACCGCCTTAATATTTCGGGCGGTTCGTGCCGAAAACAGGAAGAATGGCGCGTCGCCTTCTTCAAAAAAATCATCGATGCGAGGAGGTCATTTCATGAACAGTTACACGAAACCGTACATTCCCTATGGAGGCTATTACTCGACCCCGTTTGCCCGATGGCAGGGGAGCATGCAGTACGACAATGCAGTGAGCCTGGGCGCAACGACAGCAAGGCGATGGTTCCTGGAGAAGAAGAAACTCGACCCTGTCATTATCGATTACCTCTACTTCGGCGCTACCGTGGCCCAGAATCACTGGTTCTGCGCTCACAACTGGGCCGGCGCCATGCTTACGGACGACAAGAAGTTCCTTCCGGGGCTGTTTGTAAACCAGGCCTGCGCCACATCCACGACCGTGATCAACCTGCTTGCCAAGGACATAGAGCTGGGCGCGTATGAGCTTGGCTACGGGCTCATGGCCGACCGCTGCTCCAACGGGCCCCACACTACCTGGGCGGATCCCTTGGGTCCGGGGGGCCAACCGGACAGGGAAGACTGGAACATGGATAACTTCGGCGGCACTCCGCGTCATCGTGCAGCCATGGTGGAGACGGCCGAAAACGTGGCCAAGGAGATCGGCATCACCAAGGAGGAGTGTGATCAGGTTGTGCTGCGGCGGTTCAACCAGTTCATGGAAGGACGCGCCAACGACAGGGCCTTTCAGCGCCGTTACATGTTCGCGCCGGAGGTCACGGTGAGCAAGAAGAAGACAAGGTTCGTGGAAGAGGATGAGGGATGGACGCCCACAACAGCCGAGGGGCTGGCAAAGCTGAAGCCGGTACGACCGGGAGGCTGCCTGAGTTTCGGGGCCCAGACTTTCCCGGGAGACGGGAATTGCGGCATCATCGTGACCACCAGGGACAAGGCCAGGGAGTTGAGCATCGATCCCAAAATCGAAGTGCGGATCGTATCCTATGGCTTTGCAAGGGTGAAGCCGATGTTCATGCCTGCAGCGCCCATACCCGCTGCAGAGATGGCCCTTGCGAATGCAGGCCTCAAGATCACCGATATCAAGGCGGTCAAGACCCACAACCCCTTCGCGGTTAACGATATCGCGTTTGCCAGAAAGACGGGCTATGACCTCATGAAGATGAACAACAACGGCTCGTCCCTGATCTACGGTCATCCGCAAGGCCCTACTGCCGGCCGGGCCGTCATGGAGATGACGGAGGAACTGGTTCTCCTGGGCGGCGGGTATGGTCTTTTTACCGGTTGCGCCGCGGGCGACGCTGCGGCCGCTCTGATCCTCAAGATCGGCTGAAAGTGAGAGCTGCCTCCGCTGCAGTGCTTCCTCTGCTTCATCGGTTGTTTTCAAAGGTGCGTGCACCGCGGTTCGCCCGGTGCGCGCACCTTTGCTCGGTATTTATAGTTCCGTATAATGCCGCTTGGGGTTCTATTCAGAGACGGCTGTTTCCACCTGCGTTCCTATAGGCGTCAGGCGGGGACCAGATATAAGCAGGAGCAAGTCTTTATGAGGGATTTCTCGTCGTCAACAGATCGCTCGGCACTTCCTAAACACCGGAGCCGGCGCCTGCTCGGTTCTATCTTTGGAAGACCGCATGGCACCATCAACGAGCTGGAATTCTGGAGAGAGCGGATCCTGTGGGCCATTTTCGCAGGTGGGGTGGCCATGTCGCCTCTGGCGCTGCTTCCCGCCGTGATGATGCTTCTGGATAGCGGCCATTATCAAATGGTTTTTATAGATATCGCAGCGGTGATCTTTGCCTGCGTGCTGCTGCGTTTGCGGGGAAGCATTCCGTATCTGCTCAGGGCCGGCATTGCCGTTCTGATCGTTTACACGGTGGGTCTGGGAGTGATACTGACCGTTGGTATTGCCAGCGGCGGTTCGGCTTGGTTGTTTTGTTTCGCGGTATTGGCCGGGGTGCTGTTGGGCGTAAAAGGGGCCTTTTGGGCATTGTCGCTGAATGCAGTTACCTTTGCATTCCTCGGCTATTTTTCGTGGAGAGGATCGCTGGCGATAGGATCGGTTTTTCAAAGCGATATGCAGGCCGCTGTTGCCGGCATCAATTTCCTGTTTCTCAATGCGGTCTGCGCGATTTCCGTCGCCGTGCTCGTCAGAGGAATGGAAAATGCCGCCAACCGCGAAAGGGCGGTTGCCCTGGATCTGGAACAGAGCAGAACCCGGTTGAGCATCATCTTCGATCACGCGGCGGTGGGGCTTGTGGAGACAGAGCTCAATGGGCGGTTGACCCGGGTCAACCGCTTCTTTGCCGAACTGCTGGGGTATCCCGTATCCAGGCTTGAAGGCCGGCAGATGGCGGAGATCTCCCACCCGGAAGATGTTCCACTGGAAACCAAGCGGGGTCCCACCGAGTCCTACGCGATGGAAAAGCGCTTTTGCCGCAACGATGGCGTCTGGATTTGGACCCGTGTTACGGTTAGCCTGGTGCGCGATGCGCGGGACCAACCTATCCATCTTATCAGTGTAATCGAAGACATCACCGAGCGAAAACAGGCACTGGATGCCCTGCAAGAGAGCGAATGGCGTTACCGCAGCATCCTTGAGTCGGCTCCGGATGCCATCACCATCTCCCGTCTCAGCGATGGGTGTTACCTGGAAGTGAATCCCTATTTCTGCCGAATCAGCGGCTACTCGCGCCAGGAAGTCATAGGACATACGCCCGCAGAACTTCGCCTTTATGCAAATCCGGCCGACCACCAACGGTTGGTAAGAGTGATCGAGACCAAAGAAGAGGTAAATGGGCTGGAGATGCAATATCGACGAAAGGATGGGAAAATCCTGGATATCCTGCTGTCTGCCAGACATCTTCAATTCGGCGGCGAATCCTGCCTGGTGGTGGTGGGTACTGACATCACCGAATCCAAGCGGGTTGCTCTGGCTTTGGACAAGAGTGAGTCCCGTTTTCAGCAATTGGCTGAGATGATGCCGGAAACCCTGTTTGAAACCGATGCGGCCGGCCGCTTGACCTTCGTGAACCGCCAGGCATTGGTTACTTTCGGGTACAGCGCTGCAGACGTTGCGGAAGGATTGAAGGCCATCGAGATGATCGCGCCCGAGGAGCGTGAACGGGCCGTAGCGAACATGGCCCGGATCCGCGGCGGAGCCAAACCGCTTCTCAACGAGTATACAGCCGTTCGCAAGGACGGTACCCGCTTTCCGGTGATGATTCGGATCGCTCCCATTTTCCAGGAGGGGGGATTTTCCGGGTTGCGCGGTTTTATCATCGACCTGACCGAAAACAAAAAGCTCGAAACACGAATCCGTCAGAGCCAGAGATTGGAATCCATCGGGACCCTGGCCGGTGGCATTGCTCACGATTTCAACAACATTCTTTCAGCAGTGCTGGGGTATTCAGATCTTTCCCTGACCGAAGTCCGGCCCGGCGATCTGATTCATGGCTATCTGCTCAAAATTCGCCAAGCCGGGATGCGGGCCAGGGATATGGTGCGCCAGATCTTAACCTTCAGCCGCAAAAGCGACCAGGAAATGGTGGCAGTGGAAATCCGGCCTATCATCGATGAAGCTCTCAAATTGATCCGCGCCACCCTGCCAAGCACGATCGAAATCCGCACAAATCTGGAAATCTCGGCAACGATATCGGCAGACCCTACTCAGATTCACCAGGTGCTGATGAACTTGTGCACAAACGCCGGTCACGCAATGGCCACCGGTGGAGTCCTGACAGTGGCTCTGACCGAACTCGACCATACATCCGGGAGCGAGGCGAGTCTTACCTGCAGCGGACCTTGTGTGCGCCTGACAGTAAGCGACACGGGCTGCGGCATGACGGCAGAGGTGCTTGAACGCATTTTCGATCCGTTTTTCACCACCAAGGGAGCCGACAAGGGCACCGGTCTTGGCCTTTCCGTGGTACACGGGATCATCAAGAGCCATGGCGGGTCCATTTCAGCAGTCAGCACCCCGGACCAGGGGAGCGTCTTCACCATTGATCTGCCCATCATCCAAAGCGATTCCCGTCGAAAGGCACAAGAGACTTTGCCTCTGCCGCACGGCACAGAGTCGGTTCTCTGGGTGGATGACGAGCCTTTTCAGGTTGAACTGGGGTGTGAGTTTCTCCAACGATTGGGCTACCGCGTGGAAGGCAGGGTTAGTGCGGATGAGGCCTTGGAGCTGTTCAGATCCGCACCGTACGATTTCGACCTGGTGATCACCGATATGACCATGCCGCGAATGACCGGAGAGGTCCTGTCCAGCGAAATTTTGGCGATTCGACCGGATATCCCCGTCATTCTGTGCACTGGATATAGCGAACAGATTTCAGAGCCGCAGGCCGTTGCCATGGGCATCGCGGCTTTCGCCTTCAAACCGATCGAACTTGCAGAGTTGGCGCAGTTGGTGCGCCGGGTTCTCGATGAACGCAGTACCGCGCGAGACCTTCGAAGTCATGATTGACCAGGGGAAAACAGGGGAAGCACATCCTTTTATTCCTTCGCTTGTGAGAGAGAATCCACGTAACCAGCCAGTTGCGACGTGGTTATTGAGGTGAGCACAAAATAGTTTGCGTTTTGTCATGTATGGCATGGGAGAATGGGCTGGGCCTCATCCTTGACACACAAGTCCGAATCCCCTACAGTCTGAGGCAGAAAGACACTTTTTCATTTCATCCCCTGGGCTCAATGCATTGTCCAGGATCTTTCCGGGAGAGACTGTGCAGGAAGGAGGAAAGGAAATGTATCGTAAGATACTCGTTCCCCTGGACGGCTCAAAGCTTGCGGAGTGTGCGCTGGATGAGGTTAAGAAGATGGTTAAGGACGGCTTCGCAGGAGAAGTGATCCTGCTGAGTGTGGTCAAGATCGATGCTCCCTATGCCGAACTCTACGGCGCGCACTTCGATATCACCGCGATGATTAAAGCCTTCTCAGACTCGGCGAGGAAATATCTCGCGGATGTGGAAGCCCGTCTCGGCGCCGAAGGGGTCAGGGCGAAGACGGAGGTCGTCGAGGACAACCGGGCTGCCCCCGCTATCACGGATTTTGCCCGGAAAAACGGCATAGACATGATTGTCATCGCTACCCACGGATATACGGGCATGAAGAAATTGATGCTGGGCAGCGTGGCCTTGAGCGTTCTGCACGACTCCCATATCCCGGTGCTTTTGATCAGGCCAGAGGCGTGTCGCACATAATGGATTCATCCCGCATTCTCATTGAAGGTATAGGCGCTATTGGAGGGGTTGTAGCGGGGAAGCTCATCAAGGCGGGGTATGCGCCGACGCTGGTGACGGGCAATCGAGAGATCAGCGAAGAAATAAACCGCAACGGCATCGGCGTGAGCACGCCCGATGAGAAGTTTACCGCTCCGGCACGCGCCTTTACGTCACTTGCCGAACTGGATCGCGACGACCGCTTTGATGTGGCCCTTCTGACCATGAAGGCACATCGAGTAGTGGAAGCGGCACGCGATACCTTGCCCTTCCTCGACCCCCAACATGGCTTTGTGCTTACATGCCAGAACGGCATTGTTGAGGATGCCGTGGCTGGGGAGATTGGAGCCGGACGCGTGGCAGCCGGCATTATCGGATGGGGCGGCACCATGCATGGGCCGGGTGTTTACGAGCGCACAGGGCCGGGGGCCATCCACATCGGGGAGCCGGATGGAAGCCAGACAAAGAGGATCGAGAAGCTTGCAGACATCCTGAGGGTCGTGACCCCGGTGGTGGTGAGCGGTAACATCAAGGGAGCCCAGTGGGGCAAGCTCGCCATCAATTGCACAATCACCACCATCGGCGCACTCACGGGCGAATCTCTTGGGAACATGCTCCGCGACGGGCGGGTACGGCAGGCTTTCATGGCCACATACCGGGAGGTCATTGATACTGCCCTCGCCCTCGGTTTTCGCCCGGAGCGGATAGCAGTCAACCCCATGCTGCTCTATGTGCCTGAGAGCGCAGGCGCCGTTACCCGCTTTGTCAAAGACATTCTGGTGCGCATCGCGGCACGAAAGCACGGAAAACTCAAATCCTCCAGCCTTCAGAGCCTGGAGAGGGGCCGGAAGACGGAAATCGATTTCCTCAATGGCTATGTGGTTGAGCAGGCCCGAAAGGCAGGCGTGAGAACACCGTTCAACGAAGCCCTGACGAGGATGATCAAGGAGATTGAGCAAGGACGGCGCAGCCTGACTCCGGCAAATATGGAGGAACTGCTTCTGGCGCCCGAAAAGCCTTCCATTCCGCAACCTGTCTGACATTCTTGTATGCTGATATTCTCTTTCAGGCGCACTAATCAGTGCGGATCTCCACTTCGGTGAACTGTAAATCCGACCCGGGCAGAAAGCCGAAAATTCTACCGGAGATCCCTGAAAAAGGCGCGAACATCGGCAGCGAGTGCTTCCGGCTCCTCCAGAGCGGGGAAATGGCCGCCGGCCGTCATCATGGTCCAGCGGCGGATATTCGGGTATGCCGGTTCCACCCACGCGCGCGGCGGGTGCAGGATCTCTTTTGGGAAAGAGGCGAAGGCCGTGGGCGCGCGGACAGGGGTCTCCCTGGTGATGGGCCATGGCTCGTGGAGTCGAGACCAGTAGGGCCAAAAGGACGAGTTTATCGCGCCGGTGACCCAGTACAGCATCACATTGGTGAGCAGCAGATCCTTTGAGAAGCGGTTTTCGACGCTGCCGCCGCAGTCGCTCCAGGTCCGGAATTTCTCCACAATCCAGGCTGCGAGCCCGACCGGCGAATCGGTGAGACCGTACGCGAGCGTCTGCGGCTTGGTCCCCTGAATCAGGCCGTAGGCCTGCTCTTCTTTCAGCCAATGGTTCAACTCCTTCATATATGCCCGCTCCCCCTCCGTCTTTGGAGTGGGCGTGTCCTGACGCGGCCCCCACAACAGGTTCACATGGATGCCGAGAACCTTGTCCGCATGTGCTGCGCCGAGTGCCGCGCTGATGTAGCCGCCCCAGTCGCCGCCCTGTGCGGCGAACCGATCGTGACCCAGCACCCCGGTCATGAGCTTGGCAAAGATGTCGGCCATGCGGGCGACACTGAACCGCGGCTGGCCGGGCCGAAACGAAAAAGCGTAGCCCGGTAGGGAGGGCGCAACAACGGTGAAGGCATCGGCCGGGTCGCCGCCAAAACGGCCCGGGTCGGTCAGCAGCGGAAGAAGCCGTTCGAACTCGACGATAGATCCCGGCCACCCGTGCATCAGGATAAGCGGCATGGGATCCGGGCCTACACCCGGTTCGTGGATGAAGTGGAGATCGATTCCGTCGATGGACGTGACGAATTGGCGCAGGTTGTTGAGTCGCGCCTCGTGAGCGCGCCAGTTGTATTCCGTTCGCCAGTAACCGGCGAGATCCTTCATGTATTTGAGATCGCTTCCGTACTGCCAGGCCTCGCCCTGATTCTCGTCGGGCCATCGTGTACGCTCGAGCCGCATACTCAGGTCGGCAAGCGTTTCGTCGGGGACATGAATCTCGAACGGACGGGGTGTTTGCATGTTTCGCCTCCCTTGGGACACTTGTTACCAGGAGCATGAGATAGACTACATTGCGGTTAGAACTCTGCGGTCTCCAGAAAAGCCCCGCACTGCGCACGGGACAGGCGGGCGAGAGACACTTTTTGCAAACTTCCCCGCCTTCGAGCCTCCTACCCTTCTCTCTGCCAAACCATATCATAGACTGGACGTGAAATGGTGTGATTTGGGGAGGGGAGGACCGGTCTTGGGCCATCCCCGCGGATAGCGCGACTTTATCGGGTCAATGCCTTCTGGACATTTCTGAGCAACCTGCTAAAACTCTTTTTAGAACTGACAGAATTCACCGAAAGAAGTGGAGTAGCTGATGATTTCTCGCAAGCAGTGGTTTGAGCTTTTTGTCGGGCTGTTGTTGTTTTGCGTACTGTTTCAGGCCGTTTCCGCATTCGCTGCGCCACGGACCCGTGGGGCCCAAGCTCGCCCCCGGCAAACCGAGGCGACGCCCGCAACGCCGAAAAACATGACCATGTTCGGCAGCCTGTCCGCGCCCTTTCTCCTCGATGCGAAGGCGGCGCTCCTGATCGACGCCAAAACCGGGGCACTGCTGTACGCATTCAACGAGCACGAGCAGATGCAGCCGGCAAGCCTGGCAAAGCTGGTGACCTTCTACCTGGCGCTCGAGGCCCTCCAGACCGGCAGAATAAAGCTCGACACCCCGGTCATCATAAGCGAACAGGCCTGGCGCCTTTCGATGGATTCGACTGTATCGCGGATGTTCCTCAGAGTCGGCCAGAGCGTTTCGATTCAGGACCTGCTCTATGGCCTGATGGTGTCTTCCGGCAATGACGCGGCGGTGGCGCTCGCCGAGCATCTGAGCGGAAGTCCCGATGGTTTCACGGAAAAGATGAACGAGAAGGCGAAAGAGCTCGGGCTCACGGAAAGTCATTTCGGGAATCCGGACGGGCTGCCCGTGCCGGGCCAGTACACGACAGCAAGCGATATGGCAATACTCGCGCGCGCTATCCTGGAGCGCTTTCCCGACGCGGTAACCTACACCGGGTTAAAGGAATTCACCTTCCAGAAGATAAAGCAACCCAATTTCAATTCCCTCCTTTTCCACGATGCAAGGGTCGACGGCCTCAAGACCGGGCACGTCAGGGAAGCCGGCTATCATCTCGTTGCCACCGCGAGCGAGGGCGAGATGAGGCTCATTGCGGCCGTGCTCGGAACGCCTAATGCCGAGAAGCGCCGCATAGAGACCGGGAAGCTGCTCGCCTGGGGATTCCGCACTTTCGCAACCGTGAGCCTCGATTGGCCCAGGGACGTGGCGGAAACACTCCCGGTGTATGGGGGCGACGCCGACCAGGTGGCTATAGCCCCTGCCGTAACTCCCCGCGTGACCGTTCTGAAAGGGCAGGAGAAAAAGCTCGGGGTGACAGCAACCTTCTCTTCACAGTATCTCGTTGCGCCCGTAGCCAAGGATGCGACGGTCGGCGACTTGACGGTTACGACCGAAGGAAACGCTCTGGCGACAATCCCGATCAAGGCCCAGGCTGCAGTAGGCCCCGGCGGCTTTTTCAAGCGGATGATTGACCGTATCAGGTTAGCCTTCTAATCGAGGGACGCACGGGGTCCGGCGTGCGGCTGGATGCTCGGGATGACGAAGGTGAACTTGCTCCCTTTGCCTTCTCCTTCACTCTCCACCCAGATCTTGCCCCCGTGGAGCTCAACAAAGCTCTTGGTCAGGGATAGGCCAAGACCTGTTCCGTCGTAAATCCTGCTCGCCGAACTGTCCCCCTGCTCAAAAGGCGCAAAAATTCTCTTCTGATCCTCTTGCCTGATGCCGATGCCCGTGTCGGTCAAGGACACACAGAGCCATTTACCCGGCGATCCAAGAGAGTCGGCCCCGTCCTTCAACCCGTCTCCTGAGCAACCGATGATCTCCGAACCATTCGAAAGACGAGCGCTCAATTGGACCTTTCCCCCGTCCGGCGTGAACTTCACCGCATTGGACAGGAGGTTATACATCACCTGTTTGAGCTTTCGTTCATCGGCCATAATCACTTCCGTGAGAGCATCCGGTTCATGGTATGACACCTCCCCATGAACGGAAAAATCATAGTTCACCTCCAGTGTGATCCTATGTTTCATGGCCTTTTCCCTGACCATCACCAGGGAGCTGTCCAGAAGCACGCGGATATCCACCTCTTCCAGTTCCAGCACCATTTTTCCGGCTTCTACCTTCGATATATCCAGAACGTCGTTGATCAGGGAGAGGAGGTGATTGCTGCTCCCCAGCACGTCACTCAGATACTCCTGTTGCACCGGATTCAACTCTCCGATACGTTTGTCGATCACCATCTCCGTGAAACCGATGATGTGGTTCAGAGGCGTTCTGAGCTCGTGACTCATATTCGCCAGGAACTCACTCTTGGCGCGGCTTGCTTTTTCGGCATGGTTTTTCGCGACCTCGAGTTCCTGGGTCCTTTTCTCCAGCTCCTTGTTCCCCTCCATGACCTTTCTCTTCTCTGCTTCAAGCATGTGCGCCTGGAGATAGTCTCTTCTCAAATTGTATTCAATCGAGTAGGACGCGAACATCAGAAGGATGTTGCTGCTCAAGAAAAAGAAATTATTGCTGATCAGGACCACCATTGGGGTGTCCGTAAGACCTATCGCCGCGATCTCATAACTTATGACGATGACCCATCCCGTCACCGATGCCCAAATGAAGCGAAGGCGGGTGAATGAATAGCCGTAAATCAAGGTGAGGATCAGTCCTGCATAGTATGTGTGACCGGCTCCGGGCGGGGCAATCACCGTCATCGCCACGATTCCTATGCCTGCGACGGCAACCAGCAAGGCAATCAGGGGCTGCATGTATTTCCCGAAAAAGCGAGCATAGGTGGCGATGAGGATGAGGGTGGCAGAGGGAATGGCGCACACGTAGCGAATGAACCAGAGTTTGAACTTGGCCTCAGGTATGATCCAGGCATCGAGCAGGCCGAAGATCCCATACAGGAAAATGCCGAGCGCCAGGGCGAGCCGTACCTGGAACATGCTGGCACGGACGTAGTTGGACTGAAAATCTTTTTCAAATGGAGCGGCAAACGACAGTGTCAGCCAGTTGATTTGAATGTTTTTCCGGTCGTCTGAAAGCAAGAGCATTGGCGCCATCCTTGGATGATGGGAAGAATATGCAAAAAGTGGTCCTAAACGATACGGGTCTGGAACGAGCGCGGAGGATTCGCTCGCTGTTTCGGCTCAATGCGGACATTTTTGACTTCATGAACAAAAAGACGATAATGAGCCTGGCATTGTGCAGTGAGCGGGAGAGGGAGGATCTTTTGCGAGGAGGGAAAAGAGATGAGCTTACATGACTTGCTTCTGGAGAGGTCTGCCAGGGGGAATCCTGTGAAGGTCGGAGTGATCGGAGCCGGCAAGTTTGCCTCCATGTTTCTGAGCCAGGCCCGGCTTACGCCGGGCATCCAGGTCGTCGGCATCGCCGACCTGCTCCCGGAAAAGGCTGCCAAAAACTGCCTCTCGGTAGGATGGCCGCAGGGTTCCACCGCGTTCGCCGAAAAATCAGGTGCGATCAACGATCTGGCGGCCAAAAAGATCACTGCGATTACCCCGGACGCTCTGGAGTTGATCCGGGCCGATTGCGAGGTGATTCTGGAGATAACCGGCAACCCTGAAGCAGGCACACTCCATTCGGTCGAGGCGATCAAGGCCGGCCGTCATCTGGTGATGGCCAACGTGGAGACGGACTGCTTCGCAGGACCTCTGCTTGCCGAAATGGCTTCCAAGGCGTCCGTCTGCTTCTCCATGGCATACGGCGACCAGCCGGCCCTCATCATGGAGCTGATCGACTGGGCCCGTACAGTGGGGTTCGAGGTGGTCTGCGCAGGCAAGGGCACCCGCTATCAGCCCCAATACCACTACTCCACCCCCGCAACCATCTGGAAGTTCTACGGCCTTTCGGAAGAGATGGTCGCCACCGGCGGCTACAACCCCCAGATGTTCAACTCCTTTCTGGACGGGACCAAGAGCGCTATTGAAATGTGCGCAGTTGCCAACGGCGGCGGACTCAGGCCGCCGGCAGGAGGGCTGAAATTCCCCCCTGTGAGCATCCACCACCTTCACCACGTCTTGAAGCCGAAAGAGGACGGCGGAATCCTCCCCCATGCCGGCACGGTGGAGTGCGTAGCCAGTGAGGACCGTTTCAACGCGCCGGTGCACGACGATCTGCGCTGGGGGGTTTACGTGGTGGTGGGCGCCCCCACTGATTATGTGAAGCGCTGTTTTGCAGAGTACGGCATGAAGACAGACAGTACCGGCGGTTATACGGCCCTCTACCGGCCCTATCACTTCATCGGTCTGGAGCTGAACATGAGCATCGCATCGGTGGCATTGAGGGGCGAACCCACCGGAACCAGCCGGTACTTCATGGGCGATGTGGCGGCCACGGCCAAAAGGGACCTCAAGCCGGGAGAGGTTCTGGACGGGGAGGGCGGATTCACGGTTTTCGGGACCCTGATGGACTCAGGGGAGAGCCTTGACCGCAGTGTCCTGCCGATGGGGCTTACAGGCAAGGCCAAGGTGGTGCGGCCTGTCCCCAAGGGAGAGATCCTGACCTATTCCGATGTGGAGCCGGACACCGCCACGCTGGCTTACAAGATTCGGAAGGAAATGGAGAAGCGCGCCAGGCAGGGTGATTTCATGCCGCGCTGACAGTTTTAGACAACAGACAACTCTACGCGCCGGCTCTACGGAGTCCGCATAGGAGCAAGGGTTTCCCTCCTGGCGTGCCGAACGATCTCGCCCTCTATCAGGTAAATAACCTCTTCGGCGATATTGGTGCAGTGGTCCCCGATGCGCTCCAGGTGACGGGAAATGGCGTTGAGATTGATCATATACCCGACATACTCAGGCCTTTCAGAGATCGCTGTCTTGACCTTGTCGTAGATTTCCCGGTACATGCGGTCCACTTCATTGTCCAAAGCGAGCACCTCAAAGGCAAGCTTCTGATCCAGGGTGACAAGGGAGTCGATGCTCATACGAAGCATGGAGAGAACCATCTCGGCCATGGTCGAATAGTCAAAGGTGAGTTCGAGTCTCCTGCGTCTCGAAATATTCTCAACGCGTTTCGCGAGGTTGGCCGCCTCGTCCCCGATTCGTTCCAGATCGTTGTTGATCTTGATCACCGCTATGAGGAAGCGCAGGTCTACTGCCACAGGCTGGTGCAGGGCAAGGATCTTCAGGCACTCCTCTTCGATCTCCACCTCGATCTCGTCGATCTCGTAGTCCTTCTTGATGATCTCCTCGGCAAGGACGGCGTCCCATGTCTCCATCGATTTCTTGGCCATGCGCACACGTTCCTCCACGATAGCGCACAGGGAAAGGACCCTCTTCTTGATCTTCTCCAGCTCTTTCTGCAACCGCTTTGCCATGTATCTCTCCATCGAACGATTGGTTTGAAGTTTCGTAACACTTTACCTTTTTAAAAAATGGGCGCGCCTCATCAACTTCTGTTTCATAGAGCTAAAGTGTCACGGAGTTTCCTTTTCACCCGAACCGGCCGGTAATATAGTCCTCAGTCTGCTTGAGTTTGGGTCTTGTAAAGAGTTCGTCCGTCTCACCTGACTCCACCATGCGGCCAAGATAGAAGAAGGCGGTAATGTCCGAAACCCTGGCCGCCTGCTGCATGTTGTGGGTGACGATGATGATCGTGACCGACTCTTTGAGCTGACTGATCAGCTCCTCGATCTTCTGCGTGGCGATGGGGTCGAGGGCCGAGGCAGGCTCGTCCATCAGGAGCACCTGGGGTTCCACAGCCATAGCCCGCGCTATGCAGAGCCGCTGCTGCTGGCCGCCCGAGAGGCCGAGGGCCGAGTCATGGAGCCGGTCCTTCACCTCGTCCCACAAGGCCGACTCTCTCAGACTCTCTTCCACCTTCGAATCGATCAAGGTCCGGTCTTTGGCGCCATTTACCCTCAGCCCGTAGGCCACGTTCTCGTAGATGGTCTTGGGAAAAGGGTTGGGTTTTTGAAATACCATGCCGACCTGCCTTCGAAGCCCGACCACGTCCACCTGGGGGTCGTAGATATTCCGACCGTCCAGAAGCACCTCCCCCTCGGCCCGTCCGATGGGGATGAGATCATTCATGCGGTTCAGGCACCGCAGGAGCGTGCTCTTCCCGCATCCGGAAGGACCGATCAGAGCGGTCACCCGGTTTGCATAGAAATCGAGCGAGATATCGTCGAGGGCCTTGAAGCTCCCGTAGAAAAAGCTGAGATGACGGGCAGTCATCTTCGAAATTTTTTTCATCATACCTTTTGCTCGTATCAACCCTTGACAGGTGCCGGGAGATTTTCCTCGCTTCTGCAGGAGCAAACTCCCGGTTGCGATTCCACGCCCGTTCCAACATCGCTCCCCGATCGCAAGCGGGAGCTTGCTCCTACACTTGTCGAATCCTTCGTCCCTCGTCCGAGCGAAGCGATTGTCCGTCGTCCCTCGGTTCTTTCGCTGATCTCTGACTCCGACCTCCGGTTACATCATCCGCTTTTTTCGCAAGTGGGCCCGGTAGATGATCGCCGCCAGATTCAGACCGAAGACAAGCGCAATCAAAACGATGGCGGTCCCGTACTGGAGGTGGCGGGTCTTCTCGATCTCCGTGCCGGCGGTCGCGAGCACATAAATGTGATAAGGAAGCGCCATGACCTCGTCAAAGAGCGAGGCGGGAAGAGAGGGCGTATAGAACACCGCGGCCGTGAACATGATCGGCGCCGTCTCCCCCGCGGCCCGGCTGATCCCGAGGATCGATCCCGTGAGAATGCCCGGGAGGGCCGCGGGCAGGACCACCCTGTAAATCGTCTGCCATTTCGTGGCCCCGAGCCCGAGGGACGCCTCGCGGTAGGTGTCGGGCACGGCCCGGAGCGCCTCCTCGGCGGAGCCGATGATCACCGGGAGGGTCATGGCGGCAAGGGTGAGACACCCGGCCAGGATGCTGACCCCCATCTGCAGATATACCACGAAAAAGGCCAGACCGAACAAGCCGAAGATGACGGACGGAACCCCGGCGAGATTACTGATCCCGAGGCGAATCACCCGGAGCAGCCTTCCCGGCCGGGCATACTCGTTCAGGTAGATGGCGGAAGCCACCCCGATGGGAAGGGCGACCAGAATGGCGCCGACTGCGAGATAAAGGGTTCCCACAATACAGGGGAGGATGCCGCCTTTGGTCATGGAGTCCACCGGGGGGGCGGTGAGAAAGGTCCAGTTGATCGCCCGGTAACCCCTCGATACGATGAAAAAGACGATCACAACCAGCGCAGCCCCGTTCACAGCCGCCGCGATCCTCAAGAGGGTGAAGACAACCCCCTGCCTCACCCTGCGGACTCTCGAAGTGCCTTTCCATGGACTCTGCAGCGTATCCGTTCGGCGGGGGGGAGGCCTGCTATCGTGTTGCAGCGCCCCTCTTGTATTATCCATTGCGTAATCAGACATGCATCAACCTTAAAGGACCAATGCTCCGGTCAAAACAAATGACCGATAGGAAATGACCAATGATTACAGTGTGGCAGCACCCACCTGCCGATACCTATGCGAGACGTGGTCTGCGACCAGGTTGAATATCAATGTAAAAACGAACAGGACGATTCCCGTGGCAAAGAGCGCGTAATAGTGATCTCCCCGGAAAGGCGCCTCGGCCATTTCCGCAGCGATGCTGGCAGGCATGGGTCTTACCGGATCGAAGATCGAACCGGGGATCATGGCCGCGCCTCCGGCCACCATGAGAACCACCATGGTCTCTCCGATTGCCCTGGACATGCCCAGGATCACGGCCGTGGAGATCCCGGAAACGGAGGCAGGGACGACGACCCTCCAGATGGTCTCCCAGCGGGTTGCTCCGAGGGCGAGGGAGGCCTCCTTCAACTCCTTGGGCACGCTGAAGACCGCATCCTCGGAGATGCTGCAGATGGTCGGGACCGACATGAAGGCAAGCATGAGCGCGGCATTGAAGAGGTTCAATCCTACCGCCAGGTTCAACGCGTCCTGGAGAAACGGCGCTACCACCACCATGCCGAAAAACCCGATGACAACCGATGGGAGCGCTGCAAGGAGCTCCACCAGGGGTTTAACCACCTCTCTCAGCCTGGGGGATGCGATCTCCGCAAGATAGATGGCCGTCATTACCCCCAGCGGCACGGAGATCAGGGAAGCCACTGCGGTTACGGACATGGAGGCGATGATGAGGGGAAAGATGCCGAAACGGCCCGGATCCGATGTGGGATACCACAACCGGCCGAAGATGAAGTCGGTTATGGAAACCCGGCTGAAGATGGGAATTCCCTCCATGAAGAGAAACAGCATGATGAGGGAAAGCGTGATGATCGAAGCGGAACCGATTGTGAAAAAGCAAAGCCGGATACCTTTTTCGGTTCTCCTCCGGCGCGCTCCGCCCGCTTGACGGTCGTGGTCGGCAATGGATGATTGGCGATTGAACATGACAGTCTCGAAAATCCAATAAAAAACCCGGTGTGCTGCGACAGAAGTCCTTTTGCACATTTCGTGACACTGCGGTTAGCCCTGGGGGTCTGTTTTCCCAGGGCCAACCGCCTGGAGAATGCAAAGAAGCGTTGGACGCACTGCGCTAGTACAGCGGCACGAAACCCGCTTCCGCCACGTATTTCTGCCCCTTCTGGGGGTGGAGGACGAAGTTGATGAAATTCAGGGTGTCCCCTTTGGGCCACCCCGGCGTGAACATGAAAAGGGGCCGGCTGATCGGATAGGTCCCGTTCAGGGTGGTCTCCGCGCTGCCGGCGACGTTTTCCACCTTGAGCGCTTTCACCTCCTTGTTCAGATACCCGATCCCCACATACCCGATGGCATTCTTGTTCTTGGATACGGCCTGGACGATCGCCCCGTTCGAAGCCTGGAGCAGCGCCCCCGGGTAAACCAATCCCCCCTTCAACACCTTTTCCTCCCATACCTCGTAGGTGCCTGAGGAGGTGTCCCTGGAGATCACGACCACGGGACTGTCGGGCCCTCCGATCTCTTTCCAGTTCTTCACCTCCCCTTTGTAGATCCTTGCAAGCTGATCCAGGGTGATGTTTTCCAGGTTGTTGCCCGGGTGAACGACCGGGACGATGCAGTCATAAGCGACCGCGAAGGGAACCGGGTAGCGGCCCTTTGACACGGCGAGAGAGACTTCCTTGTCCTTGATGAATCTGGAGCTGTCGGCGATATCCGTGGAACCGTCCACGAGGGCCTTGATCCCGTTTCCGGAGCCGCCTCCTTCGAGTGAGATCTTCACGTCCGGTTGCTGTTTCATGTACGCCTCCGCCACCTTTTGCGCCACGGGAAGGACGGTGGTCGAGCCTTTTATCACGATGTTCCCGGCCCAGCTCGGAGCCGCGAGCAGCAGCCAGCATGCGGCAGCCGCAAGGAACGCAATCCATTTACTCTTCATCTTCATCTCCTTTATCCTGTCGATTGGTGTTAAACGTCTTCTCCTGCAGAAGATGCCTTCCTTTATCATCCCGGATTGTTCAATTTGCGTTAGGGCAAGATTAGGATTGGATGATCTTTTCGGGTGAGACTTTCTGAAGGTGGAGCGTGAAGGCGCTCCCCGCCCCGGGACGGCTCTCCACGGTGACGCGGCCCTTATGGGCCTCCATAATGTGCTTCACGATGGCAAGGCCCAGGCCCGTGCCGCCCCGCTTGCGGCTCCTTGCCTTGTCCACACGGTAGAACCTTTCGAACAAACGATCGAGGTTGCCTTTTTCGATGCCGAGTCCCAGGTCTTTCACATGAACCAGGACCTCCGTCTCCTGCTCCCCGGTCTCCACCCGGATCGCTTTTCCATCGGCAGAGGCGTTGATGGCATTGTCCAACAGGTTCATGACCGCCTGTTCGAGGAGGGGCGGGTTGATTTTTGCCTTCAATGTTTCGCTGCACACGAGCTCGATCCGGATGTTTCTGGCATCCCCCTTGCCCCTGCACAGCTGGACTGCCGATTCAAGCACGCCCTGGATGGCCTGTTCCTCAAGAATGATCTCGTCCCGCTCCGTCTCCCTTTCAATCCTGGAGAGCGACAGGAGATCTTCAACCAGGGCGGCCAGTCGATCAACGTGTTTCTGGATGATGGACAGGAACCGATCCGCATCCTCAGGGTTCTGCATGGCCCCATCGCGCAAGGTTTCGACGAAGCCCTTGATGGCGGTAAGAGGAGTCCTGATTTCATGGGAGGCGTTGGCCACGAAATCCCGTCTGATGTTTTCGAGTCTACGAAGTTCCGTAATATCGTGCATGACCACCAGGATTCCGGTCCGGTTTCCGCTTTCGTCCCGCAACGGCGTGCCGTGGACATTGAGCGCCCTCTCCCTCTCCCCGTAGATGTTGATAAGAAAATCCTCCTCCAGCCGTTCTTCGCCGGCGAGCGCCTTTTTGACAAACTCCTGAAGTGAGGAGATCCTGAAGGCCTCCTGGATCGTTTTCCCTCTCGTGAGAAGAGGGTCACATCCCAGGATTCTCCCGGCAGCCTGGTTCATTCCCATGATCCGCTCATCCCGGTCGACCCCGAAGACACCCTCCGCCATGCTGGAGAGCACGGTTTCCAGTTCATTTCGTTGCTGGGTGATCGTGCCGATTCGCTGCTGCAGCTCGGCCGCCATCCTATTGAGGGTTTCGGCCACCTGGGCCATCTCTTCCGTATCCGGCAACGGGAGTTTCGGTTGAAACTCCCCACGGGCGAAGGCCATGGCCCCTTCTTGAATTTGTCTTAAAGGACGCCGGACGCGGCGATAGACCAGGAACCCGGCAATGACCGCCAGAAAAGCCACGATGGCCCCCCCCAGAAGTATGCGGTTCTGAACGGTCTTGATGCGGCCATAGACCGACTCGATCGGGACCGAGGCACGGACGATGGCAAAGAGCATTTGGCTCTCCCGGAGAGGCATGGCCAGGTACATCATCCGTTTGCCCAACGTGTTACTGAAACGGGTGGAAACCCCGACAGGCTCCGTCAGGGCAGTCGCGACCTCGGGCCTGTCCAGGTGGTTGTCCATCCGGGCCGGATCTTCATCCGAATCTCCTACCACCCGGCCGTTCGGGAGAATGACGGTAAAGCGGGTCGGAAGGCCCCTCCCCAGTGTTTTGCAAAGCGCGTCCGTCCTGTCATCCGGCGGGAGGTCCGAGCGGAGTTGCTCCTGGAACAGTATGGCCTGGGAGCGCAGGTCGGACTCGGTTTGTTTCAGAAGGATCTCCTCGAGGAGATTGGAGGAGTAAAGGAGCACGGCAATGAGGGCAAGAAGCACGATGAGGAGGTAGGGGATGAAGAGTTGCCAGTACAACCGCCTTTTTTTCGCCATTGATCTATTCCTTGAACCTGTAACCGACCCCTCGGACGGTCTCGATGTATGCCGCAGCCATACCCAACTTCTTTCGGAGACCCACGATCTGCACATCGATTGCCCTGTCCGTGACGAAGTAATCCTCCCCCCTCACCGCATCCACGATCTGGGTGCGGGTGAAGACCCAGCCGGGCCTTCGGGCGAGAAAATGGAGGATCCCAAACTCGGTGAACGTGAGCTGGACGCGCGCTCCCTTCACCAGAACCTCATGCCTGCCGGGATGAATGGTAAGATCCCTGATCGTGAGGGGCGCCTCTCCATCTGCGGGTTCCGCCCTTTTTCTGCGCAAGAGGGTCTTCAGCCTGGCGGCGAGGACCCTCTTGCTGAAAGGCTTTGTAATGTAATCCTCGGCGCCCAGTTCGAGCCCGGTCACGATGTCCGCCTCTTCTCCCCTGGCGGTCAGCATGGCAATGGGGATATCCCGGGTTTCCGAGTCCTCTTTCAACCGCCTGGTTACCTGTAGGCCGTCCAGACCGGGCAGCATGAGATCGAGGAGGATCAGGTCCGGGATTTCGGATCGCGCCATTACAAGCGCCTGCTCGCCGGTGGACGCGCACACCACCTTGAAGCCCTCCCGGGTAAGATCGTACTTCAGGAGTTCCAGCAGGTCTTCTTCGTCATCGACTACAAGGATCGTGGGGTTCGACATGGTCTTTCGCATAAAGGGATTTCAGATGTCTCGGATTCGGAAACCTGGCCTGGCGCTTGGGGCAGTAAATACTGTAAGCGCCCGAATGCTGCGCCGCGCGAATAACCCGATCAATAGTGTCATTTCTCCCGCCCCCCGCAGGTCTGATCTATCCCAGCGCAGTCTGTCCCGTGCCGATCGCGGGAGTCGAGATGACGCCCTGCTTCTGAGATGCGGCACCAAGAGATCGAGGAATTATTGCAGTCCCCCCTTGAAGACACAAGTGATTTCGTGAATCCATGTTTCAACCTTCGATCTGATCTGATCCCGGATCCGGCGTATCTGGGAGAGCTTTTCTTCTTCGGTCCCCTGCAATTTGGAGGGATCGGGGAAAGGCCAATGGAGGGATCTCCTCACGCCCGGGAAGACCGGGCACCGGTCCTCGTCTTCACTGGCGCAGACATACACCACATAATCGTAAAGGCGCCCTTCCTTGAAATATTCAAAGATGCTGTTTCCCTGCCGGCCGCTCAAGTCATAACCTTCTTCCTTCATTGCCCTGACGACCAGAGGATTGGTTTCTCTGGGCTCGAGTCCCGCGCTTTCCGCATGAAAGCGTCCGCTTCCAAGCGAATTCAGGAATGTTTCGGCCATGACGCTCCTCGCCGAATTGTGAGTGCAGACAAACAATACTCTGATCCTGTCCATGATGTTCCTCCCACGCTAATCCGATTCCATCAACTTCTGCAGGGTTACGCCCTGAGAATTCAGAGCATATTAGGTTCATGTTAGGAATTTGTAAGGAAAATCCTCTCCGAAATCTAAAGCATTCCTAATACGGATCTGACTTTGCAGGTGTTACCTTGCAATCATTGGGGACGAAATTCACCAGGAATTCGGGCTAAAGGAGTAGCAGGACATGCAGACGATTATCCTTGTATCGGAAGATCCCAAGAGCCAATGGCTGGCCGGAGTTCAAATGCTAAATGACAAATGATAGATGTTATCGCCTCCACCCGCCCAAGGTGCCCATAAGCCCTCCGGCAATGATCAATCCTCCGGAGAATATCTGAGGCGGACCCACCGGCTCGTTCAGAAGAATCGCCCCCAGAAGCACCCCATATAAAGGAAGGGTATTGTAGAAAACCATGGCGCCGCTTGCCCCGAGGGACTGCACAGCCTTGTTCCAGCACCAGAAGCCGAGGATAGTGGGAACGATGCAGATGTGGACGATGGCGGCGATGGTACCGATACGCAGATTCGGCGGAAAGTACACCATCTCGAGTATCGCCCCCGCAACGACTATGGGGAGCCCGAAAAGGGTTGAAAAGGCCGTTGCCGAGACCGCTGACCGGCCGCGCATTACCCTTCGTCCCAATACCGAGTACAATGCCCAGATGACGGCCGCGCCAAGCAGGATCAGGTCTCCTGCATTGAACTGGAGACGGAGCAGAAAGGCAAGCGAACCCCCGGAGATGAGCCCCACCACTCCAATGAACGCCACAGCCGCCCCCGTCATCTGTCTGCGGGTGACCGGTTCCTGGATCACCCATCCGGCGATCAGGGCCGTGATCAGGGGAGAAAATCCCTGGATCAGGGAAGAATTGACTGCGGTGGAGTAGCGGAGGCCCAGGTAGAGCAAGGGGCTGAAAAGAACCACCCCGCAAAGGCCCATTGCGATGATCCACCATCTGTCCTTCCCCAACCGCTGCTCCTCCGGCGGCCTTCCACGCAGAAGAATACAGAAGAATGCCGTGGCCACGGTGAAGCGAAAAGAAGTGATCGTCAAGGGTCCGATATCCTCCCGCAGCCATCGGCCGAGAATGGCGTTCGTGGACCAGGCCAGCGTGGCCAGGTTGACCAGGATCACCCCCCAGGCTCTCAGATGCCACGATGAGGATGTCTTCCCATCGGATTCACGCGTGGGCCTCACGGATACCCCCTTTCTCCGGGTCCGGACAAAATGGCACAGCCGTAAACAAATCTCAACCAGGAAGAAATCCTGTTCATCCTGTGATCCTGTCATGACTTTCCGAGGTTGACATGCACCCAAACGGGGATAAACTCAGTTTAGATCACGCGTGAAGAGCTGGACGAAGATGGATGAAGACAAGGAACTCCTCCTGATCGGCACTGTCCACGGCGATCCTGACGGAGCGACCCGCTTGGGTAATCTCCTGAGAAGGGAGAATCCCTCGATCATCCTGGTGGAGGTCAGTCCCTATGGTCTCGCCTACAGGCGAAGAAACATGCGCCGCCTGCGCAGTATCCTGGCAAAAAGGATCGACCGCCTGTCCGGAATCCGCGGAGTTTTCTCGAAATCCGTGGAGCCTGTCCAGGCTCTGTTCACACAAATTCTGATGCCCTTTGAGTACAGTTCCTCAATCCGTTTCTGCCGGGACAGCGGCGCCCGCATCCATTGCATCGACCTCTCATCGGAAAGCAAACGTCTGATTGGAGAAGAATGGAATGAAATGCTCGATTTCGAAAATCTCAAAGCCCTGTGGAGTGCGGAGCAGGAGGATTCCCGGTCCTCCACAAGGAGGAGTTATGGGCTGGCATCGAGACTGCTCGCCGAAAAAGAGAAGAGCTGCCTCAACCCTTATGTTCGGGAGTGGTTGGAAGATCCTGCCTGGCAGAAAAGGGAGTCCCATCTTGCGGAGCAGATCAGGATTCGCTTTGATCGGATGACAACCGGCCGTCTTGCCTATGTGGGCGGATGGCAGCACCTTCTCTACCCCACCGACGCCGGCACCCTCTGCGACCGGCTGGCCGACCTCAAACCTCGAAGGGTGTTGCTGAGGTGAGGATGATTTCAAATTGCGTAGAAGCGTTGAATTGCATAGTATCCAAGCAAATGACAATGAGCTTCTTAGTGCCTTTGTGCCTTTGTGGCAGAGTTGAGGAGATTTTTCATGACGAAACTGATCGTCACCGCAGCGCTCACCGGAAGCCGCATCTCCCGCGATGCCTCCCCATTCATCCCGATTACCCCGGAAGAGCTCGTGCAGTCCGCAGTAGAGTGCTGGAATGCCGGGGCGGCCGCGGTTCATATCCACGTCAGGGATCCCGGGACGGGTCTCGGAACGCAGGATGTGGAGATCTTCCGGAGGGTGGTCGAACCGCTCCGCGAAAGGACCGATCTTATCCTGTGCCTGACCACCAGCGGCATTCCGGGCAGAAACCTCCCCACGGAGGAGCGGCTCGAACCCCTCTCTCTAGGACCCGAGCTTGCCTCTTTCGATGCGGGTTCGATCAATCTGGGGGGCGCGGTCTTCGCCAATCCTCCCGAATTTCTGGAAGCGGCCGCCCTGCGGATGAAAACCCTGGGCGTGAAACCGGAGTTGGAGATCTTCGACTCGGGGATGATCGTCACCTGCCTTCGTATGAGAGAACAAGGAAAACTGGAGGATCCCCTTTATTTTCAGTTCGTGCTGGGCACGCCCTGGGGAGCGCCCACGACTCCTCGATCTCTTCTCTACCTGCAAGAGCAGATTCCTGAAAACGCCGTATGGTCGGCTATCGGCATCGGAAAGGACCATCTTCCCATAGCCATGATGGCCATGGTCATGGGAGGGCATATCAGGGTCGGCCTGGAAGACAACCTCTATTTCTCCAAAGGGGTTCTCGCTCGAAGCAACGCCCAGTTTGTGGAGCGAATCGTCCGCATTGCGAATGCCTATGGCCGGGATATCGCCAGTCCCAGGGAGGCGCGGGACATCCTGAAGGTTCGAGACCCTCTGACTCAGTGATCCCTAACGTGAAAAAGGTGTCAGGTTTCAGTGTTCTGGTTTCAGGTCGGGGTTTGCTGACACCTGACACCTGAAACCTGACATCTTATTTGGTTGACGAATCACACCACTACTTGGAGGATGAAATGAACATTTCTCGTGTTGCGTGCATTGGTGCAGGGCTGATCGGGCAGGGATGGGCAACGGTTTTTTCCATTCGATGCAGCTCGGTCATGCTCCAGGACACATCCGAATCCCTTCTCCAGGAGGGACTGAACCGGGTCAGAAAGCATCTGAGCTTTCTTGCGGCTCACGATCTTCTCGATCGGGGAGAAGCGGATCGCGCCTTTGAAAGGATCCACACCACAACAGCGATCGAAGAGGCGGTCTCGGACGCCGCATACGTTCAGGAATCCGTGCCTGACAATTATGAGATCAAGAAGATAGTCTTTGCGGATATGGATCGGTTCGCGCCGGCTGACGCCGTTCTTGCGAGCAGCGCCTCCGGTTTGCTGATGACTGAAATCCAAAAGGCTGTTTCAAGACCCGAGCGGTGCGTGCTCGTCCATCCCATGCTCCCCGTCCATCTCCTCCCCTGCGTGGAGATCGCAGGGGGCAAGAAGACGTCCCCGGAGACTGTCGCGCTGGCTAAGCGGTTCATGGAGTACCTGGGCAAATCCCCCGTCGTGCTCAATGTTGAGGTGCCGGGCTATATCGTGAACCGCCTGCAGGCTGCGTTGCTGCGGGAATCGCTCGATCTGGTCGAGAAAGGAGTCGCCAGTGCCGAGGATGTGGACAAGGCCTTTCGCACAGGCATAGGACTCAGGGATCCGATACTGGGGCCGTTCCTCAGAATCCACCTGGCGGGAAACGGGGTGGAGAACTTCTTCAGGACGCTTGGAGATTCTTACCGTGTTCGATGGGAAAGCATGGTGAATTGGACCGCAATCCCCTCCTCCACTGCCGCCTCTGCCTGCAAAGCGGTTCGGCAAATGAGAGTCATCCGCGACAAGACGATCGAGGAGATCGCGAGCTGGCGGGACGAAATGCTGGTCAAGATCCTGAAGGCCGTCGGCGAAGAATGACCCTGAAGACGCAGCGTTCGCCTATTCGACGGTCCTTTTTGCGATTTCCTTCACTTCCTCGAGCAGCACCTTTTTTATCTCAGCCCATGACATGCCCCAAATCATCACGGGCTCGCTTTGCAGATCGGCCTCTTCAAAATCCACTATTCCTTTCAGAAAATGAAGCTTGCTGTATTTGATCCCCGGGCTTTCCTCCATGGCCAAGGCAAGCAATGACTCCAGAGAGATGATCTCCCTTGTAAGACAGAAAAGATCGATGAAATCCTTTCTGTTGCCCCTGCTGCCGATGGACAGGATCTTCATCCGGCCGATGTCCCTTGGATCAGCCATCTTCAAATTTGTCATCTGTGGATGCAGGGGCAGGAGAGGAAATCTCAGTGGCATCCTTTCCTTGATCAGATCGACCTTGACCTTGTCTACCAGCAGCACCGTATGGGCAGAGGTCTGATGGAGCAGGAGGATGTCGAGCTTTTCAAGCCGCGCCCGATTGAGGAAGTCCTCTTCTTCAAAATCCTCGGGTAAAAAGAAATCGAGGTCTTCCGATTTCCTGTGGCCCAGGAAAAGGGCCAGTGCCGAGCCTCCGCCGAGATAGGCACGAGAAATCCCTGGAATCCTATCTAATCTGGGGAGCAGCGCCCATAAGGAGTCGGGTAGCGTTTCGGGGTGCATAGTCGAACATCCGTTTCAAAAAAGATATTCCAGAAATTTCGCGACCGGGTCGAAAGGGATCGGCTCCTCTGCAGGACTGAAACGATCTCCTTAGCCGTGTACAGCTTCAACAGGATCCTTATCGCCGTTTCATCCCCAAGCTCAAGAAGCCTGCTGATGATCGAAAAAGAGTCTTTGCTTATATCGAGTTTCTGGAAATCGGTATCCCAGAAGAACGGCCGAAGCACCTCCGGGAGGTTTTCCGATGTAGAAGAGGGCGTCGGTGCGTTTTGCATGGTTAGACTCAGCCTGAAAGTTGAAAATCGAAGTGTACAGTAGCATAAATCGGGCGTGTTGTCTTTGTCCAACAGGATAAGGGTTGTTACACGTCTGTAAAGTTACAGGGTTGTAACTCGTTACATTCTCCGGCAGCCCGCCAGATGAGGCTTTTTTGCCCGATCCTTTCAATCCCTCTGTAATCAAAAGCCAAATCTCTACCCCTCCCAAGCCTGCCGCCGAGGCACAAGAATTGATCCTATTGATGTGCAGGAGTCAATCGTAAGACGAGCTTTAAAGGGGGAAACCTCATGAATTCGGTAATCATCATAGCGATCCTCATCTCACTCGTTGTCGTTCTCACCGGAATTGTATCCTCAAGAAGAGAGGACGATAAGGAGATTCCATATGCGACTCTAATCAAGATGGACCTGATAAAACCTGCAAGACCGAAAAAGATGAAAGTACGGTTTAATAAAATCGAAATGGAAATCAGGGCGGATCGGTGATAGACCAGGGATCCGCATGCTGAATAGAGAGATCCGGTTCGCTTATCTTGCATCACTGAACGTGGGGATCGTTTTCCTGAACATCCCGCCCGGGATGTCTGTACTGATGGACCTCTACGATATTTCCTACACCGGCATATCGATCCTCATGAGCGCGCTTCTTTGGTCTCATGCCCTCATTCAGATCCCGGCCGGCCTGGTGGCGGACAGGTTTGGAATCAGGCTCACCTTGAAGATGGCAATGGCTTTTCTGGTTTGCGGGAATCTCTTGCCGGCTGCAGGTCCTTTCTTCGCCCTTGCAGTTCTGGGAAGAGTCCTTGCCGGCATCGGCACCGCACTCTCCTTTGTCACCCTCATGAAGTTGATTTCAGTTCATACTCCCCAGGGCCGCACAGGGACTTACCAGGGGTTTTTCGCCGGCCTCTTCTCATTCGGGAACATCCTTGCGTATTACCTCCTTCCCAGGCTGATCATCTTTCAATGGCGATGGATCTATCTCCTGCCGGCACTCTTTAGCCTGCTCCTCCTCGTTCTCTGTTTCGGGATTCGTCCGGCCCCGGCGCAGCTCTCACCGGGAAGAGCCATACGGTTGCGCGGCCTGGCCGGTCTAAAGGTGGTTTGGGTACTGGGCCTGTATCACGCCCTCTCCTGGGGAACCATGATCAATCTCGGCAATTGGATTCCGTCGCTTCTTGCCGAGTTCTGGGTCGATTCCTCGCCTGCCCAACTTGCTTGGGGCGGAATAGCGGTTCTGCTCATCAGCGGGACCGGCCGTTTTCTGGGAGGTTTCGCCCTTCTGAGAATTTCGCCTCTTCTTGTCGCAAACGGGTCCATCCTGATCCTGGGATTGATCTTTATCGGACTGTTTGCAGCCAATGGTCCGGAGTTCCTTCTTCCTCTCTCATTTCTGGCGGCCCTTTTCTCCTCCATCAACTTCGGAGCGCTGTTCCATCTGGCCTCCGCTGCGGTCGAAAAAGATTCCATTGCCACGATGATCGGATTTGTCAATTTCCTCGCAAATCTCGGCGCCGTGCTTTTCACGCTGCTCTTCGGATTTTCCAAGGATGCGACCGGAAGCTTCGCAATGGGATTCGGGGTGCTGGCCATCCTGGCGCTGTGCGTTCTTCCCGCAGGCAGGATTGTCCTGAAGAAGCAGAAACACTGAAGACTGCAACCGAAAGCATGAAGGAACGGCTTCCTTTATGTCACCCCGCCCCCAATCCCATTCCGATTGGTCCATATTGCTGTCTGCGCGTTCTGTCTTCCAACAAGGATCGGCATCCATCTGTTAATGACATAGATCACCGGAATGGTGAGACCTATTTGAAGGATACTCGCTGCCAGGGCAAAGCCCAGACCTGTCTGCTCAATTTTCGTCTCAAAAAGCAGGTAGAATATTCCGTTCAAAATGAACCAGGTGATTCCCACCGTTCCTATAAGAATGAGGGTGTTCTTGCCGACGTATTCCAGGATCCTGCTCCGTCCGATAAACCGGCAGATCTCCGAATAGAAAAGCGTTCCCGAACATCCTGCTATGTAAAAATAAATCATATTTCCGTAGATCCTGTTGTTCATGTCCACGGGACTGTTCAAAAAGCAAAACGCGAGATGAAGTACGAGCAGGAGTGGGAGAGCCTTATAATTTATCCGTCTACCTCTAAAGAAATTTCCTATGCCATAGAAGACGATTGCCACAAGCGCGACATCGGAACTCCAGGGAAGCCTGAAGGGGACAAATGTTGCGAGGTATCCTAGGATTGCGAAAACCGGAAGCGCATACCTGCTCTTCACCAGGAAGAACATCATCTCTACCAGGAAAAGACAGGGCAGGAACCAGAGGGTTATGTTCATAGGCACCCTCCACTCACCGGAACCAACAGAATAGAAGATACCGACGAGAGGAATCAACGGCTCGACTGCAAGAGCCTTTCCCCCGATGCTGAGAGTCCTGACCACGTACTGCCAGAAGAGAAACGAGAGCGCCGCAAAGAATAGATACGGAAACAGCAGAGTGTCGAATTTCCTCCACGCGAATTTTCGGAGATCATATTTCCTTGGATCAAAGAGAAGCCCGCTGATGAAGAAGAAGAGCGGGACGTGGAAGGAGTAAATGTATTGTTTCAGATGGGAGTCAGGAATCGTGTGACCGAACATCACAAGAAAGATTCCGATACCCTTCAAGTTGTCCAGCCAGAAGAGCCTCATAACCCCACCAGGAATTTGGAGAAATTTATCTGATCTCCTTTGGAACCGCTGTAGAGAGTTGTACAGGTTGCCCCACAAGGGTTCTCCCGGGCCTCTATTTTTACTACCTTCTGGCGTACTATGTGATCACAGACCCATGAAGCCAATGCACAGTAACGTGTATTTGAGTGTTGAGTTAGGAGTACGGTTATGCATTCCTTGAAGTATTGGTGAGCGATTGGAGCATTGCGCGTACATGGCGGAGAGCACTTGCACGTCTAACTCGGTTTACCTGGCGTGAGCCGTCACGGCACAGAAACGTATTTCCTCGCTGTTCACAAGCGTGCTCTCCTGCCTTCAGCATCCGGACGTCGAGGCTTGCGCCCCGGCGACAAGAAATCCGGTGCTGAAGGCAGGCGCTTGTTTCATTATAGATTGAGGTCATAGTATCCGCGGCACACGTCCAAGCGTCCCAACTGGGCGCCGCCTTCCCACAGCTGGATGATTTTGCAGTCCCTCCAGTACTTCTCCACATCGTACTCCCGGACGTAGCCGAAGGAACCCATCAACTCCATGGCCTTGTTCGTGACCGACACCGCCATGTCGGCGGCATACACTTTGGCGATGCTCGTCTTCGAGAGCATATACTGCGACATGGGGGGACCATACTGCTCGGGGTGGTCGTACATCCAGGCCGCCGCCAGGTAGGACCATCTTGCGGTCTCTATGCCGATAGCCATGTCCGCCAGAATTCCTGCACCGATGGAGTGCTGCCTGATCGGCTTGTCGGCAACAATCCTGTCACCCGTGTATTTGAGCACGGTCTCAAAGGCACCCTGTGCCTGCCCGACGGCCATTGCGGCGGTAACCAGACGCCCGATAACGCAGTTGTTGTGGAACAATTCCGCATCAATTTTCGGTCCCGCCGCCCGCCATTCCTTCGGAACCCTGACGTTCTCCAGGAACATGGAATGGTTCTTGTCCCCCGCCATTCCCGCCTTATGTTCGTCTTTCCCGTAACTGATGCCTTTGGCGTCCTTGGGTACATAGATGAGAGCGATGCCCTCGTCTCCCAGATTGGGATCCGTGGTGCAGACCATGCAGTAGAGGTCGGCGACCCCACAGTTCGATGCCCACATCTTCTGACCGTTGAGGACCCATTCGTCGCCTTCGAGCTTTGCGATGGTTCTGATCTTGCGTCCCTGCAGGTTCAGGTTCTCGATGTCGCACCCGCCTCCTCCATGGGGCCCGCCGGGCTCTGTCATGTTGAAGCATCCCATTCTCAGCTCTTTGCCGGTGAACTCCGGCGCAAAACGATCAAGCACCGCCTTGTTGTTTGCAGCAATGGCGGGGATCCATGCCCAACCCGTGACGTTGCAGGCCGTGCAAATACCGCTGTCGCCGCGGCTCAGTTCTTCGTGCAGTATGCCTGCAGAAACAGCCGACTTTGCTCCCATGCCGCCATATTCCGGGGGAAATGGAGACTTCTGGAGGCCCAGATCGGTCAGTCCCTGGAGGATCCTCCGCACGATCACGTGGTCTTTGTCTTCATCGATCTGCTGCCGCACGGGCATCATCTCCTTGTCGACAAAGCCGCGCAGCATATCCCTCATCATGAAATCCTCTTTTGTCAGAAAGACATCCAGATACTGGTCAGGCATAGTCTCCCTCCTTAAAATAGGTCTCTTGATTTTTTGGGTTAACGGAGGATCTTCCTGGTTCGGCTTGGTGGTTTCGACCCGTTCTTGCGGTCACAAGGTTTCAGCAATTCAGATGTTGAGGACAAGAGTGTTCCAGGAATCGAGAGACAGAGCACACCGCTTAACTTGCTGCTCGCTGCAGCACCTGCCTATTAGAGCACAATGACATGAATAGGGGAAGGTTTGACTTCCTTCTGTCTCTCGACTGCAATTCATCTCATGTCCCCGCTGATGTCCATGTACGAGGAATTGCTGGAAAAGCTTTTGGCGGCTTGCCTGAGTCTCTACAAGGACCGTCTTGTTTCCCTGGTGATATTCGGCTCCATCGGCCGTAAGATACCGCGCCCCGACTCGGATATAGATGTATTGATCGTGGCGGAGGGGTTGCCAAAATGGCGTCTGCAGCGAGTGAGGGAGTTCGACCGGGTTGAAGCAAGTCTCTCAGGAACCCTGGACAATGCCGCTCAAAGAGGAGTCAGAGCAGAGTTCTCCCCAGTCTTCAAGACCCCTGATGAGGTCAAAAAGGGGAGTCTTTTGGCTGGCCACGTTTTTTTGGTCGCTTATTATTTGGGGTCGCTTGCCTGGAACTGATGATTTACGACCATCACTTCTTGCACGGCCTCCTCGCTCCGGACATTAACCCTGCCCTTTTCCTCCCCATTTTCGTTTCTCAACACCTTGTAGAAGGACCCCGTTTGGGAATCGAGTTCATAGTCATCCATTATCCTATACCTGTCATCAGGTACTTTCCTGACCTGATACTTCTTAACCCGTCCTACCCTGGCGTCGAAATAGTATCTCTCTTCCACCTCGAACGTGGATGTAATGGGTTTAACCGTCGCCAAGACATCTCCCTGAAAGCTTTTGAATTCACCTTTGGATGGAAGAAAGACCTCCATCTTTGCACTCTCACGATTAAAAAACACTACTGCGCCATCCAGCTTGTCGGGAGGGATTTCCACCAGGACCACTTGCTCTATGCTCTTTCTGCTCTCACTATTGTAGAGCACATAGGGGGGATCGTAGCCGCCATCGCTCGTCAGCTTGCCTGTGCAGTGAATGTCACCGACAACGTCGAATTTGTACGCTGGGCTTGTAATACCCAGCGCTATGCTCCCTGCGAAATAGCTGGGAGCATTGTGCTTTGAATATATGGCCCAGTCATTCGTAACCGGCACGCTTCCAGCAGGAAGGTCGATAAAAAGGTCATAGTTCCTCACAATCCCGCCACCCTGCCTATAACTTCGAATGCTGAGACCTCTTGCATCATCTATGGTCAAGCCGCCACCGGTCGCTATTCCATAGTAGATATTCTGGCCGATCAGGTCCGCCAGTCTCCCATCCCCTGGATCGTTATTCCAAATTGTCAGGTAATGCCCTATCGCATGTCCGTCGTTTTGAACGCCGGTATTAGCGGAGGGCCTCAGCACGCTTCTTATTCCTCTGTTATAATATATACCGGAGGAAGTAGCCTTGAAGTTTCCATCGATCCACTGCACGCTAAGATCGTTGTTTTCATGCTCTTTGAAAAGGTGTAGCTTCGCTATTGGTGTTTGGATCCCAACTCCTACATTACCATTTGACCTGACGAACAGCGAACTATCATCCGTCGCAGTTGACACGTGCAGTTTGCCTTGGGGCGAGGCGGTTCCAATGCCTACATTCCCATCCTGGTTAACCACCAACCCGTCTTCGCCATGAGCTGCGCTAATGGATAGCACGGTGAGCACAACTACAAAAATGAGCGGCGGCAATCTTCTTTTCATTTCCTCAATCCTTTCTGCTATCTTTGGCTTGATTGATATCGTTATGAATCCGGTGACGCCAGCGCTGCGGACACCCATTCTTAAGAACCCTTTTGCATCAGCTTGAGTTGTGCCTGGTTCATGAATCTGAACTCCCTATGCTTAGGGGATATAGGCGACTGGCACCTGTTATTCGATCCGAAATGCCAGGCCATCACGTTCGACTCAAGTCGTGGATAGCATCGGGATGCCCAATCTAAACGGTCAACTGTCAAGTCGCTCTCGTGAGATTTCGCCTCAGCTAACAGGTGCCGGCTCCAGAGTAAATGGCCAACTCCCCGAGGCAATCAGCGATTTGGCTGCGTCTTCCAGTGCTAAAGTCAAGGCGGCAGCACGTTGCGCATAATCATTGGGATTTGGTTTGCTTACGTCCGCGCCGATCGTTGAAACGGGAAAGCTGTACTTCAGACGGAACTCAAGGGCCGCGAGCTGTTGTTGGTCCAGTTGGTGTGTTTCGAGAACTATGCCGAAGGTCCACGTTACACTGTATGTCGTATCGTGCAAGGTTGCGGCCATCCACCTCAGGGGACGATTCACGGAGAGATACATTTGATGACGTCGGTCGTCGCGTTGTCGCAGCAGTTTGTTCATTGCCTCCACAAAGCGGAACATGTCCTCGATTGTCGCCTTGCGGTTCGCAGCAGGGTAGAGTTGCAAGGCGATTCTGTCTTCGAATATGGCAGTATGGATATCCCCTGGCATTCCGGTGACCTCCCTCAGAATCTGAGATGCAGCCTGCATGTCGATACCCCGGCACCCTAAACTGGCGCCTATCACGATTATCACGAACGCAAGTTCACAAAGACGCCTTTTGCACATGACTTGTGTCCTGATCCTGTGGTTGCAGCTACCTGAACGACTCTTTTACTGATCCGATTTTTTCCCACCACTCGATGGCTTCCTCACGGCTGCCAAAGTCCGTTTTGGCGATCGCGCTTATGGCACGGACCATGAAGAAGAGTTCCTCGCTGTTCTTTACGTTATCAGCCTCTTTGATCTTGATCATCAGCGCCTTGACGGCCGCCTTTGATCGGAATCTGCGCGCCTGCTCTGCGCTAACGAAGTTAGACACGCTCGTGGCAAGGGCGGCGGATTCCTGTTCTATGGCCTCCAGGCGGACATCCTGGGCAAGCCGCTGGAACATCTGCTGCAAAAACGCTGAGCGATCCACGACGATCTTAGGCACAACCGTTTCCGCAGTGGCAAGGGTCAGCTTGACGATCGGCGATTCAAGCTTCGTAGTCTTGTCTGCGGCTGCGCCGCCCTGCTTTGGCGCCTCCTTTGTAACGAAGGTGAGATCGCGTGAATCCAGGTCAAACTTCAGGGTGCCGCAGGTCGACCAGAATTCCCGATCCGTCTCCTTCGGTAACCCAAGGGTTAGGAAGGACCCGCGTCGCAACACAGCAAGCTCGCTGCCGGCCACAGCACCCCCTGATCTGATGATGGTATCGCTACCGAAGAACTGGAAAGAATAATCCATAATTGTTCGGTTTGCCTGGTTTCCAAGGACGAGACTTGCCGCCTGGGCGGCAATACCGATCAAGGCCGAAGTTCCCGGATATGGAATGAGATTGCCGATTTCGGGTGCGAACGTTTGCACCTGTTTCAACGCCTGTCGAACGCGCTCATTCTGTTCCAGCTTGACGTCTATGACTCGCAGTCGCAGGAAAGGCGCGACACGCGGGTCCCATCGCGGTTCGTGGTGGACCACGAGGTTCTTGAAATCGAGGGTGCGTCCGGGCAGAACGTTCGTCTCGTACCAGGCGACGATCGATTTGTACCCACCGTCGAGCGCGGTGGAGAGATCTACGATGACGGCGATATCCTTAGGGTCGTTACCGATCCCCGTGCGCGGAAGAGTCACCGAGTCAACGATTACCGTCAAAGGCTCGGATTCGTGGATGAGGAGATCGCTGTCCTTTGGAGGGAAGCGCTGCGGGATCAGCTCCACGATGCTTTCATTCGTGGTTCCGCTTGCGAAGAATACCCGACTCTCGCTGAACAGGGGAGCGTCGATAACAAAGGTACCTCGTTCTGACATAGGGTTTTGGTTGGCAAAGCCGGCGCATCCCGCCAGTGCAACAGATGCGACTACAAAAGCCAGTCTCAACAATGCGAACATAGCATCCCTCAATCTTTATACGGGTTACGGTTTCAAAAGAAGGCTGTTGCGGTGTCCACACGTCCTACAATATTGGCTAAATTGAGAAACCCATGGCCAATGTCTTTACGGTACAGAATGACAAGGGGCAACGCGTTGCGGTGCCCAACACCCTTGCCCCACTCTCTACCTTGTCAGCAAAAAACACCCATAAGTATGCTTGGACTATTCCTTGTCTTCCAGCATCCCCATACGTGCCTTCAGCACCGCGTTTTCTTTTTTCAGATCGATCATATACAGAGTCAGCTCTTCAATCTTCTGCATTTGCCTGGACATCATTTCGGCAATATTTAAGCCGTTTTCCTTTATTTCTTGCGCAGAGGGGATATCGGGGAGGTGCTTATGGCGTTTAATGTGATCCTCGACCTCATCGAGCGGACGCAGTTTATAATTTCCCTCAAACACATAGTCGGACCAACCTGTTTCCACTTTCACCTCTTCGGCCCGGATGGTCCCGGCCACATCAAGGGCATACCCAGGCGAAGACGTGTGGATGCCGACATTTCTGGTAAAGTACGCGTTTCCCCCAGAGTGGACCTGAAATGAAATGCCTCCCGCGTTGTTTTTCAATGTCATAATTCCATGATCATTAGGAGTTGAAGTATCGACATCAAGAATGACGTTTCCGCTAGAATTCCTCCCACGGAGTATTGGATCTCCGACAGAACTTGTTTGTATATCTAATTTTACCACTGGCTCCATCCCTATACCGACATTACCTGTGGTTAAGTAAGTATTTCCACCAGTCGTTATCCAGTCATCGGCTGACTGATCTTGACAAAAAGCGTTACCGGACGATCCAATAGTAACAGCCAAAATGCCCAACATTATTATCTTACGCATCTCTTCCTCCCTCCAGTTGTTCTAACCATTGCACTCCGTCACGACTCCACCCGGTCCTCCCTTTTGTCATTTGGGATATCACTCGGAATAATTGACTGCCTTCTTAAGATTGACTCCCTGAACTCGGACCCTCATACCCCAGAGCTACCCACCTACCTTAGGTCGATTCCTGTGCCAAACAATTATGCAATGAGGCCTGACCTCGGTACTCCTCGCTTACTGAATTAGGGCGTGGAAGGTGCTCCCTTGGTCCGCCCT
Organism: Deltaproteobacteria bacterium HGW-Deltaproteobacteria-15; assembly: GCA_002840535.1. Taxonomy (GTDB): domain Bacteria; phylum Desulfobacterota; class DSM-4660; order Desulfatiglandales; family HGW-15; genus HGW-15. The sequence goes on along the minus strand of PHBH01000007.1, from coordinate 62,989 downwards.
GAACCCGGGCTTTAGCGTCACAGTCGTCCCGGCCTGAAGGGTTACCTGCGCGCCTGACTGGATTACATAAGCAGGACCTGCCGTGATGCTACATCCGGCGACGTAGCTTTTCACCGTCCCTGCGGTCAGCGTCTGGTCATGCAAAAAGTAGTCGCAGCTGGGGTTCTGTTCCCCGGAATCGACTCTTCCATTGAAATTCACGTCCTCATTGCCATCAGTGAGGCCGTCGCCATCAGAATCCACAGATAGAGGGTTGGTTATGGTTTCCGGATCAAGGTCCGGCCTGAAGACAGCGGTATCGGTGTCGGGGCCGATCATGGCTAGAGTATAGCCCATTTCGGTGCCATCCTGGATTCCGTCACCGTCAGTATCAACGATGCAGGGATTGGTTTCTCCGGCATTCACTATGCCATTGTGATTCGCATCCTCAATAGCGTCAGGGATTCCATCGTCATCAGTGTCGGCGTCAAAAAGACTTGTACAGCCTGTTTGCTCAATGCCGTTTGGCAATCCGTCACCATCACTATCGCCAGAGGGTGCTACGACGTCGGCACCAAGCCGGTTTCCCGTCGCATCATAGGTGTAACCTATGACCGTCCCATCCGGCCACACCTCCTGAATCAGCCGATTTAGCTTATCGTAAGTGAATGTGCGGGTTCCCGAGTACCCGTTTTCTGCCAGGCAAAGAACAACCGCAGCCACCACCCAAACCAGGATTTTCTTCAGTCTCATGTTCCGCTCCCTGTATACCGGTCCGCAAGCTCCAGCTCCATACCGCTCATACTCCCGACGACTCGTATACTCTGGTTTCACTTCAGCTCGTGTGCCCGAGCGTTCCAATTCGCGTCCCATTCCCAGACCTCAGTTCATCCGCCGAATCCAAACTCCGATTGTCCAATGTCAAGGCCTGACCCCGTTACTTGTAGTTACTCTCCGATTGTCCCTATTCCCACTAGTTCCACCGCTATTCCCACCGAATCCCAAATCATATTGTCCTATTTCCAGCCTGACCTCTCGTTACTTCGTTCACGCTACTTAAAGTATTCAATTATTCTATATTTATCGATATACCTTAGAGTACGATGTGCTAGCCAAGTCCCAAGAGGAAATGCAAAATACAAAAGGTGGAGTTGAAACCTAAATAAATAGAATCCCCACAGTCTCCTAAACAGGAGCCCAAGTCCAGTTATGATTTGTAATAGTGAAGCCGAAACACTGAAGATGACGAAGCCGAGCCTAAATCCATAGTCAATGGAGGAGACGATGTATAGAACAAAGACAGCAAAACCAGAAATTACAAAGAACAAGCCAAAGTACTTTATTGGTCTATAATAATCAATATCAGGCATAATTATCTCTCGCGCACATATCAAGGGCTGTTATTGAAGGGGATATACCCTTCCGAACGATGTTCCGCGTTCCCAACCAAAACCGACCCCCCTGCCAAACACGTTAAGTTCACGCCCAACAGTTCTCCCATTGCTATAAAATTCAGTATAACTTCCAAATACGGATAAATGTAAAGTCTCGTAGGGGAGCGGTCCCGCAAAGAACTCTACTGCGGTGACATTGTGATAGATGCCTAAGTTGAATCCGCCACCGAATTTAAGTCCGCCTATTTTCCCATCCGATGCAGCTGTAAATGCACCAATTTCGGCATACCCGGTTTCCTGTGCACCAATATAATGTCCCCATGAGATGGTTTTCGCGACAGAATAGGAATCCTCATTCGATCCCCACCCGCTGCCGTATCCGCCTCCAGCACTATAGTAGATTCCCCCCCATCCTCGGGAAGGAGAGGATGATGGCCTTTCGGTGTATAGGTACGCAGAACTATAGGTAGGTTTTGAAAGGGAAGGGTAAGGGGTATAATCGTATAAGTATCCTTCAGATTCCCTTGATAGAAATCGTTCCCCGTTGTCGCTTACACCCAAATAGGTCGGAGCGTATAGAGGTGACTGTACAGAAAAAGGCAATGAATAGAAAGACGAAGAGCTAGAAGAGGGCGATCCTAGATTATAAAAAGAAGGCGAGGAATTCCACGAAGAGGGATCGGAATAAGAAGGCTCGTACGATGAGAAATCCAGAGTAAGCCAATCATAGTCCCCTCTATTGTAGCCCCAATTACTCCAATCGGATTCATAGAATTCGCCATAATTTCCGGTTGGATCAATATAGATCAGTGGATTATTCATACAGTAGCTATATCTATTCAAAGTTTGTGGATTCGTTGGTGCCTGTACTATGGCATCAGCGCTAATGAATCTGCCGATTACCGGATCATAGTATCGTGCACCGTAGAAGTAGAGCCCCGTCTCAGGATCGAGTTCCTGGTCCGTGTACTTGTAGTTGCTGATGGGGCTCCCGGAGTGCTCCCACATGTGGCCAAAGGCCATGTACTCGGCGGTCTCAACCCCGGCCCCTGATGCATCGCTCATCTTTGTCGAGCTGCCCAGATGGTCCTTGTGGAAGTAATGCTTGTTTGCACCCTTAATCTGGACAATCCTTGTCCTTCCGGCAAAAATGTAGAGCGTAGCCGTGCCGCCGCTCACCTCATAATGGCTCCCGATGTAGTAGGTAACGCCTCCACCCTGGACCGCCTTTTTCCACCTCGCCCCGTTCCCGTCATAGAGGTAGTCATTGGTCGCGGTGATCCCACCCTTGGTGTATTGGATCTGGGTCGGAAGGTTGTCCGCATCGTAGGTAATGGTTCTCGCGGCCACATTTGAAGGGTCCGTAAAGTCGAACCCTGTGGTCATGTTCCCGTTCTGGTCATATACAAAGGTGTAGTCCTGGCCGTTCCAGTTGATGGTCTTGGCCGCATGCTTGTGGGCCGGGTCATCATAAGCATAAGTGAAGATGCCTGATTCCATGGTGATATTCCCGGTCCCTCCGACCTCGTCGTTAATGCTTTGGATGTTCCCTGCGGGGGTATAGAGGTAGGTCTTCCTCTGGAGGTCGTTTGGTGGCTGTCCGCTCGGGTCCTCGGTCACGATGGCCGCAAGCCTTCCCGAGGAAGCATCATAGGTGTTTCTGGTGGCCGTGCCGTTGGCATGCTCCATCTGCCCCACCTGCCCGGAAGGCTCATAGAGGGACAGCTTAGCATACTGTGCCCCGTCCGACCCCGTCACCGCGTCAAGCAACCCGGTCCCGGGATAGAAGGCGTAGTTCACATAATAGCCGTTAGGATAGGTTATTCTCTTAACCTTCCCTGAGAGATCGTAAAGGTACTGGGTATCGTAGTTGGCGCCGTCCAGGCTTCTTCTCTCCTGTTTCACCCTCCCCATGGAATCATAGTCGAGGTATGCAGTGGCTGCATTTCCCTTGGTTACGCTTGCGACCCTCCCCTTTCCGTTCAGTGCGGCCGTGTCATAGGTATAAGCAACAGGGGCATCGCCGGTGGAATAAGTCTTGGAGGTCACCCTGTTCAGCCGGTCATAGGCAAAGGTGATGGTCTGGCCTTTCGCATCGGTTTGAGTGAGAAGATTTCCGTTGGGATCATAGGTGTATTGCCAGTAACCCATGTCCGGATCGTTCATGCTGGTCTTTCTGCCGAGCGTATCGTAGTTGATCGTGGTAACATTCCCCATATGGTCAGTCACCTGGCGGAGATCTCCGGCTGCATTATAGGAGTAGTTGGTCGTATAGTTCAGACCTCCGGGATCTTCCTTCACCCTGATAAGCCTTCCGAGGTAGTCCTTTTTCTCGGTCTTGGATCTCTGATCCGGGTCGGTTGCGGTCGCGCTCAGGCCGCTATAGCTGAAGGTGCTTGAAATGGTCCCGTGATACCCGTCGGGGCTTCGCACCTCAATGAGCCTTCCCCGGTAGTCAAAGATTTTCTGGAGCCAGGAGTACTGGGATGGAGGCTCTTTAGGGTAGCCCACGCTGGTGGAAAAGAATGGGCCTTCCGTAAGGTCGTTCCTTCCCATCTGGTCGTAAAACAGCCTGGACACAATGGAGTTGCCCGCTTCACCAAAAGTAATGGTCTGGATGGGTCTCCCGAGTCCATCGACGTAGTCGTACTTGTCTCTATAGTTGCTGCCATTTTCCCTGATCCTTGTCACTGCATACCTGGGGAAGACATCGTCGTGATACACGGTAATGACCCGGCCCCCGTCGGGATAGTCCGCCTGGACCAATCTGCCGAACACATCATAAGCATAATCGGTCTGGTTCAGGTTCTCATCCTTTTCCCATAGTTTCTTTCCGAATCTCGCATCCCATCCATACTCGTATACGTGAGTGACGCCTCCCGTCTGGGGCAGGGTCTTCCTCACGGGATAGGTTTTTGTGGCTGTATCATACTCAATGGTCGTCGGAGGATTCCCGTTCGGGTCGGCTTCGCTGATCAGGTTTCCATAGGTATCGTATCCCATGGTTACCCTGGGATTCGTTCCTCCCTGCAACCACTGCTCCTTCCAGAGCATATTCCCGGTGCCGCTCTGATACCCGAAGTAGGCCTTCCTGACCTCTCCACTCTGGCCGCCCGCAACTGTTTGCTGGGTCATTCTCCACAGCCAGTTTCCATAGTTCTGGTACTCGTTGGTCGTGGTCACCGCCTCCGCGCCCGTTCCAGTTCGAGTCATGGTGAGCAGGTTGCCGTTTGAGTCGTCGTAGGTGTATTCCTCTTGTGAGAACACGGTAAGACTGTCGTAGGACTCCGATCTTTTCAGCGTGAGCTTCACAAATGCGGCCGTGTTGGAAGGAGGGTTCAAAAACACTTTGTCATAGGTAAACTCGGTCTTGGCGAACAATGAACCCGGATCAGGGTCCCATGGCTCCCGCAACTCCACTCTTTCCTGACGGCTCTTGAAGTACTGATCCTGGTGGTACCAGGTCTCCACGGTTGTATTGTCCGGGTTAGTCTGCTTCACATATTCAAAACCACGGAACTCCCTTTCAGCGGGATCATGCAGACCACCCGAGTAAAAGTAGCTGGTTGTAAAAGCATTTTCCAGGCCATCTTCAATTCGAATGGACGAGAGTGTCTGGAGCACGTAAGGCAGGAGAATATTTTCGTATGAGGAGGAGGGGGTGTAGTCAAAGGTTGTTGTACCCCCGAGACCATTTGCGCAAGACCTTAATAGATCGGAAGAAGCCGTGGAGGAATGGATGCGAATCGAAGTGCAACCGGAGTCGTCCACCAGAGTGGCTATATCGGTTTTCCCATCTCCATTGTAGTCATCCGCCCAGTTATAAAAGCGAGCGTAACTGGTGTTCAAGTTTAGACCACTATGCACCACGTCGCTGAATCCATTTCCGTTCGAGTAGTACAATCTGAGTTGATCACCACCCGAGCCATCAACCCAAGAGGCGATATCGGTCTTGCCGTCCCCGTTAAAATCGCCCAGCCAACGAATACTGGAATGAAGGTTGAGGCCGCTGTAGACGACGTTCGTGAATCCATTTCCGGTCGAGTAGTGCATCCTGAGTTGATGACCACCATAGCCTGCAACCCAAGAGGCAATATCGGTCTTGCCGTCCCCGTTAAAATCGCCCAGCCAGTTGAAGCTTCGCACATCTTCTTTATTCAAGGCTAGACCACTATAGAGTACGTTGTTGAACCCATCCCCTGTGGAGTAGTGCACCCTGAGTCGATGACCATCATAGCCTGCAACCCAAGAGGCAATATCTGCCTTGCCGTCCCCGTTAAAATCGCCCAGCCAGTTCTTGGAAAGAATACTGGGATCCAGATTGAGGCCGCTATAGACCACGTTCGTAAATCCATTTCCGGTCGAGTAGTGCATCCTGAGTTGATGACCCTCCCCGCCTTCAACCCAAGAGGCGATATCGGTCTTGCCGTCCCCATTAAAATCGCCCAGCCAGTTGAAGGCGAGTATATAGTCTTTATTCAAGGCCAGACCACTATAGAGTACGTTGTTGAACCCATCCCCTGTCGAGTAGTGGATCCTGAGTTGATGGCCACCCGAGTTTTCAACCCAAGAGGCAATATCTGCCTTGCCGTCCCCGTTATAGTCGCCGCGCCAGTTATATGTTCCTGCCTCGAGTGCACACAGGTTTAGCCCGACATGGACTACGTTAGTGAACCCATCCCCTGTCGAGTAGTGGACCCTGAGTTGATGACCACCCGAGCCGTTCACCCATGAGGCAATATCCGTCTTCCCGTCTCCATTGTAGTCACCGCTCCAGTTGTACGAGACACCTTCGTTAAAGTTCAAGTTCATGCCGTTGTATTCATGACTGGCAAAGCCCAGCTGCTCACCTGTTTTCACCCACTGAAGCTCGGTTCCGGGTAAGGCTGTTTGGCCGTCGCTCCCGTATAGAGTAACCGAGCTCAGCATGGATCGCTGGGTACTGGCGCTGTAAACGTAGCCAAGGACATATTTGCTTGCAAATGTGCCGTTTCCATAGAGTTCAACCCTGTTCAATCTCTGAGAGGTGATCACTTGTGCATTGGTGGTATACATCGATGGCTGATCGGTGCGGCTCTCGCGATAGAACCTGACCTGATTGGCAGGGCTCATTCCTGAATTGCCGGTGTATTCGATTCTGTCGAGATAAACCTCCCCCTGGTCTTTTACATAGGAGACGGTCATGAAATTGCCGTTGCTGTCTTCCACCTTGTCAAGGCACCACTTGAAGACTCCGAAGCTGTTTTCCTGTCTTGAATCGCTCGTTGTCCCATAGAGGTACCTTCTCCCATCCTTTGCCGTAACTTCCCATCCGCCGGTTGTTGGATTCCTGTAATACTTTGAAAATCCTTCTTCAATCTTGGCACTGAAGCAACCGGAACCCCAATCACTTCTCTGAACAAGCTCTGAGGATGCGCCAGCGATCACGGCCACAAAATCGTCCCCGCTGTAATCCTCCCCGCTGTAATCCACCCCTCTTTTCGTTGAGCGCTGGATCGAACCCATATCCAGATCCCAACCTACTCCGACCCAGCTGTTCCTCTGATAACTGTTGTAGACAAGGGCCAGATTGGGCGCCATCCCATTTCTCCCGGGCGGTACCACGATCGGTATCCTCCCAGCAGCCGCGCCTGAAAACCCCGAGATCTGAAAGGAAGGCATGGAGGAGTCCGGCGCCCCCCCATCCCCTCCCGAAGTCAGACCCATTGTACTCGCTTCACCGCTTGAGGCGACATCCTGCGAAGAAGCTGATTGACCTTCTGAGTCCTGAGCCATGTCGGCGCTCTTCTTCTGGCTTGAAGAGACTTGCTCTTGAGCAGCTGGTAAGGAAGTCGTGGAGAGTGCGAAAATGAACACGAGGGGAAGAAGACAAAACAGCTTTAATCCCATTCTTTTCATCGTCAAGACTCCCGGGATAATAGTGGAGTGCAACGTCATTTCATTCCTATTCGCGTCTCCTACAGAAGGCTGGCCGCGCCAAAGGAAATCCTTGCGGTACTTTGCGCAATTACGTTTCGCCTTCACATATAATTCTCCTGAAGAGGAGTGGATCAGCCCTCGCATTAAGAATGTTATTTAAAGAGTCAAACAAAGAATTCGAACGAAGAACCAAAGCCCATGGAGATCGTAGCAGGAGAGAGATCTTGCTACACCTTATTGGCTTTCATATGGCTCAAGATGGAACTGACTTGGAGGTCAAAGCCCATAGGAAAAGTGCCTACAAATCTGCCTTTCCTCAAAAGAAATAGAAGAAGAGACTTTTGCACAAAACCGTTGACACTACCCTTATCCACTTGCCTGGTCAGGCCCACAGAAAGACGAACGCGTTGGCGTAGGCATGTTGACTAAGATACAACTTGGGGCAGTCAAAGCTTGAGTATCTTATCGCAATTTCTATGCCTACAACTATTCTCAGTCAAGCTTTTTATTGACAGGAACACAAACATTGCCAAGCTCAACTCTAAGCATTCTTAAATTGACGGTTTTTAGACCAAGATGGGAGCGGCAAACATTACAGCGAATATGTTCTTGGTGGATTCTACATCTGGGATATGATTCCAGAATGCACAATTTCTTGTGCAAAATGCACAAGAAATTGTGCAAATGATTATAAAGACACTTGTTCAAAACCCATATTTTTAAGTGGTCGACAGACCACCTCCAGCATGAAGAACACACTCTATGAAATGGATGCATCGAAAACAGCATTTGAAAGGTTGCTTGATAACTGATTATCTCCGATCTTAGGTACTGCCGGGCTACTTCGAACGACTACTTTCCCATCCCTGCCTGGGCTACGATATATTATCTGGCTAATGCCGGAAACGCCTTGTTTGCAGATAAATCGGTTGAAAAATATTAATCCAAAGCTGCGGTCGCACAAGAAATTGGCTAGAATCGATTAGAATCCCTTCCCTGCCCATAACGAAATCTCGTTCTTTATTTCTCACAGGGGACCTTTTCGGATCTGCCCAAAAGAATGAGTTGAAGTGAATTAGATCCGTCATAATTACAGGTTGCGCTGAATGTATACATTTGCGTCATTGTATCAGGGAATGTACATTCACTTGTGCGAAGCGGATGAGATATTTTATTTGAAAAAGAAATGGACTATCAATGCATTTTCATGTATTGATCCCAGGTACAATTGTTGGTTGCTCTTTCCTTTGTTGCTGATGCGGCATTTATTGGAAGGCTTTGATGTACATCCGGAAGGCCTTGATCATTGCCGATGCCTGTCTCATCTGCCTGGCTCTGTGGATGGTGGCCGGTCTTTTTCTGAACTGGCGCAGTCAAAATCACAAGCCCACCATTTCCAAGGAAAAACTTTCGGCGGAGACCCCCCTGGCAGCGCCAAACCACAATCAGAAAAAGTTTCTTTCCCATTACGCCCAAATCCACCGCGTGGACATCTTCAAAACAAAGAAGCAGATGCCGCAGGCCAATGAGCCTGTCGTCCAATCGCGGCCGCTCGATATTGAATTGATTGGCACCTCCGTCGGTGATGGAACCACCTCGCGTGCAATCGTTTTGGACAGAAGGTCCGGTCGCGAGGAGATCGTGCTTCTAAACGGCAGGATCCAGGAAGGGCAACTCGTCGACATCCGCCATGACCGGGCCGTGTTCCTGGTCAACGGCAGGAAGGAGACCCGGCTTATCGCTTCTCTGGAGAAGGGCATTTCGAAAAATGAACGTCCGGAAAGGAAGAGTGCGGACACAGTGCCCGACAAGGGGACGCCCCCCGTAGTAAAAAGGGTTGTGCCAAGAACCGGGTCTCCCTTACAGACGCGTCGATAGTTTTCGGAGAGCAGAGGTGTTGAACATGCATGTTTGTGGTTTTCACCGGGACGAAGATTGAGGGGCTTTGATTGATGTATCTCATGATGATCAAGAAGAGAGTCTTGTCCTCTCTGTTGACGCTTCTGCTTTTCTTCGCTCTGACCTGTCTGGTATCTGAGGCTGAAGAGGCAGGCGACAAACCTACAACGAAGTCGCAGCAAATCACGATGAACTTCGAGGACGTTGATGTAAGGGTTCTTGTTCGGTTCATTGGCGATCTGACCGGCATGAACTTCGTCGTTGATCCAGAAGTCAAGGGCAAGGTGACCGTTTTCTCTCCCACGAAAATCACCGTAGACGAGGCGTATAAGGTATTCCTTTCCGTTCTGGAGGTGCACGGTTTTGCAGCAGTGCCCGCCGGAAAAGTGGTGAAGATCATTCAGGCCGTAAGAGCAAAGGAAAAGGGAATCGAAACATCTCTTGACGGAAAAGGCCTCACCCGGGATGACAGGATCGTTACTCAGCTGGTGCCCCTCAAGCGGGCCGACTGCGTGCTTCTTTCCAAACTTCTCAAGCCCCTGATCGACAAAAACGGGGCGTTAATTCCTTATGAGAAGACAGGAAGCCTCATCATTGTGGACGTGAAGTCAAACATCAGCAGGCTCGTGGACATCATCAATGAACTGGACGTGATCGGCGACAGGGAAAGGATTGAGGTGATCCCTCTCCGAAATGCCAGAGCCGAGACCCTGTCGCAGAACCTGCTTAAACTCTTCCAGGAGAAAAAATCAGAGGGCATGGGCACAGTGCTTAAGATCATCGCCGATGCCAGAACCAACTGCCTTGTGCTCATGGCCCTGCCGGAAACCATCGACAGCATCAAAGCCACGGTCCAGGAACTGGATACCGACCAGGTAAGGCCGCAGGAGAATGTTCATGTTTTTAACCTGGAGAATGCCGTTGCAGAGGAAGTGGTCAAAGTTCTCTCGGATGTTGCCGTAAAGGGCTCAAAACCTACTCAGGGAAAGCCTCCTGTACTCTCAAGCGATATCATTATCTCCTCCCATAAGGGAACCAACACCCTGGTCATCATCGCGTCCCCCGATGAGTACTTGATCCTGGAGAAGATCATCAAAGACCTGGATAGACCGAGAACAATGATCTATGTGGAAGGGCTCATCGTCGAAGTTTCGGCGCAGAAGGCGCTCGCGCTGGGAGTGGAATGGAGAGTTGGTAACGAATATGAGGGAGGGTTTGGGGCAGGGAAAAGGGGAGGGGTGTGGTTCGGAGGGTCAACAACCGACACGGGGAACCTGTCCGGTCTTGTGGAGGGAGCTGTGCCTTCCGGATTTGCAGCAGGCATTGTAGGCCGCGGGATTACGTTGGGCAACGTGCTTTTTCCATCGGTCGGAGCATTCATCCAAGCCGTCCAAACGGATGCTGATTTCAACATCCTCTCCACCCCGCAGATCCTGACTCTGGACAATGAGGAAGCTCAAATCGAGATCGGGAGGAATCTCCCCTTTGTAACCAGAGTTGATCAGGGATCGAATGTCCTGGACCGCAGTATCCAGAATTTCGAGTACAAGGACATCGGGGTGACGTTGAAGGTGACCCCCCAGATTAATCAAAGCCGTTTCATCCGCTTGAAGGTTGAAGAGAGTGTCAAGTCCGTGATTTCCAGTACGGCCCTTGGCGGCACTGTTCTCGCCCCGACCACAACCTACCGAACTGCAAAGACGACCATAACCGTCAGAGATGGAGAGACAGCGGTCATTGGCGGGCTGATCGAAAACCGGATGGACAAAAACAAGACAGAAACCCCATGTCTTGGAGGCTTTCCCGTTTTCGGGTGGTTGTTCAAGAACATCTCCGACCGGGATGAAAAGACCAACCTGCTTGTCTTCCTCCAGCCTCGGATTGTTGGCACCCCCGGTGAGGGGAATACTCTTTACGAAGAGAAGAAGAAGGTATTCGACTCAAAGGAAGAGAAGGAATCTGATGCGCAGAGGTTTCAGGACATGAGGAACAAGGCGCTTAGGTAGAGTGTCAGGTTTCGGGTGTCAGGTGTCAGCCAAAAAATCGAGGGAGGAGAGCAGAGGTCACAGGTCGGAGGTCAGCAGAAGAACCGCAGGAAGAGGAGATCCTGTTGATCCTGTTGGCTTGTCTAAGTTTATAGGAAGTCTCATTGAGAATCTGAGCATTCAGGATCATTATAATGGCGGAGGAAGCTGTAAACACCTTTTGGAAAGTCGCGGCAAACGGTGAGTCTACACCGCTAAATGATGCTGCCGCCTCTGAAGAAGCGGTGCTTCGAGCCAAAGCGGAAGCACTCGGCCTTTCCTTCCAGACAAACCTCATCAGGAGCCTGGAATTGAAGTCGGTGCCTCCGAACATGCCAATCGGCTTCTTCAAAAGGTCTTGCCTCGTTCCCCTCTCTCTTAAGGACGGCGTGCTCACGGTTGCAATCAACAACCCGGCTAACTATCACGCCGCGGATGAGCTTTGCCGAAACATGGGTGCCGGCTCAGTGGATCTCGTGGTGGCTACCGAAGCCGAGATCAGCAGCGCAATCCATGTTCTCTTCGATCAGACCGCCCAGGATGCGGAAAGGGTAGTTGAAGATCTGCAGACATACCAGATGGATGATGAAGAGGTGGGGAGGCTTGACGATCTGGAAGACCTCATGGATGTTACGAGCGAGGCGCCGATCATCAAGTTCGTGAACATGATCCTCACACAAGCTCTGAAGCATCGAGCCAGCGATATACACCTCGAGCCTTATGGGAACGAGGTGAAAATCCGGTTCCGTGTGGATGGACTCCTTTTCCAGATGTATTCCTTCCCCAAGAAGTTTCATACTTTTATTGTCTCCAGGATCAAGGTTATGGCCAATCTGGATATTGCCGAGAAACGCCTTCCCCAGGACGGCCGGATCAAGATCAAGGTGGGAAATACGGGTGTGGATATAAGGGTATCCATCATCCCCATGACCTTTGGGGAGAGAATCGTTCTTCGTGTCCTGGACAAAAGCGTGTCGCTCCTGGGCCTCGAGGACATGGGGATGGAACTCGATATACTGAAGTACTTTGAGAAGCTGATCAACCGAAGCAGCGGAATCATTCTCGTAACCGGACCGACCGGCAGCGGGAAAACGACAACCCTTTATGCCTCCATCAGCAGGATCAATTCTCAGGAAAAGAACATCATCACCATAGAAGACCCTGTGGAATACGAACTGAAGGGGGTCGGCCAGATTCACCTGAACCCTAAAACGGAGTTAACCTTTGCAAGGGGATTGAGATCCATCTTGAGACATGATCCGGACATCATCATGGTCGGTGAGATCAGAGACCGGGAGACCGCTGAGATCGCCATCCAGGCATCGCTCACCGGGCACCTGGTACTCAGCACCCTTCATACGAACGACGCTGCAGGCGCGCTTACAAGGCTGGTCGACATGGGCATCGAGCCATTCCTGATCGCATCCTCTCTGCTGGGGGTCCTTGCACAGAGGCTCATTCGAAAGATATGCCCAAACTGCAAGGAACAGTACCTCCCGGGCGAGGCAGAAGTGAGAGAGCTTGGACTCCCTACCGGCACTTTTCTCTGGAGAGGGCGAGGATGCCAGAACTGCATTCAAAGCGGGTACAAAGGACGGACCGGTTTATTCGAGCTGCTCCGCATGGACAATGAAGTCCGAACCCTGCTCACTTCGGGTGCGGATTCGATCAGGATCAAGGAGACTGCTATGAAAAACGGTATGTGTACCCTTTTTTCAGACGGGGTGAAAAAAGCCTGTAGGGGGATAACGACGGTCAGTGAGGTGATGAGGGTGACACAGGAATGAATTCGTTTCAAAAAGGCGTGAAACGATTCTATGCATCGCGGCTTCGCCGCTCCGACTCTTGTACCGTTTCTGCCTACTCCCTATCGTAGCGCAGCGGAGATCCCGTGTGACGTTTCGCGGGACTGTTTACTGCTTACTCTTTTCGGTGACTTATGCCTGTCTATGAATACAAAGGCTTTGACAGGAGGGGAAAAAAGGCCAAAGGGCTCGTCACGGCTGAGAGCGCCGCTGCCGCCAGGATCAAGCTGTCCCAAGTCGGGGTCATTCCAACGGATATGCGGGAGACCAGGGACGAGAGCAGGTTTCCTCCGACCAATCGGCTCTCTCCCCTCTCCAGGTTCCGCAGGGTCCACCCCTCGGAAATATCGACTGCAATGAGGCACCTCTCCACCCTGATTTCTTCCGGTCTTCCTCTCCTCCAGTGTCTGACCGGCATCATCGACCAAACCGCAGCGCCCCTGCTGAAGAAGGTATTCAGCCAGGTCAAGGAAAAGGTGACGGAAGGAAGCCCGCTCTGGTCCGCCTTGTCAGGATATCCGACCCTCTTCGGGAGTGTGCACGTGAACATGATACGGGCAGGGGAGAGCGGCGGGGCCCTGGACGTTATCCTTGAGAGGCTTGCAGATTTTTCTGAAAAGAATTCGAGACTGAAGAAAAGGATTGAGGCTGCCCTCGTATACCCGACATTTCTCGTTTTGGTCAGTGTCGTCATTCTTGTATTTCTCATGTCCTTTGTAATGCCGAAGGTAATCGCCCTTTTTCAAGGCATGCGGGCGGTTCTTCCCTGGTCCACCAGGGCGCTCATCACTGCAACTGTTCTTGCCAAACAGTTCTGGTGGATGATGCCCCTGGGCATCATCTTTTTAGTGATTATGTATTCTCTTCTCCAAAAGACGACAAGGGGCAGGAGGTCCCTTGATCGTCTCAGGCTCGTGACACCCCTTTTCGGAACGATCAATCGCAAGGGGGCGGTGGCACGTTTTACGAGAACCCTTTCAGTCCTCCTGGGAAGCGGCATACCTCTTGTACAAGCCCTGGAGATCGCAAGGCCCTCTGTCGGGAATGTCATTATTGAGGACAGCATTAGGGAAACAACCCGACTCGTGGGTGAGGGAAGCGATCTTGCCGGGCCTATGAAGCGCAGCATGAACTTTCCCGCACTCGTCGTCCAGTTGGTAAATGCGGGCGAGCAAAGCGGCGAGTTGGGCCCCATGCTCGCAAAGGCGGCGGACGTTTACGATGGTGAAGTGGAATCCTCCGTGGCCACTGTGACGGCACTGCTTGAACCTGTCGTGATCCTTGGCATGGGTGTCGTTGTGGGTTTTATCGTGATATCGGTTCTGCTGCCGATTCTGGATTTAACCGGCAACATCAAGTAACCGTGACCAGTAAACGTGAACGTAAAGAAAAGACACGAGTCTTCACCAGGAAAGGCACGGAGAGCACGAAGGATTTTCACCGAGGAAGATGGGTTTCGCTTCGCTCAACCCATCCTACAAGATGATCGGAAATATTAGTGGTAAATTTGAGCTTGGATGCAAGAGAAGACATGAAGTCTCAACTGCGAAGAAGCACGAGGAAAGCCCTGAATTCCGGCTTGCCCAGGAATGACGGGAAGGAGTCTTGGAGGCTAGTTGTATGCTGATCCTCAAGCGTATCGAGAATCGAAGGGATGTTAGCGGTTTCACCCTCATTGAGATCCTGATCGTGATCACCATACTGGGAATCCTTGCAAGCCTGGTCGCAGTGAGATTGATGGACAGGCCGGGAGAGGCAAGGGCCATGAAGGCTAAAATGGACATCCAGGCCCTTGAAAATGCCCTGAAGCTGTACAAACTTGACAGCGCCGTATTCCCTACGACTGAACAAGGACTCAACGCGCTGGTGGTAAAACCTAGCCACGGCAGGATCCCCAAGAGCTGGCGAGAAGGGGGCTACCTCGAGAAGGAAGTAGTGCCCAAGGATCCCTGGAATAATGATTACCTCTACCAATGCCCGGGGGTATATAACCGCGACTTCGATCTCTGGTCCTATGGTGCAGACGGCGAGGAAGGAGGCGAAGGGGAGGATGCGGACGTCACGAACTGGTTTGTCGACAGGAAGAAAAGCGCAGGGATTTAGTCTCCTGGAAATGGTGGTTAGCCTTTTGATCGTGGGACTTTTTGTCTCCCTCATCATGGTCAGGATAGATGCGCTCACAGGATATGGAGACTTGAGAGAGGCGGCAAGAATCGTGGCGGCGGAAATTACAAGGACAAGAGGGGAGGCGGCCTATTCGCATGCGGAGAAGATCCTGGGTTTCGACCTGCAAAAGGGGTGGATATATCCAATCGAAACCGATTCATCCGATGAAACATCGGAAAAAGACAAGTTTATCCATGTCTCAAAAGATCCCGAGCGACTCCGCAAGATCACAAAGTTAAGGGAACTCCCGAAAGGAGTTACCTTTGTCGATCTCGTCCTATACCCTGCCAAAAGCCTGAACGAGGGAGAAGGTCGGATTCGGTTCTTCCCAAATGGTTGCACTGAGGAAACCATGATCCGACTCAAAAACGAAAAGGACGAATTCTATACCTTGGAAGTGCTGGCGTTTAATGGGGAGGTGATCGTCTACGATCGAAATGTGGAGATCAAGGAACAGAAGCAGCGGGTTTACCCTGTTCGAGATCATAGTCTCTCTGGCGCTCATTTCAATCGCCCTTCTGAGCGTCTTTAGACTTCAATCACAGAGTCTTGACTTGCTTTCGGAGGCCCAGGTAAACACCACGGCCGGCCAGCTCATTCAGCAGAGGCTTTCGACGATCCGATGCATGGAAGTGCTAAGAGAAGGGGTATCCAATGGCGACTTCGGGGAAGAATTCCCGAATATTCGCTACGAAGAAGAAATCCGGGCCGTAACGACCATCCCGAATCTCTTCAGGGTGAAGCTCCATCTGATTCGCGGGCCGGATCCCGGATCCAGCGTTTCCAACGTAGAGGCCTTGTTGTACAAGCCCGAGAAAATCGGGGCATCACCCTGATGGAGATCCTCATCTCGATGGCGATACTCGGCATTATCATGTCGGCTCTTTACGGCTCCTATTTTGTGAACGTGGACACCATAGCCTCAGGAAGGAGCGGTGCGAAGATAAATCAGAGGAAACGGATCCTGCTGGAGAGGTTGAGCCGCGACCTGGAGTCTCTTATCGTGACGACCGGAACGACAGCGACAGAGCTACCGGCCGGCTTCAAGGGAATGCATGAAGAGATGGAGGGCAAGTCTTCGGATTGGATGATGTTTCATTCACTCTCCAGCGTCAGTTCGGGAACTCAGTCCCCCCATTTGGACATTTGCAAGGTGCTCTACCATTTGGTGAAGAATCCGGAGGGGAAGGGGTTTACGCTGTGCAGGACACAAGGGTGGATCAACAATAAAGATTTTCCCTTCAAAGGCATGACATTCGAGTTGGACCGGCAGGTGGGAAGTCTGGAGATTTCCTACGAAGATGAAAAGGGGAAGGTGTTAAGGGATTGGGGAACCGAAGAAGGAGTTCACTCATCTTTGCCGATCCTTATCAGAGTACGGTTGACATTGATCGATGACGCACAACGGGAGGTTCCGCTGTTTGCAGTGATACATCCGCCCATCGCAGACTTCCAGCAAAGGCTGGAATGAAGTTAGCGGGTATCGGTTATCCTGAAAGGACACTTGCTTTAGATAAGCCGCGAAAGGTCCTGATGACCGCAGCAAGAGAAAAGAATAGGAAGGGCTTCGGCTCGCAAGGTACCGCATTCCTGATCACGATTTTGATCGTCGGTTCGCTGACCGCTCTCGCTTTGGCATTTGCCCAGGAGGCAATCGTGGAAGTAAGCCTCTCCTCCTATAGTAGAGATGGCATTGTCGCTCATCAGAATGCATACTCGGGTGTTTTCCTGGCCCTTGCGGCCTTGAAAAAGGAAGAATCCGATGCCGTTGAAAACGGCCAGCCTCAGGAAATCAAGGCTTTCCTGGAGCAGTTGAAATCCGAGTTCGATTTCTCATGGCGGGTAATCGACGAGTGCGGGAAGTTGAACGTCAACTTGCTCCTGAACGCTGATGGAGAAGTCAATGAAGAAAGAAGTGCACAAATCGTGAGGCTGTTCCAAACCATAGGCTCGAAAGAAGGATCGCTGGATGGACTGTTTGACTGGCTCGACCAGGACGACGAGCCAAGAATGAACGGAGCCGAATCCGACTACTATGAGAACCTGGAGGATCCTTATTCATGCGGGAATGGACCTTTCCTGACCACCAGGCAGATACACATGGTAAGGGGGTTCGAAGGAGCCCCCCAGATTGCCGACTTTCTCACTATCTATTCAGATGGAAAGGTCAATATCAACACGGCGCCTTTGGAGGTGCTCATGAGCCTTCATGAATCCATTGACACACCCACAGCGCAGATGATTATCCGGTATCGTCAGGATATACCCTTTAAGACGACGGAGGATCTGAAGAATGTCCCGGGCATGGACGACAGTCTCTTTGCCGCAATCCTTCCGTGGATTTCGGTAAAGAGCAGGATCTACTCCATTGAAGCAGAAGGCCGGCACGGAGACGCTTCTTTCAGGATACTGGCAGTTGCTTCGCTTGAAGGCAAGAAACCGCGCTTTCTCTATTGGCGAACGCTATGAGGATTATCCAGACATTCAAGGATGCTCTTGCAGCACGATCTTCTGCCGGCGTCTACTGGGACGAATCCTCGATAGGCATGGTCCAGATCTCCGGTTCTTTGCGTTCTTTGGAGATCGAGCGCTTTGTTTCGGCGCCCCTCCAGGAGGGGATGAACCCTGCGGAAGCAGTCAAGGAGATCCTTTCCAAAGAACCCCTCAGGTATGAAAAACTGGTGTCCGCGGTTCCTGCCTCCCAGGCCGTGATCAGGCAACTGGAGGTCCATTTCACAGACTTGAAGAAGTTGAAAAAGGCAATCAAGTATCAGGTTGAACCCTTCATCCCCGGCAGTGCCGAGGACATTGTAGCCGATATCATTGCGCCCATTCACGACGGGCGACTCTTAAGCACCGCCCTTGACAAGAGAATCCTTTCCGAACATCTGCGAATACTTCGTTCAGCCGGCATGAATCCGGAAATCACGGCTGTCAGCGAAGTCTCCCTGTACTATCTCTACAAGGCATTATACGGCGAAGAGACCCCCCACGCCGTGTGCATCGTGAATGTGCTTCCAAATAGGATGGGGGTTCAAGTAATCAGAAACGGCAGACTCGAACTGCTCAGACTAATCGAAACCTCACCTTCGATAATCGACCATCTTGGCCAGACGCTGCGAATTTGGAATCAGAGAAACACGGGAGAGGAGATCACCGAAATTCTTGTCACGGGCCCTCTCGCCGCTCAGGTTTCTGTAGTGGAGGGTATCGAAAACGCCACGCACACCAAGGCCCGCACCTGGAATCCTCTTGATCTGGTGAAACATAAGCTCAACGGTCTCAGTGAAGAAGTGGGGTTGAGCCTTTGCATTCCTCTGGGTTTGGCTGTTATGGGATTGATGCCTTCAAGGCTTGTCCTGAACCTGCAAAAGGATGAATTTGAGAAAAGAAAGGGACGTGGGCTGAAGACACATGTGTTGATCTTCACCTTTTCATTGGTCGCCATACTTGCCATCTCCTTCACAAAAATCTACATGAGACTACATTCTTATGAGGCCGAGCATGATCGACTAGGTAAGGCGATCACACAGGTTTTTGCAGAAGCATTCCCGGGGTCAATGAAGCCCCTCAAGGGAAGAGAGCTGTCCCAGATGAAACAGAAGATTTCAGAGGAGAAGGGGCAATACAAGTGGGCCCATGATGTTCTTTCGGGAAAGCTCAGCTTGGACTCGATACTTTCCCTCAGCAATATCCTTGCAGGTTACCCGGGAATAAGTGTAGATCAAATCACGATTGAGGATAAGAAGATTGCCTTTGGCGGACACACAACATCATTCAGCAGCCTCGACAAACTCAAAGAAGCCTTGTCAAAGAGTCCTGCCTTCAGCAATGCCCGACTTACAGGGACGAAAATGGACAAGAAGGACAATTCCATTTCTTTCCAGTTTTCGATGGAGACTCCATCGTGAAGTTGAGTCGCCGAATAAGGGTGTTAGCCCTATGTTGCTCCATAGCCCTGCTCGTCGGGATTTTGTCCCTCATCTTTGTCTTTCCGGCTTTATCCAGGCAAAGCCTTCTTGAGAAATCCATTTCAAGAAGAGCGACCGATTTGGAGGAAATGAAGGCGCTCAAAATTGAGTGGGATATACTGAGGAAAACCAGGGCCCAGGCAGAAGGCATGCTGGAACGGCGCGGACAGCAGTTTGCATTGCTTTCATTCCTGGAAGCCGTTTCGAAGGAGATGGGGATTGAAAAAAAGATTCAGCATATGAAGCCTGTTCCCCTCTCAGAAGAACCGGTCTTGCTTAGAGCCGAAGCTGTGGAGATTTCGCTCAACGATCTCACTAGCGAAGAGCTGGTGAGGCTCCTTTTTCAGATTGAATGCTCGGAAAAGCTGTTGAGCGTCAAGCGGACAACGGTTCAGAGAGCCGGGAATCCAGGCGCAGGGCTCCTGAAGGTGGCTCTTCAGGTCCACACCTACACCTCCGTTGCAGCGCCCTTGCATCAAAATTGACCCGGGGCTCACTTCTCTGTCATCCGTCGCTTGTCGCTGAAGTAGCCTTTCGGCACCACAACGATGCCTCTCGGCGTCACTGGGAAGGTCTTGCGGTCCTTTTTGGGATTGTAGCCGATTTCCGTTTTGGGCGGGATGACATTGTGTTTGTCGATGATGGCCTTCTTGATCCTGCTCTCGCGTCCCACGACCACATCGTCCAGGATCACGGATTCATCCACTGTGGCCCAGCTTCTGACAATCACGTTGTACCCGAGGACGGAACTCCGCACGATCCCGCTCACGATGCACCCCGCGGAGACGAGGGAATCGAGCGCCTTGCCCACCCTGAAATTCTCCCGCCGCTCGTTGCTGAAGATGAATTTGGCGGGCGGGGCCAGGATCTGATGGGTGTGGATGGGCCACTTGTACGCATAGAGATTGAAGAACGGGTCCACTCCGGTCAGGTCCATGTTGGCATTCCAGTAGGCGTCAAGCGTGCCGACGTCCCGCCAATAGGAGGAGTCCCTGGTGCGCGGCTCCACCCTGAACTCCCTCTCCCCGTCCTCCAGGGTCACGTAGATGTAATCTTCTATGCGATTCATGCGGCTGTAGGAATAGGCATAGACGCGGTGGGATTCGAGCAGCTTCGGAATGATGTCGTGGCCGAAATCATCCTCGTTTCCGGACCGGAGGATTTCCAGCAGCTTCTCGGTCCGAAAGAGATAGATCCCCATGGATCCGAGAACATGGTTCGGATCGCCGGGAATGGTTTTCACATTCTCTTTCGGCTTTTCCTTGAACCCGAGTATGCGATAATCTTCGTTCACCTCTGCAACACCGAGTTGGTCGGCCAGGATCACATCCGCCTCTAGGAGCGAAATGGTGACGTCCGCATTCTTTTCCTCATGGTATCGGAGGAACAAAGAGTAATCCATTTTGTAGATGTGATCGCCTGAAAGGATCAGGACATGACTCGGCCTGTATCGCTCGAGCAGGTAGAGATTCTGGCGGATGCAGTCTGCTGTGCCCCGATACCAGTCAAGACCCGTTCGCTGCTGGGGCGGGACCACCTTAAGGAAGTGCCCCATCTTGAAGCTGAAGATGTTCCAGCCCGCTTCCAGATGATCGTTCAGGGACTGAGACTTGTACTGGGGGAGTACGACGATCTTGTAGATCTGGGAATTGACACAGTTGCTCAGGGTGAAGTCCACCAGTCGGTACATGCCTCCGAAGGGGACCGCCGGCTTCGTACGATCCTGAGTGAGGGGCATGAGCCTCTCACCCCTGCCGCCAGCCATGATAAAAGCAAGAACGTTCCTCATCATTTCACTCTCTCCCGCTCCCGTTCACCGGCTCTCATTTCACCCATACCCGCCCGGCATCAGATCCAGACCCCGTGGATTCGATTATGGTCATGTTGCCGGGAAGTGTCAAGGCGAGCGACCATACCTCAGGTGTGGAGTTTCACGAGTCTCCGCTGCTCTCGCAGGTTGAAAAACTGGATTCCGGATCCCCGCAAACGGGATCTTCGACAAGTCCGGAATGACGGAGGTGGTAATTCATCTCTGAGACACTATGCTGCACGGTCCAAGAACGTCCTGTGTGCAGGTTGTCAAGAACGTCCAGATCCGAGGCGGCCGACGACGGGGGGGCTAATAGTCCCATTTCCAGTTGATGCCCACACCGCTTTCGGCGTTTGCACCGATTTCTGTTTCCACACTGACGTGGGGTGACAACTCCCACTCGACAGAGGCTTTTGTGCCTCCGGGTCCAAGACTTCTTTCCACCTCGATATACACATCGTCCCTGAGGTACTTGCCGGCGGCGATGCTGGTCTCATCGTTGTTTTCTCCTGACTGCTTCACCTCCAGCTGGTCGATCTTCAGCAGTTTCCGTGTGGTGCCAAGGAGGTCCAGGGAATTCCTTCCCCTCATCGCGTTCAGCGTCTGTGCCAGCTGGATCGCCTGCAAAGGGGAGATGCGGTTCATGCTCTGGCCGAAAAGCAGGCGAGAGAGCACCTCGTCCGTTGGAAAGGGCGGATCGGAGCTCAATTTTATCTCAGGCGCCCTCAACGGGCCGACGAGATGCAGATGGGCCGTCATATCCTTGGCATTCGACTCAGCCATCACGTCCAGGAAAGGGGAAGGGTGGGCCATCCCGTTGAAGGTGATCTTCCCCTGGGTAAGGGTAAATCGCTTGTCCATAAAATTGAAACGACCGCGTTCGACCGAAAGATCACCGGTAATTGCCGGTTCATCTGATGTCCCGGTTAGTCGAAGTTCTCCCGCCCACTCCGATTCCAACCCTCGGCCCCGCACGAAAAAATGGCCGTCGCTCTTGAGCCGCAGGTCAAAATCCAGATAAGGATCGTCATCGATCGTCCTTTCAGGAGAAGTCGTCATCGTGGGATTCGGACCATTGATCTCCGTCACCTCCAGGTCGGGGATGTCGGGGGGCAGACGGTCCGGTATCCGAAATTCCCCGGTCTCAACCTGGACATTGCCGGACAGAACTCCATTGGAAAAAGACCCTTTCAGCTGCGCCCGTCCTTTTCCCCCGGCCGTGCCCCAGTCGTGCCGTATGAGCTTCAGCTTCTCGAATGTAACGCCTACCTGAAAGGGGAAATCCTTCGCCGGATCGACCTCCAGCCAGCCGTCTGCGACGGCAGTGCCTTCTTCTCCGTCGCTTGCGGTTGCCTTTTCGATAACCAGACCTCTTGTTCCGGCATTCAGCAGAATATCCACATCTTTCAGGAGCGTTCCGCTCCGCGCATTTTCATAACCCCCATTCTCAACGCCGATACTCCCGGTGACCTTGGGCTGCGCCGGAGTACCCTCCAGATGGAGCTCGACCTCGGCGACTCCGCTCATTGACTGATCGTCCAATCCGAGAAATATTCCCAGACGCGACAGATCCGCTTTTCCGTTCAGGTCCCCGCTCATTTCTTCTTCAGGAAAAGAGGCATGGAAAGGATACAGCGATAGTTGGAGCGGCAATTCCATGTTCACTTCGAAAGGGTTCGTAGTGACACCACGCAACGACAGCTGGAGCTCGAGCCTTTGTCCCCGAAGACCCGCCCGAGCCTCGAGGACCGCCGGCGGCATCCCTTTGAGCTGGGGATCGCGGCCCCTCAGACCTGTAAGTCGAATCCGTGTGGTACCCTCCGGCCGGTCCTGTCTCCCCTTGAGCTCCACTTCACCGCTTCCACTGCCCTCTATCGCAACCTTTCCGGCAGGTCTGACCAGGTTGAGAGGCAGGTCCTCAAACTGAACGGAAAGATCGACCTCTTCCGATCCGAGTCTCCCCCTCCCCGAGAGACGACCGCTGCCAAGGACAAGCTGCAGGTTGTCTGCGGAGATCTCCCCTGCCGATTGGATGATTTCAAACGATTTCGGCATCCGAAAAGGCAGGTCACCATATCTTCCCTGAAACCGGCTGATCTTCAGAAATGAACCTTCCTGCCGGAGCGGATGGAAAAGCCCTTCGGTCTCCAGGTCGAAACTCCGATCCACCTCCCCCTTTGCCTTGGCATTGAAAGAAATCTCATTGCCGTCTCCTTCGGCCCTGATCTTAAGGGATGAGGCATGGACTCCCTGCATGCGCAAGTTCTTGCTCTCCAGGCTTGCATTTCCTCGGGGATTCCCGGACAATTCAGTGAGTCTTGCCTTGATCCTGATCTCTCCCCCCTCAAAAGCCGGGGACTTCAGACCGGCTCCGGAGAAGGCGAGGTTGAGCTGCTGTTTGTTTCCGCCCTTTCCCAACTGCGCATTGAAATCCACTTTTCCTTTGAGCGGCTGGTTCACAAAGCTGGAGAATCCTGAAAGGTCCGGGCACTCGCCCGCAAGTTCGCCTTGCGCAAGCTTTGTGGCAAGATCGAAATCGAGATTGCCTCTCGCACGAGTGTTCCCGGGACCGCTCAGCTGGATCTTTGTCAGCGAAAACCTCTCCCCCTTCAGTGAAAACAGGCCTTCGCCTGATACTCCTTCGGTTTTCCCGCCCGCTTCAAACAGGAATGTTCCATCGTTGGCCTGAAGCTTTCCGGCAGCGTTCAGCGCGAGTTTGACCGTTCCGAGACTAACCGTCCCCGCGCGAACCTCGTTTCCACGGATCTCGGTGCTGAGCGTCAACCTCTCAGGGGAACCTTCCAGGGTTGCGCTTGCCTCCAGGTTTCCTCCGAGAACGACCTCGGCCGCGGAAGAGAGGGCATTGAGATCATGGAGCTGAAGGTGAGCGGTGGATGTGCCCCTGCGTTTGTAAAGATCGATCGCTCCGGACGCGGATAAAAACAAAGAGGGACTCTTCAACCGCATTTCCGAAACCGAAAGCTTTTGTCCCTGATCCAACGAAAACCTGGCGCTCACATCCAGTCCTTCCCTTAAAATCGGAAGAAGCCACGCCGATATTTCATTTCGGTTTAGATGGGTTTCGCTTCGCTCTACCCATCCTACAGCCCCGGTCTTGCTGACTTCTGACTTTATCTCCTGCCTCCTGACTCCTGTCTCCTGTCTCCTCTCTTCCGCCTTCCCCCTTCCCCCTTCCGCTTTTCCCTTGCCGACCCCTGACCTCTGACCTCTGATCTCTGACTCCTGGCCCCTCTCTTCCCCCTTCCCCCTTCCCCCTTCCCCCTTGCCTTTGCCGACCTCCGGCTTCAGTTTGCCTTTCAGGTCGCCGGAAAAGGAGAGTCTCTTGAAGTTGCCGTCCAGGCCCGCTTTCAGCAGGAAATCGTCCGGGAAATCCGATCCCGCCCCCTTGAGCAGGCGACTCAACTCTTTTGTATCGGCCTCAACGTCGAATGCTCCATCCCAGGTTGCCGGATCTATTTTCCCCGAAATCCGAAGCGAGTTTTTTTCTCCCTTCAGAAGTAAACTCTGGAGGAGTACGTGTCCCGAGAAAAACCGCTCTCCGGAAAATCCCCACTGCAGATCCCGCTCCGGAACACGGTCCATGCCCCTGATGGAGAGCCCCTTTATCCGGCCGTCTCCTTTGAAGCGGAGAGACGAACCGTCTCCCTGTTCCTCTCCCGCGAACCCCACATGGATCTCACCGGACAATCCTGAAACACTTGTCCTCTCCACTTTGAGATCGACCAGTTCCACGGAGAGGACGGCAGAAGGGTTGCGGATTGTGCCCGAGACATGGCCGTCCAGAATCACTGTGCCTTCGATCGGCAGGTGAAGCCCCTTTTCCATTTTTTTCAGATTGGTGTGGCGAAACTGAAACTTCGCTTTGAGTGTCTCGTCTTCGAGGTCGGACGAACCGGAAAGCTTGAGCCCGGCTTCCCCTGATTCCAGTGAGAGATGGTCGATGTAGAGTTGCCCGTCCCTCCCGAGTCCTCCTCGCACATTGAACAGGATTCTGCCGGCGGGAACATCCCCCAGGAACGCAGAAAGAAATTCCCCCTCAGGTTCTGCAAAGCCCTCCATGTCCAGCCTGATGCCGTCGGAATAGGAGGCGAGGATCTGAGCCTTCAACAGGCCTGCACCGCCGGCACTCGCTTCCATCCCGCCTTTCCATTCAGTCAAGGGTCCCTCGCCGCGAATCGAGAATGCAAAAGGGCCTGAAATGCCTGCGCGCCTGGAAAGCAACCCCTCCTGCGCCTCCTGACCCTCGGCATCCAGGACAAGGAAGCGTCCGTTCTCCCTTATGCTTGCATTGAGCCGGAGTCTGGCTTCCGGTCCGTCGGTTCTATCCAGCACCAGGTGAGCGGCCCATTCGGCCCCGGGGAAAGCGGCTTTGAGATCGGACTGCAATCGGAAGGTCGCCCTCTCGCCAACAACCGATTCACCCAGGACGAGCTCATCCACGGAGAGATGATCGATCCTGAGTCGATCGAACACGGCCAGCCAGCGAGGGAGTTGCAGGGAGTCGTCCTTCTCCCCTTTGTCTTGCGGGGTGCGCTCCAGGTGGAAGAAGGCGGACTTCATTTTCCGGACATGAATATCTCCTTTGAGCACGGGCCATGGGGACCATTCGAATTCCAGGCCGCCCAGGGTGAACAAAGTCCCCTGATCGTCGGCAAGACTCATGCGCTCGAGTTGAAAACGAAAGGGCACGACACCGGTGATGGTCCCTATTTCAACCTTCCGGTTTCCGTCTGCCAGGACCCTCTCTGCGATGTGGACAAGACTCTGCCGGCCTGTCTCCGTCTGGATGATACCGAACAGCACAAAGACAGACAGCACCAGGATGCCGATTGTGATGGCTCCCCACTTCAGGATTTTTTTTGAAACATACACCCAGGTCATAGCACCAAACTGAAATAAGAAAGCTTTAAACCGCCAAGACGCCAAGTACACTTTTCTTTGCGTCCTTCGCGCCTTCGCGGTTCAATCCATTCATTTTCGTCAGAACGATTGGCCGAGACTGATATAAATCTGAAATGCATCGTCCAGACCGTCTCTGCGGTCAAGGGGCATCGCAATATCAAAACGGAATGGACCAATCGGGGTAAAATAGCGAACTCCCACGCCGGCACCCCAGAACAGCTCTTCCCCCGAGGAGGGCGTAATATCCTCGAAGGCGTTCCCACCGTCCATGAAAAACGCCAGTCCTATCTTTTCGGTGACTCTTACACGGGTTTCGAGGGAGACCTCGAGCAATGATTTCCCGCCGGTAGGGACGGCGCCCACTCTGGGCCCCAGCGACTGGTACGCGTACCCCCTGACCGACCCGCCGCCTCCGCCATAGAAACGCTCATCCGCCGGGATCTCGAGTCTCTCCGCTCCGCTGAGCGCACCCATTGTCACACGACCTGCCAGCACTATGGAAGGGGAACGGAAGACCTTGAGATAATGGCCATAGTTCAGTTTTCCCTTTGAGAATTGCAGATCCTCCCCGGACAGATCCATGTAGGGGGCAAATTGAAGACCCAGCCGACCCCCTTTGGTAGGATCCAGAAGGTCGTCGCTCCGGTCCCATGAAAGTTGAAGCGGAAGCGAAACAAGGTTGAAATCTTCACTCTCTCCCAGCTGAGTGATCCGAGCGTGCTTGAATCCTAAGCCCCCGCCGATCTTGAGGGCCTTTGTGACGTCACGAACCACCAGGGCAGAGTTCGCCAGATTGCGGCTGGTGTATGCATCGGGCTTATCTTCCGCGAGTCTGGAGGAAAGGGTCAAGGCCTGATCTTCACGAAAGAAAGACGGCCTTCGGAAGCTTGCCTCAGCAGCATAGGTGAGATCTGAAAAAGTTGCCACCACTCCCAACCGTTCGCCTTCTCCAAGAAGATTACGGTTCTCCCAGGAGAAATTGACACCGAGCTTTTCGTCGCTCCTGTAGCTGATCCCCGCACCCACGGACTTGTACTTTCGCTCCTTGACCGCAACACGCACGGGAAGCCTCCCCTCCTCATCAAGAGACTCTCCGTGGGAGACGGCGATTGTGGAGAAGAGCCCGAGCTCAACCAGGTCCTTGTGCAGGAGTTCGAGAAGGACCTCATTGTAACGATCTCCTTCCTTCCAGGGGATCTTTCGGCGGATAATCGTCTCGTTTGTGGATTCCAGGCCTGTCACCTCCACCCTTCCGAATTGCGCAGTGGGGCCGGGTTCTGCCCGGAGGGCTGCTGTTACCGTACGGTCGCCATGATCCACGACAACTCTTCGTTCAGAGATCTTCGCAAAGGGAAACCCCATCATCTGCAGGTTCTCTATGACCTTTTTCTCCGCATTCAGAAACTGCCCGGCCCTGAAAGGCGTGCCGGGACCAAGACCCAGCCGGTCCGGGCTGAGGAGGAGATCTTCCTGCTTCAGCTCGGGTTGATCCCCGAGATTCAGGTCAAACGACTTTAAAAGGTAGACAGGTCCCGTCTCGATATGAAATACGACCTTTGCAGGCCGGTCATCCTGATCCACATCGACCTCAATCCGACCGCTGTAGTACCCCATGGCCCTGAGCAACCTCTCGAACTGCTCCTTGTCCCTGTCCGCCCTTCTCTTGAGCAAGGCCACGGTGGCCGGTGGATTGTCCTTGAGGCCGACGGTATCGGCGATGTCTTCCATGCCTTTCAGCAATTCTCTATCCTCTACTCCTTTGATTTCGACTTCGTAGGGAATTGTGATGTCGGCGGCAGTGGCGAAATGAGTAAACAGGAGTATGCCGGTGAGGATCAGACCCGCAAGCAGAGAGGGCAAGAGGCGATTATTTCCCAACGATCTTTTCCATATGTCCATTGGCAGGTTGTGAGTTGCGGGTTGCGGATTGTTACCAGCCTGTGGGAATTCCACCCATCAATTCAACTCTGCTTCGCTCTCTGCAACCAACGACGAACCACCAACTACTAACGCTTTACTCAGGCCATCGGGGTCTTGACGAAAACACCAGGATTCTACAATTTTTACCCTTCCTTTTCAAAAGGATTCAGCCGCTTCATTGATTCGGGCGATGGGGTATGTTAAGAGGATACATGTCCGGAAAATTCAATGTGTTGTTTCTCGCGCCCGAGGTTGCGCCATTTGCCAAGACAGGAGGCCTGGCGGATGTGGCCGGATCGCTTCCAGACGCCCTGCGCCGGCAGGGAGTGGACGCGAGCATCTGCCTTCCGCTCTACAGAACCGTAAAGGAGGGGGGGTTCAGGCTCACCCGGATGATTGCCGGACTGGAGGTCCCGCTTGGGGCCGGAAAGCTGGCCTGCACCATCTGGAGCGGAGAGACATCGCAGGGTACGCCTGTCTATTTCATCGAAAGGGAAGATCTCTACGATCGTCCCAACCTCTACCGGAATCCTGCGGGAGATTACTACGACAATTTCGAGCGCTTCACATTTTTCTCCAGGGCCGTCCTTCATTTTGCACAGCATGCCGGCATCCGGATCGATGTGATTCATTGCCATGATTGGCAAACAGGCCTGGTTCCCGTCTATCTGAAAACCCTCTTTCGGGGAGAGCCCTTCTTTCTGAACACGACCTCGGTCTTCACCATACATAACATCGGATATCAGGGGCTCTTCCCTCCTGAAAAGCTTCGCCTCTCCGGGATCCCTTACTCGGAGTTTCATCCCGAGGGGCTGGAATACTGGGGGCAGGTCAGCCTTTTGAAGGCGGGCATCGTGTACTCCGATGTGATCACCACGGTAAGCCCCAGGTATGGCAAGGAAATCCAGACCGCGGAAATGGGCCTCGGTATGGAGGGGATCCTCAGAAAAAGATCCGACTCCCTGTACGGCATTTTGAATGGCGCGGATTATAGCCAGTGGGACCCTGCAGTGGATCCTCATCTTCCGGTTCGCTACAGCGCTGAGGAACTGAAGGGAAAGAAGGAATGCAAAACCCTTCTCATCTCTGAAATGGGCATGAACGAGAGAATGGCAGACAAACCCCTACTCGGTTTCATCTCTCGTCTTTCCGGCCAGAAAGGGTGCGATCTGCTTCTGCGCGTCGCTCACAGGGTAATCGAAGATGGCGCGGGTCTGGCGGTGCTCGGCGCCGGCGAAGAGCATTACGAGAAGGCCGTGGCAAAGCTTGCCGAAGATCATCCGGGGCGGATTGGGGTCAGGATTGGGTTTGATGAACCCCTGGCCCACAGGATTATGGCAGGCTCGGACATCCTCCTGGTCCCCTCACAATATGAACCATGCGGCCTCACCCAGCTCTATGCACTCCGATACGGGACCATACCCGTTGTTCGTGCAACAGGCGGCCTTGCGGACACCATCACCCCGTTCGACCAGGCCACCAGGGAAGGAAACGGCTTCCGTTTTGAATCCTTTGAGCCGGAATCCTTTTTCTCGGCGATTCGACAGGCCCTCAGCCTCTATCGGAAGGTCCGGATCTGGAGGCAGTTGGCAGTCAGTGGAATGAAGGCCGATTTCTCCTGGGATCGTTCCGCTGAAAGCTATCTGGAGATCTATCGAGGTCTCCTCACATGGGACCACTGAGAATGTCCGATGGAGAATCTCCAATGACAATGACCTGGGTTATCATGTGGACATTGAACCTTCCAACTCTGCCACAAAGACACAAAGGCACTAAGAACTGCTTTGGATTTTCTCTGTGTCTTATTGCCTTGGTGGCCGATTTTCTCTCCTATTTCTTCGCCTCTCCCGAAGCTTCTCTTTCAAGGACCGTGTAATCCACGAGGACCCTGTCCCTGTATCCCCCGGCGATTCTCAAGAGAGGAGGGCTCGCCACAAGTCTGACCGAGACGGATCCGGATTCTTCAATGTGGTCCACGGGAACCCTTTCGGTATAGATGGCCGTAATCTTGTCCAGGATCTTTTTCACCCCGACCACCTGAACCGTTTCCGGATCGATCTTCACATCGGAGATGATCACCCCTTCGCGGAGCTTCCCGCCCCAGTCCACCTGAACCGGTAGTTCCTTTCGTATGATCACGTCCATGACTACCTCGACTGTCTGAGTCCTGATGTTTTTCAGGAACACACCCGGGGGGAGGCTGATGTTTTCTGCCGTGAGGGGTATAATGTTCTCCCCCGGCACGGCTGTGCCCAGGTCAAGTCGAACCTGAACCTGATCCGGGCGGACCGATCGGATGAGCAATCCCGATCCGCTCAATTCAAGGGAAACCGTATTGCGGGATGTGTCCAGGATCTCCAGACCCGGCTCACGGTTCATGTACTCGATCGGCACCTCGAGAGTGATCAGCGTATCCAAACCCCTCGTGAAGCTGAACCACACCGCTCCGATAAACAGCACGGAAAGAGCCGCAGCCGTGATCAGTTCCAGTTGCTCAGCCTTTCTGCGTCCGCCCTGTTTGGATGACACCCCTGCATGCGACTCGAGTTTTTCGCGCAACTCCTCCTTGTTCTCGACTACTTTGAAGGACTGCCCTTTGGCTACGGAGACCTGGCCCCGTTCCTCGGAAACGACGACCACAAGCGCATCGGTCAGTTCCGCCATTCCCGCAGCCGCCCTGTGGCGGGTTCCGTAGTAATAGGGGAGGTCCTCCCGACGGGATAGCGGAAGAACCGCGCCGACCTCCGTCACACGATCTCCCTGGATAATGGCAGCCCCATCGTGAACCGGGTTGCCTTTCCAGAAGATGCTCATGATCATTTCCTTGGAGATCTTGCCAAGCCAGGGAATGCCGCCATGGGCGTGTTCGGACAGATTCTCGTTTCCGGGAAACACTATCAGCGCGCCAACGTGCCTCCTGCCCATCTCAAAGACGGTTTCGGCAATCGTCTCCACAGGCGGTTTGACGGGTCTTTTCGGGAAACTCCAAACAATGGTTCTGAGATTTCTGGCCTGCAGAATGGACCGGATCTCGTTCCTGAAGATTACAACTATGATGAGAGCGGCTACCGCAATGATCCCCTGCATGGCCCAACTGGTCACGATCAGGCCGAGAAAAGCGGCTACACGAAGAAAGAACCAGAGTACAACAATCCCTATGAGGACGCGGAACGCGTTGGTGCCCCTGAAAAGAATATAAAGCCGGAAGAGGATATAGCTGTTCAGAATGATATCCACCCCGTCCTGCCACCGAATTCCGCCTATGAAATTCAGGATACCGTCCATTTCAATCCACGACGCTGAACCTCAGCACCTTGAGAATCTTGCCTGAATTATTTGTTACTTCCACCTGCCAGGCGCCCTTGTCCGCTTCCCGGAGCTGAATTGAACTGGCAACGGCCGAAAGAGGCGGATGGACCCACAGACGTTGGTTGTTGGTCAACTGACCCCGGTGAAACCATTTATGGTGAATTGCCGTTCTCTGAGACGCGGGTGCGAACGACGTGAAGCAAAAAATCCGGCCTTGTCGGATCGAGAAGACGATGCCTGCGTTGACCGGCAAGCCGTCTCTGATCGATTCACACATCATCGCTTCTTTCAGGACCGTCGCCTCTGCCGTTTCCGAAGGGGGTGGCTGGCCGTTCTGCTGTGAGAAGGACTGAAGAGGCGTGAGGCATAACACGCCCATTAAAGCCGCCACGTAAAACGCGCGCATCAAGGGTCGGATCGTTGCCATGGGTATGCGATTTCTCTTCTCCATATCAGTTGCCATAAACTCTGGAACTTCATTTTCCATGAGCCCATGATAACTGCATTGGTTGTCCATGGCAACCCGGAGGGGGGAGAACCGCGGAATGTCCAAGGAAAATGAAGATCGGCCACCAAGGCACTAAGACACAAAGAAAAAGAACAATGGTTTTCTTAGTGCCTTTGTGTCTTTGTGGCAGAGTTCAAACGGCCTTGGATGCTTTGTCCTATCCTGAATCCTGCATCCTGGACCTGCGGCTCATTGGAGGACCTTCAGAAAAACCACCTTGTTGTCTCCCGGCGCATAGAAATCTTTGAACACCGCCTCTTCTTCGTAGCCACATTTCGAATAAAAGCCCCGGGTGGGCAGGTAAAGCTCTCTGGAAGAGGTCTCGACATAGATCCTGGTCCCACCCATTCGACGGATTTCGGCCTCCACCTCTGCGATGATCCTCCTGCCCGCTCCCGATCCTCTCAGATCCGGGCTGACTGCAATCCAATACAAATCAAAGCTCGTCAGCGTGCAGGGTATGGGGCCGAAACAGGCATAGCCGATCACGTGGCCTTCGACCTCGGCAAAGAGAAAATAGTAGCCGCTGGATTCGCCTTTTGCGATCCGCTCATGGAGGAGTTCCAAGGCAATGTCTATTTCGGCAGGGGAGAAAAAGCCGCTGGAGGAGACGACCTCACGGATGATCCCCGCATCCGAAGGATGCGGGTCGTTTCGAAACCCGAGTGCATCCAGATCCATCATCAGCAGCCCCTCAATTCTTTCTAAAGGCCTTCCGTATCCTGAACGATTCTCTCTACCACCCTGGTGAAGGGCAAATCGGCCCTTGCAGCGGCTGCGGCAAATCCGGCATCCGGGGAGAGACATGGATTGGCGTTCACCTCCAGCACCCAGGGAGTCCCTCCGGCATCCACTCGAAAATCCACCCTGGCATAACCCCGCAGATCGAATAGGGACCAGCACATGACGGCAATGTCGGAGAGGGACTGAAGGAGAGCATGGTCCGAAGGAGGGAAATCAAAGGTTCGGACGGTGTGTTGGTATTCGAAGGAGCCCTCAAGCCATTTGGCACGATAGCCCACAATTCTTTTTTTCCCCTCAGGGTACTCTTCAAAGCGGATCTCGGCCGGAGGAAGCCCCTGGGCTCCCCCCTCTGCTGCAAGCACGGAGAGGTTGAACTCCCTTCCTTCGATGTAGGATTCTGCAAAACAATCCGTCCCGAGTCTTGCCTCCATCTCACGGATTCGGGCAAGAAGATCCCCCGGGTGTGATGCAATCTTCACCGATTCTTCATCCAGGCCGATGGAGGCGTGCTCCCAGACGGATTTTACGATATACGGTCCGGGTAAAAAAGCGGGGGCCTGCTCGAGATCCTTTCCGGAGAAGCTATGGGGTGTTCGAATGCCGCCGTTTCTCAGTGCCTTTTTGGCCGCCAGTTTGTTTGTCGTCATGTAAATGGCATCGGTTCCGGAGCCCGTGTAAGGAATCCGTAGACAGTCGAGCAGGGCGGGTGGGAGGTAAATGAGCCTTCCATGCCCCTCGACCGATTCCACAAGGTTGAAGACAAAGGAGGGACGGAGATCCTTCAGCTTTTTAGTGAGGGCGGAAAAATCGAGCGAAGCGCAGATCGTTAGAGGATCATAACCCAGCTCGCGAAGTGCAATGGAGACAGCCTCGGCCTGCACCAGGACGTCTTTGTGGTCCGGACCGGCATCCTCTTGAGAGACAAGGTCGTGCAGTACGGCAACCAGCATGGGTCATCTTCCCATCCTTGCCCGGGCCGATGAAATGATTTGATCGATGAGATCCAGGTAGGTGAATCCCGCCAGCCGGTTCAAGATAGGGAGGTCCGAATCCTCCGGATGGAGACCGGCAAGCGGGTTGATCTCCATGAACTGGGGCTGTCCGTGAAGGTCGGAGCGAAGATCCACCCGGCCCGCATCCCTGCACCCCAAACCCTTGTACGCGGCCACAGCCACCCCGGCCGCTTTCTCGGCCATGCTGTCCTTCACCAGGCGGTATTCCACCAGTTCCTCGAACCTCTGTTTATTCACATAAGAATAGGCGTTCGATTCAGCATCGCTCTTCAATATCACCTCGATGACCGCCAGCGCGGAGGCCTCTTTTCCCGTGCCCGTGACACCCACGGTGAATTCACGGCCCGGCAGATAAGTCTCGACAAGGACAGGCTGTTCAAAATCGCGCAGGAGTTCTACACAAATGCGGGCCAGATCGGCCCTGGATTCGATCCTGGAGGAGCCGCTGATCCCTTTGCCGGTGCCTTCGGCCACGGGTTTTGCAAAAAGGGGAAATGGGAGGTCGACCTTGCCTGCTTCCGCCTCGTCCTCCACCACGGCGAAGTCGGGCGTCGGTATGCCCAGATCCCGGATCACCCGCTTGGTCATGCCCTTGTGCAAAGTGAGGGACATCACAAGGGGGTCCGAGAAGGTGTATGGGATTTCATAGGCGTCGAGCAGGGCCGGCACCTGGGCTTCTCTTCCGAAACCCCGCAGCCCTTCGGCGATATTGAACACCAGGTCCCAGCGGTCTCCGGCTACGAGCCGTTTCGCCAGGGCCTGGATGTTGCCTATCTTTTCCGCTCTGTGCCCCAGTTGCACCAGGGCCCCGGCAATGGCTTCGATGGTCTCGGGTTTATCGAACTCCGCGGTCTCCTCTTCGCCCAAGCCCATGGCGATGTACTCTTTTCGAAGATCGTAGGTGATCCCGACTTTCAAACTCATACACCAAACGCTCCACCGGGATCGGGATACCTATAGAGGTTTCCTTCATAATTTCTGAGAAGGAGATCCTCCCCTTCTCTCCCCACGAGGTAATCCGGCAACAGGGGAATCTTCCCTCCGCCCCCAGGGGCGTCAATAACATAGGAAGGGACCCCGTACCCTGTGGTATGTCCCCGCAAACCCCGAATCATCTCGATCCCCTTCTCCACCGGAGTCCGGAAATGGGAGGATCCGGAAATGGGATCGCACTGGTAGAGATAATACGGTTTCACCCTGGCGCGAAGCAGCCCGTGCACCAGCTTTTTCATAACGCTCACGTCATCGTTGATCCCTGAGAGGAGCACTGTCTGGCTCCCAAGGGGAATTCCTCCATCCGCAAGTCGCTCACAGGCCTGAAACGTTTCCGGTGTGAGCTCATCCGGGTGGGTGAAATGGATGCTCATCCACAAAGGATGAAATCGCTTCAGGGTTCTCACCAGCGAAGGGGTTATCCTCTGGGGCAGCACTGCCGGTGCTTTGGTGCCGATGCGGATAAATTCCACGTGGGGGATTCGCCTGAGCCGCGACAACAGCCACTCGAGTGTGGCATCCGGCAATGTGAGGGGATCTCCGCCCGACAAAAGCACGTCCCTTACGGAAGGGGTGGATTCGATATACTTGAGTGCCTCTTCCCATCGTGCCGTGTTGGGAAGCGAACTCTTCCCGTTCCCCACGATTCGGGATCGGGTGCAATAACGGCAGTAGGTTGAACAGAACTCGGTGACCAGAAAGAGCACGCGATCGGGATACCGGTGGACCAGGCCCGGAACAGGACTGTCATGTTCCTCTCCAAGAGGATCATCCTTTTCCTGCGGTGACAGCAGATGCTCTTGAATAACCGGGACAACGGTCCTCCGGATCGGTTGAGAGGGGTTGTCGCGATCCAGCAGGCTCGTATAGTACGGGGTAATTGCCATCGGGAAACGCCGGCCGACATTGGTCAGGGCCGTCTTCTCCTCCTCGGATAACCGGAGCATCCTGTCCAGCGTGCCGATGTCCGTGATACGGTTCGCAAGCTGCCAGTGCCAGTCGTTCCATTCGAAGGAATGTACCTGAGGAAAATGTCGTTTGCGGAAGGCCGAAGCACGCGGACCGACCCGGAACCTCGGCGTGGAGGGGACCCTACGGATTTGAACGATTTTGGATGGGTTCTTGTATGGAGGAGGGAACTCAGTTCCTGCCGGCATCTCCCCGAGTGCGGTGCTCGTACTCGGGGGCTCAAAGTCCTCGGCGCTCAGCAACTCCTTTTTCATTTGCACCCCCTTGAATGTGAGTTCGAATTTGGTCAAGTACATATAAAGGTTTTAATTTGAATATCAAGGCCTTTTTTTGTGTTTGAACATTTTTTTTATTTGAAGCATGTTCCGTGCCAAAATTGGACATCGGTACATCTTCCGCATTCCTTTAATTACAATCCGTCAGGGCTTAAAATCTCTTCTGATAGGCTTATCGAAGCGCAGCGGAGATCCCGGTGTCGTTGGCGGAACTGCTTACTGCTTACTGCCTGCTTGCTCACTGCTCACTGCTGTTGGATCCTGGATCCTGCATCCTGGATCCTGTATCTTTGGATCTTGTATCCTCTTTCGGTGTTGCATCCTGCATCGGGGCTACCCTATAATCCCGAAATCGCTGCATGGAAAGAACGGGGAAGAACGCTATGTTTTCCGGAAGACTCAAGACACTGAAGGCTTATGTACCGGGGGAGCAGCCTCAGGATCGGAGGTACATCAAGCTCAACACCAACGAGAGCCCTTATCCCCCCAGCCCTCTCGTCGGTACCGCCCTTCGCGAATTTGAGTACAAGCGGCTCAGGCTCTATCCCGATCCCCGGGCGAAAAGGCTCAGGGAAAAGGTCGCGCAGGTTTGCGGGGTGGAGACGGATCAGGTGTTTGTGGCAAACGGTTCCGACGAAGCCCTCTCCTTCTGTTTCTACGCCTTTTTCGACGCCGCTCGCGGAAAGGTCCTCTTCCCGGAATTCACGTACAGCTTTTACCCGGTATATTGCAACTTCTATGATCTCCCCTATGAAAAGGTCTCCTTGGGGGAGGGCTATGTTGTGGAAGTGGAACCCTTCCTCAGGACGGATTCATGCGGCATCATTTTCGCAAATCCGAATGCTCCAACCGGAATCAGCCTTCCATTGGAACGAATGGAGTCTCTTCTCTGCCGTTATCCGCAAGAGAACGCGGTCATCGTGGATGAAGCTTATGTGGATTTCGGTGCGGAAAGTGCGCTGGGACTGCTGAATGCGCACAGGAACCTGGTCGTGATCAGAACTTTCTCAAAAAGCATGTCACTGGCCGGACTGAGACTGGGCTTCGTCATCGCCCATTCCTCCCTGATTGAAGCGCTATTCACGGTAAAGGACTCCTTCAACTCCTATCCGGTGGATACGCTCACGCAGATGATCGGTGAGATCGCCCTTTCGGACGAATCCTATTACAGGGCAATGAGGGAGAAGATTGTCCTCACGAGAGAGCGTTTCTCCCAAAGGCTCCAGGAGATGGGCTGGCTTGTGCTGCCGTCCAAGGCCAATTTCGTCTTTGCGACAAAAAAGGGGATCGCGGGTCTGCACGTCTATCAGACGCTCAGGGAAAAGGGGATTCTGGTCAGGCATTTCGATATGAAAGGCATCGAGGACTTTGTGAGGATCACCATCGGGACCGACGAGGATATGGAAACTCTCCTCGATGCCATCAAGAGTTCTCTCTGACTTCACCGGGGGTCGCCGAACTGCCGGAAGTCCCCAAAGAGCATGTACAGCTGAGAGTAATGCGGCCTGATCTCTTTCGCGGACTTGATGATCAGCATCCTGTCATCGCCTTCCAGAGCCCTTTGCAGGTTGGAGAGGGCCTGTGCCTCTCTTTGCAGCAATTCTTTCCTGCGAGCCTCCTGCTTGTCCGAAAAACCGAAGAGCCCCTTGTCAAAAGCCCGATTCTGAACCTGGGACCATATCCTGAGTCCTTCTTCGCACTCTCCTGCGATAAATTTAATGTCCTTGTCCGAAAGTGATCCCGCATCTCGTTCATTGGCCACATGAATAATGGCTTCCAGGTGTTCGTGGAACTCGGACAGATAATCAATATAGTAGTCGATCCCGTTTCTGCTTCTCGCAGCCTTGAGCGCAAAGCGGATGGTTTCGAGGATCTCGTGCGCTTCCATGAGGTTCTTCTCGGAAAGGACAATCTGTTCCGCCTCGAGAATCTTGGATTCCATTTTGTCCAGATCCTGTTTCCACATGGGGTCTTCTGACCTTGCGCTGTAATGGTTCTTCTTGAATTGCGCCCATTGCGTCTTCAGAGCTTCCATGGCTTTTTTCGAAGGGGTGACCTTTCCCTGATTGGTCAGTGCCAGAGGCGGAATAAATACCCTGTCAAACAGCACAAAGTCTTTCATCAGCCCCTCGTTCGCAAAAGCATAACCTGACAGAAGCGCTGCCATCACTATGGGGGCCAGGAGGCAAGATCGTTCCCCCTTCATACCAGTCTCCTATTGCTTTGTTCTGAATCGCCGTTCTATTGACTTCTACACTATTATTGTTAGTTAATTCCATCAGAAATGAGAATTTGTTCAGCAACCTGTTAGGGCATCGGCTATGGAATCCCTGCACTCGTTTCTCACAGTCCTGATCACGCTTCTGATAATCATGGACCCCATGGGCAATCTCCCCTTCTTCATTCTCTTCACCAGGCAGCATACCCCCATAGAGAGAAACAGGATGGCATTCACAGCCTCTGCCGCCGCATGCGCCATTTTGATTTTTTTCGGATTGACAGGGGATTACCTGCTTCGAATGTTCAGCATCACCTTGCCTGCGTTTCAGCTGGCAGGAGGCGCCATTTTCCTGATCTACGCCCTGCAGATGCTGGCACTGATCCCCATCGGGATCAAAACATCTGAAGAGGAAGAACAGGAGGGCATCTCCAAAGACAATGCGGCACTGGTTCCCCTGGCCATACCGTTCATGGCAGGCCCCGGTGCGATTACCGCTGTTCTGGTATGGAGGCAGGGAGAGATACAGATAGGCTTTCTCCTCCTGGCCGTGATTACTGCCTGTCTGATCACTTATACCGTGTTTCGATTCGGAGAATGGATCCACAAGGCCATGGGCGTGAGTGGGGTCCGAGTGGTGTCCCGCCTCATGGGTCTGCTGCTTGCAGTGATTGCCGTCCAGTTCATGGTGAACGGACTTCAGCAGATCTTCTAACTCGCTTCAATGCGCATCAGCAGGAGGGAAATGTGCGGAATTTTCTGCAGGTGAACCGGGCAACCGTTTCCTGCCCGGTTCACCTGCGTCCTCAACCTTAATACATGTCCCCACCGGGAGGCGGCATCGGAGCCCCTCCTTTTTCCTTTTTGGGTTTTTCCGCAATCATCGCCTCTGTGGTAAGGAGCAGTCCTGCAACGGAGGCCGCGTTCTGAAGGGCAAAACGGGCCACCTTTGTGGGGTCGATGATCCCCGCTTTCATGAGATCCTCGTACTCACCGGTTTGTGCATTGAAACCGATATTCCCCTTACCATCCATCACACGCTGCACCACAACGGAACCCTCAAACCCCGCATTGTTGGCGATCTGTCTGATGGGCTCCTCCAGCGCTCTTCTGATAATGTCCGAGCCTGATTTCTCGTCTCCATCCAATTGTAGACTGTCGATTGCTTTCAGACTTCTGAGAAAAGCAACCCCGCCGCCGGGAACGATGCCTTCTTCCACCGCTGCCCGTGTCGCGTTCAGGGCGTCCTCAACCCTGTCTTTCTTTTCCTTCATCTCCGCCTCGGTGGCGGCGCCCACACTGATTACCGCAACCCCGCCGATCAATTTGGCAAGTCGCTCCTGGAGTTTTTCCCTGTCGTAGTCGCTCGTTGTCTCCTCGATCTGCGCCCTGATCTGCTTGACCCTTCCTTCCAGCGCCTTTCGGCTTCCGCCGCCGTCCACGATGGTCGTGTTGTCCTTGTCCAGGGTGATCCTCCTGGCGGTCCCAAGGTCGTTCAGTGTCATTTTGTCCAACTTGATTCCCAGATCTTCGCTGATAACCTGTCCGCCGGTGAGAATGGCTATGTCTTCGAGCATGGCCTTTCTCCTGTCTCCGAAACCAGGCGCCTTGGCTGCAGCGCACTTCAGCGTCCCCCTGAGCTTGTTAACCACCAGGGTGGCGAGCGCCTCGCCTTCCACATCCTCAGAGATGATGAGGAGAGGCTTTCCGCTCTTGGCAACCTGTTCGAGGATGGGGACGAGATCTTTCATGACGCTGACCTTTTTTTCAACAAGCAAAATATAGGGCTCATCCAATTGAACCGTCATTTTCTCGGCATCGGTAACGAAATAAGGGCTCAGGTACCCGCGGTCAAACTGCATTCCTTCCACAATCTCCAGGGTAGTCTCCATTCCTTTAGCTTCTTCGACTGTAATGACCCCTTCCTTGCCCACCTTTTCCATGGCCTCTGCAATGATATCCCCAATCGTGCTGTCATTATTGGCCGACACGGTCCCTACCTGAGCGATCTCCTTCTTCTCCTTGGTGGGTTTCGTCATTTTCTTCAATTCGCCGACCACCGTTTCAACGGCCTTTTCTATACCGCGCTTCAGAGCCATGGGGTTGACACCGGCAGCCACGAGTTTTGACCCCTCGCGAAAAATCGCCTGGGCAAGGATAGTCGCCGTCGTGGTTCCGTCCCCGGCCACATCCGATGTCTTGGAGGCGACCTCCTTGACCATCTGGACGCCCATGTTCTCAAATTTGTCTTCGAGCTCAACCTCTTTGGCAACCGTGACTCCGTCCTTGGTCGTCTTCGGAGAACCCCAGGATTTCTCCAGCAGAACGTTTCGACCCTTTGGACCGAGGGTCACCTTCACGGCATCAGCCAGGGTGTCCACTCCGATCATCATCTTCTCCCTGGCGGTCATTCCATACTTGATTTCTTTTCCTGCCATGACTTTGCCTCCTCATTTATTTCTCTATGATTGCGAGGATGTCGTCCTCTCTCATGATCAGATGCTCGACTCCGTCCACCTTGATCTCGCTCCCTGAATACTTGCCGAAAAGGACGCGATCCCCCTCCTTCACTTCCAGAGGGATTCTCTCCCCCTTTTCGTCGGTTTTCCCCGACCCTACCGCCACAACCTTTCCTTCCTGCGGTTTTTCCTTTGCCGTGTCGGGGATGATGATCCCGCCTTTTGTTTTCTCCTCCTGATCCGTCCTGAGAACCAGCACCCTGTCGTTCAACGGTCTGATCTTCATATTAGAGCCTCCCTGTTTTTATCTGAAAAAATGCAGGTAAAATCCTGCGGTATTCACATGAAACTCATCGGGGAAAAGACTGACTCCACATAAATGGCTGATTTTGCTTACCAATAATAAATGGGATCAAAATAAGCACAATTTCAATCTTGTCAAGCCTCCGGGACTTTGTTGGATCTGTCCTGCGAAGCGTTTCTCATCGGTCCTACAGATTCGAGAATACATTTCCTTCATCCGTATGATCTTCTTGCCGGACGCAGTCATAGACGCGAGCCAGCCCATGCTTCGATAATTGCTTGACAAACAGATGAGCAGAAGGTAAGAATTCGTTCGTTTGCGCAGCCAGCTTTTTTTGCGAACCTTTCAGGAGCCGAATCCATGACACTGACAAAAGATCAGATCATCCATTCCGTTCAAGAGAAGCTCGATCTTCCCCAGACAAAGTCCGCCCAGTTGGTCGAGTTCGTTCTGGAGGCGATAAAAAAGGCACTTGAAACCGGTGAGGATGTACTCATCAGTGGCTTCGGAAAGTTCTGCGTCAATACGAAGAAGTCTCGAAAGGGTAGGAATCCCGCCACTGGCGAGGACCTGATGCTGAGTGCGAGACGAGTGGTAACATTTCGGTGCTCGCCCGTCTTACGAAATCACGTGAACGGTGGTAAGCCTTTTTAGGAGCACAACTCCTTTCTCAACGATCAATTCTCAGACTCTTGCTGCGCTTCCGTATCACGGATGCCGGGGAAAATCTCAAGCCCCACCAGATAGTGGCCTTTGAACCGTCCCTGATCGTTTCTCGTGACATGTCGAATAATTGTCTGCAGGGTCTCCGAAGGGCACTGGGAGTTGCTCGAATAGTATTTAACCTTCAGGGTATCGCCCACCTTCAAGAGGGGAAGCACTTCTGAGTTTTCCTTAACCAGGACACACATGGAAGAAGATGCCGTATCCCAGATTCTGAACTGGTAATGGAGCTCGCTTCCTTCGAAGACAAATTCGGCGCTATGATACTGATCGACTTTCGTTCGCGGTTCGGATCTTCTCTCCTTCCAAGCGTTTGTCACTGCGTTACGCTCCATGCCCTCCTCCACTTCAGCAGATGAACTTCTCGCGCCCCAAGGCTGGCGGAAGTGTCTACCCTTGCGATGACAAAGTCCCGGCTATGGACTGTACGGGCAAATTTAGTCGAATAATGCATATTTCGTCATATTTGTCAATGACTTTTTTATAACTTAGCTCAACTTTGCATAATTTGATGGGACAGAAAGTGCAGACTGAGTAGAATTGCAGCCAAAAAGGTCTGACTGCATTGTATTGACGCGTACGAATCGCGTACGAATGTTGAAACAGCAGTCATGGCCGGCTAATATGCGTTTATCAGGAGGTAAACGATAGTGCGTGCATTCAGAAACGGCTTCTTCTATTTTCTGGCGTTTCTCATCCTTTTTGCATTGCCTGCAGCATGCCTGGGGCAGTCCGAAGGTAGTAGTCCGAAGATCGACGTCAAGGAATTCAGACTAAAGAACGGCATGCTTTTTCTCGTGGTCGAACGGCACACGACCCCTCAGGTCGCATGCCGTCTTGCAATTAGGGCCGGGTCTGCTCTGGAGGAACAGGGAAAGACCGGAATTGCCCACCTGCTGGAACACATGATGTTCAAAGGCACCGCCAATTTTGGCACGATCGACCGGGAGAAGGATCGGGATCTGCAAGCAAAGATTGAATCCGCTTACCAGGCAATCTCCGCAGAAGAGCGGAAGCGGAATCCGGACCGCGAGCTCATCAGGAAAAAATCTGCCG
Organism: Deltaproteobacteria bacterium HGW-Deltaproteobacteria-15; assembly: GCA_002840535.1. Taxonomy (GTDB): domain Bacteria; phylum Desulfobacterota; class DSM-4660; order Desulfatiglandales; family HGW-15; genus HGW-15. The sequence continues at coordinate 20,608 of PHBH01000007.1, read as the reverse complement.
AGATGGAGGAGTTGCGGAGGGAGGTGCAGAGCATTTATGTTCCCCAGGCACTTTCCTCCCAGTTGGCAAGGAATGGGGCAGTCGGTGTAAATGCCTTCACGGGCAAGGACCAGACCCAGTACACGGCATCCGTTCCTTCCGACATGGTGGAACAGTGGTTCTCCATCATGAGCGAGCAGATTTTTGAGCCCTCCTGGCGGGAATTCTACGTGGAAAAAGAGGTCGTCCAACGCGAATGGGCGTTTCGCCACCTGAATAACCCCCAGGGCGCCGCATGGCTCGAGCTGAATGCTACCGCGTACAGGGCTCATCCCTATGGCAACCCCACCATCGGGTGGAAATCCGACATGGAAAAATACAGCACGACCGATGCCATAGAATTCCACAAGAAGCATTATACGCCTAACAATGCTGTCTGTGTCCTCGTTGGCGACATAACCCTCGAAAATGCTCGGAGATGGGCTGAAACCTATTTCGAGAGATACCCGCAGGGACGGAGCGCACCCGAAACGGTCACCCAGGAACCCGCTCAACAGGGGCAGCGGATGAGTGTGCGCTACCTGAAAGGTGCGCGCACCCCGGTGGTTCTTCTCGGCTTTCACGCCGCCGCACTTGGAACAGACGAATTCTACGCCTTGGACGTCCTCTCCATGGTTCTTAGTCATGGCCGTTCCGCCAGGCTCACCCAGGAAATCGTCGAGAAGGGTCTGGCCGTTTCCGCATGGGGCTCCCACCCGGACAGCCGTTACGGAGGCATGTTCATCCTGGGGGGTTCCCCTGTTGAACCTGAAGAGATCCGGAAAGGGGGTCTCTCCGAGGAGGAGCAGCGGGCAGCCTACCTGAACGCCTGCGTGGAACTGGAAACACTGCTTCTTGAGGAGGCTGGCAAGCTCAGAAAGTCTCCGGTTTCGGAGAAGGAACTGGAGCGAATCAAGAAGCTCAACCATCGCGAGTTTCTGGAGAGACTGCGCGAGAATGACGATCTCGCCGGAACACTCGCTACCCTTGAAGTATTGATCGGCTGGAAGTACATGTTCACCTACCTGGAAAAGCTCGGGAGGGTAACGGCCGGGGAGGTGATGCGTGTTGCCGCCAGGTACCTCAGGAAGGAGAACATGACGAGCGTGTATGTGGTTCCGGGAGGCGACTCGGAGCTTCCTGCTGAGCCTTACATCGAGGAACGTTCCGTCGGAAGCTCCGCAGCAGCAAAGATGGAAAAACCGCGATCTCTTGCCAACCACTCCGAACATCCGACTCCCCCGGGATGGAAACATCCGCTCTCTTTTGATCGAAAGCCGGCCAAGATCTCCTATCCTGACGTGGAGAGCGCCAATGCAGGAGGAGTGCCGCTCTTCTATCTCCCTGACCGGGAGATCCCTCTCATCGATTTGACTATTTTCGTAAAGGCCGGTGCAGTGGATGTCGGAGACGAAAAGATGGGTTTGTCTCAGGTCCTGAGCGGAACCCTCGTCAGGGGTGGCACCAGGAAACAGCCTCCTCTACAACTTGCAAACATACTCGATGAGAACGCTATTCATTTGACCGTCTCGGTCGGCGAGGAGGAGGCCGCGATTCGCCTCTCGGTCATGAAGGAGGACTGGCATAGAGGGCTCGCGCTGCTGCAGCAGGTCCTGACACAACCCGCATTCGACCCCAGGATTCTCGAGGTCGTGAAGGAACAGTCCCTTACTGCGCTGAGGCGGCAGGGCGGGGATGCCCACGCTGTGGCGGTTCGCGAAGGGACGATCTGGCATTTCAACGGGCACCCTTACGGCCGGGATCCGTTGCAGGGAATGGAGAGCATTCCACGGCTCGGCCAAAAGGATCTCGAGTCCTTCCTGAAGAAATACTTCGTCCCTTCGAACATGGTCGCCTGTGTTTCAGGAGACATCGACAGGGATGAAGTTGTGCATTCACTGGCAGGGCTATTTCGCGTTCTGCCGCAAACGGAACCGCCTGTCAGGGAGATCGGCGATCCACCCGCCACTCCTCCTGTTCTCGCTCTGATCCACAAGCCCGGGCAGGTCCAGTCCCAGGTCTTCATGGCTCTTCCCGGCATGAAACGCACCCATCCGGATTTCTGGAAAAACGTCCTCCTGGCGAGCGTCTTCGGAGGGAGCGACTCCATTATGTACACCCGGCTGAGGGATGACTTAGGTCTTGTTTACTCCGCAGGGTTCGGCCAGACGTACAAGTGGAATGCCGGCCTGCTGATCGGGTACATCGGGTGCAAAGCGGACAAGACTGCGGAGGCCATTCTGGAGACCGTCACCTTGTTGCAGGAAATCGGCAGGGACGTGCCAGGGGATCAACTAGAACAAAAACGGCTCGATGCTCTAAACAGTTTCGTATTCAACGTGGACACTCCGCTGGCACTCGTAGAGGCATACGGCCGCTACACCATGAGAAAAGAACCATTGGATACGCTCTCGAGAATTCAGGATTCTTACATGGAAGCAACGCGGGAAGAACTCCTTTCGCTCGCAGGCAAATACCTTGTCCCGACCCGCCTCAAGATCTTCATAGCCGCCGACAAGGAGACCCCTGTCAGGACCCGGGACGGAGGCGAGGCAACCCTTGAGCAGACCCTGAAGGCACTTGCCGAGAGGCTTTCCATGCCCTATAAAGAGATACCCCTGCGGTGAAACACCGCAGAGAGCATGGCGCAGAGGGCATAGCGTCAGACAAAACCTAGATCTGAAAAGACGGCATGGGGCATAGCGCAAAGAGCATGGCGTTGAGGTGCCGTGTGGTTCTTCCTCGCTATGCTCTATGCGCCATGCATTGTTTTTGTGCCATGCTCTATGCGCTATGCATATTTAATCCGGAAGGAGACCCCTTACATTCATGCTTCCCCATACCACCCCCAACCGCAGACTAATGGAAACAGCATTGGGAAACGAGCCCGCCGATCTGGTAATCCGGAACGGATGTTTGGTGGATGTCTATTCAGGCCGCATGGTGGACGGCCGTTCGGTGGCGGTAAAGGACAGGTGGATCGCCTACGTGGGACCGGATGCCGACCACACCATAGGGGAGAATACCAAAGTAATCGAAGCAGACGGCCGGCCCATTGCGCCCGGGTACATGGATACGCATACCCATCTTGACAGTTACTGGAACATGGCGGATTTTCTCTTCTACGCGATTCCGGGCGGCACAACCACCTTTGTCACGGAACTGGAAAGCTCCGGCTACGCACTCGGCGCCGAAGGAGTGGAAGCTTTTCTGGGGCAGATTCGTCATCGCCCGGTCAAGTTCTATTGCACGATCCCCTCCATGGTTACGCTCAGCCCGGCCTTGCGCTCCCTCTTTATCTCGCCCGAGCAGCACAAACGTCTTCTGGCCGATCCTATCGTGGTGGGACTGGGGGAATCGTATTGGCAAGGCGTGGTGCTCACCTCCGATAACAGAGTGCTCGAGCTCATGCAGGAGACACTTCATGCCGGAAAGTCCGTGCAGGGGCACGCTGCCGGGGCCTTTGATAGAAAACTGGCGGCCTACGCCGCTGCAGGAGCGCTCTCCTGCCATGAATCGATTACTTCCGAGGACGTGCTCTCCAGGCTTGAACTCGGGTATTACGTCATGGTCAGGGAGGGAGACATCCGCAGGGATCTGGAAATCCTGCTGCCGATAAAAGACAAGATCGACTTCAGAAGGCTGATCCTCGTCACTGACGGAACCAACCCGGACCTTCTCATCAAGAGCGGGTATCTGGTGGATGTGCTGCAAAAGGCGGTCGATATCGGTCTCGACCCTGTGAAGACCATTCAGATGGTCACCATCAACCCGGCCCAGCATTTCGGAATGGATCATATTCTAGGCGGCATTGCCCCAAACCGTTTTGCGGATATTCTTATCCTTCCGGAAAAAGGGAGGATGAAACCGGATGTGGTCATCTCGGAGGGCCGGATTATTGCCGAGAACGGGACAACAACGATCGATATCCCCCGGATCCCCTATCCTGCTCATTTCTTCAAATCGGTGAAGATACCGCGGGTGTCCCCTTCAGACCTGAAGGTTCCCTCGAGTGCCGCCACATCCTCCAATGGCGTGAGAACGATGGACATCCAGACCGGAGGGCTTGTAACCCGTGAGGGAAGAGCAATACCGACCGAGGCCGGAGGATGGCTTGAACCAAAGCCCGAAGAGGATCTGCTCAAGGTTGTTTTCATCGAGCGGGTCACGGGAAAGGGGGAAAGATTTGTCGGTTTCGTAAGAGGCTGGGGGCAAAAAGCGGGCGCCGCCGCTACCACCCTTTGCTGGGAAGCCGGGGGGTTGGTCGCAGTAGGCACTAATGACCTTGACCTGGAGGTTGCGATCAACCGGGTCATTGAAATGCAGGGCGGCACATCGGTATCGGTTCGAGGAGAAGTGAGGCTGGAGCTCCCCTTCAGCGTCCTTGGCTTTCTCTCTGAACGTCCCATACGGGAAATTGCGGCAGGCGCCGAACGCTTCCAAAAAGAGTTGAACGGACTGGGATCGAATCTCGAATACCCCCACCTGAGCCTCATGGTCCTCACCACTTCGGCCATACCCTTCATCCGCATCACAGAAAGAGGATATTACCGTTTTCGGGAAAACGACTATGTAGGGTTGTAAGAACTTGGATGCTTTCCTCCTCTACTTTCTTCAAGGAGCCACCCTTGCCCTCACGGCCGCGGTCATGCCCGGCCCTTTCCAGGCCTTTCTCCTCTCCCGCTCCCTCAGCAGCGGCTGGAAGCGCACCCTGCCTGCCGCCCTTGCGCCGCTTGTCACGGACGGCCCCATTCTGGCTTTGGTTCTGCTGATTCTCACCCATGCCCCGCTCTGGTTTCTGGAGGCCCTGCGGATCGCCGGAGGGATTTTCATTCTTTTGCTCGCAAAGGGAGTCTATCGAACGCTCAAGACGCCTGCGGCCGCCACAGGCTCTTTTAACAAAGCACCCGCAAAAAATCTCTTCAGTGCCGTTGCCATCAACGCGCTCAATCCCAACCCCTACATCTTCTGGAGCGTGGTCGGAGGGCCCCTGGTTTTATCGGGATGGCGAGAGACCCCTTGGGCAGGTGCAGGTTTTCTTTCGGGTTTCTTCGGGACCTTTATTGCAAGTTTGGCCATTCTGATCGTCCTATTTGGGACGGCAGGAAGGCTGGATCCAAGATCGGCGAAGGTCCTATACATTGTATCTATGGTCGCTCTGACCGGCTTCGGGCTTTATCAGATCGGTCGAGGCGTGCTCTTTTGGCTTTGACAGCCTTCAGACCTTTACCTATATTCGATCCGGGAAACAAGAAGTAGAGAGGTCAGCGATCAGCGTAGGACCGTAGGATGGGTAGACCCCGGCAGGTTTCAAGCCGGGGGAAACCCATCCTACGCACATGACTGATACCTGCAACCTCGAACAGGACCTCACAAGGTGTTCTGTTCGATAAAATCGGCTCCGGCCGGCGGCTGGGCTGACCTCCGGCCTCTGATCTCTGACCTCCGGCTTTTAGGGCAAGGAGTCTCATGCGTCTTGATCCAAAGATTTTTTTCGCTCTCCTTTGTCTGCCTTTTCTCCTCTCCTGCTCCTTTCTTCCTTTCTGGAAGGAACAACCACCCGATGTTCCCGAATGGTTCAGAAAAGGAGATATGCCGAAGAAAGTGGCGGTGCTCCCTTTCGATAACCTCACCTCTGATCCTGAACTGGAAGAACTGGTGAGGAGGAGTTTTTACAGCCACTTTGCCCTGAAGAGGTACCGCGACATCGAGGTGACCGAGGTGGACCGCGCACTGCGGATTCTTCAGGCCGATTCGCTGAGACAGTGGAGGGATCTCCCTCCTCAGGATCTCGGCAATCTCTTCCAGGCGGATTTACTGATTTATGGAAAAGTGCTGGAGTACTCCAAGTTCTTTGCAGGAATCTATTCCCAGGTTACATTGAAAGTGCAGATCGAAATGGTCGAATGCAGAAACGGTACCGGAGTCTGGTGGAAAACTGCCGTAAAGCGATCCTACGAAGGGGGGGTTCCGTTTTCCCTCTTCGGTGTGATACCCGAAGCCGTCCGTTCCGGCCTTCATATGACCAGGGAGAGGACCCTCGATCTCGTGGAACGTTTGAACAGGGAGATCGTCGCCGATATTCCCGACCCGCCTTTCGCCGAATCCTCCCCCTATTTTCTGGACGTCCAGGTGGGCTCTTTCCTGGACATGGAACTGGCCGTGAAAGCGCAGGAAGAGCTTCGCGCAAAGGAGTACAATGTCCGGGTCGCGCCTGTTAAAATGGGAGACCGGACTTATCATCGAGTGCTTATTGGTCCTTACCGGACCGCTGCGGAGGCCGAGAAGACCAGATCGTCCCTGGGGACAGCCGGATTCAGGCCCATCCTCGTCCATCATCGGCCCGAAAAAGAGGAAGAGGAGAAATGAAGAGCTACAGAAAGGAATTGTGGTTTCAAGCCCCCACCCGCAGGGCGTTCATCAACATCACCCGGCAGGTGGAGGAATGTCTTAGAGAGAGCGGCGTACAGGAAGGACTCGTACTCTGTAATGCCATGCACATCACCGCATCAGTTTTCATCAATGACGATGAATCCGGGCTTCACCACGACTACGAGGTCTGGCTGGAGAAACTGGCGCCACATGAGCCGGTTTCGCAATATCGACACAATGTCGGAGAAGATAATGCGGATGCACATATGAAACGCCAGATCATGGGAAGAGAGGTAGTCGTAGCGATCACGAAGGGAAAGCTGGACTTCGGGACATGGGAGCAGATCTTCTATGGTGAATTTGATGGACGGAGAAAGAAGCGGGTCCTTGTCAAGATCATAGGAGAGTGATCATGAAATGGGAATTCTCGCGGACTCACCGGGATTTGACACAGGAATCCCCCGCGGCTATATTCGTTATCAAACGATAACCTTCATGAAAACGACGGAAGTTTCCAAGGTCCTGCAGTTTTCTACAGGATATTTTTCATGCCCCAATCTTTATTCCGCGTCATCATCTTCACTGATCTGGATCAGACTCTGCTTGATGAGGATTATTCCTGCACAAGTGCGAATCCTGCCCTGCAAAGAATCAGGGAATTATCCATCCCTCTCATTCTGACGACCAGCAAGACAAGACGTGAAGTGGAATTGATTCAAGATGAATTAGGAATCGGGCGGCAACCCTTTATTACGGAGAACGGGGCTGCGGTGTACTTCCCGTCCGGATATCTCTCAATTCCTCTTAACGGCGGCGAAAAGAGCCTCCCTTACACTGTGATCCGGCTCGGTAAGACATACCGGGAGATAAGGGATTTTGTCGAACATGTGAGACCCCTGGTGCCGCTCGAGGGTTTCGGAGATCTCTCCGCAGAAGAAGTCGCGGCAAGAACCGGGCTTTCCCTCAGAATGGCGGCTTTCGCAAAGGAAAGGGAATTCACGGAACCCTTTCTCCTGAATGACGAGCAGGATTTACCCCTGCTAAGCGATCTTGCCACGAAGCAGGGGCTGAAGGTCACGACAGGGGGGCGATTCCACCACCTCATCGGCATCGATCAGGATAAGGGAAGAGCAGTAGAGAGGGCTATTCAACTCTTGTCCTCAGAGGGAATGACTCCTCTGAGCATCGGGGTCGGGGATAGCGCCAACGATTACCCTATGTTGAGAGTGGTGGACATACCTGTCCTGGTCCCCCGCATGGGCGGTCCTTCCGAGGTGCCGGAAATCCCCCGTATCATCAGGGCTCGTTTTCCTGGAAGCCGTGGATGGAACGATAGTATTCAGCACATCCTGCAAGATATAGCGAACCGTGATCGCTCTGATAACTGATAACCAATGAAAGGATTTTCACGATGCAGACCAGTTCAAGGTTTTCAACAAGCCTGAGAGATCATGTGAGAAAAAAAATCGAGCAACTTCGTTTCACCGATATCGTGGTGGGCATACCTTCCTATTTCAGCGGCTCTTCCATTGTTCACGTGATCCAGACCGTTGCAGAGGGGTTGAGCAAATACTACTGCGATTCCAAGGCAATCATCATGGTTTCCGACGGGGGTTCCACCGATGATTCCAGGGAGATTGCCAATCTCGTCCAGATTAATTCCTACAATGTCGAGAAGATCGTAACCATTTATAGAGGTATCCCCGGTAAGGGCTCGGGGCTGAGGGCCGTTTTTGAGGTGGCGAATTTCCTCAAGGCCAAAGCCGTGGCAGTTTTTGATTCGGATCTCGTCTCCATCAAGCCTTCCTGGGTGAAAAACATGCTCGATCCGGTCATGAATGGCTATGATTTTGTCGCCCCTTACTACCAGCGATACAAGCTTGACGGCACGATCACAAACACCATCGCATATAATCTGACCCAGGCTCTTTACGGTGTTCGCATTCGCCAGCCGATAGGGGGGGATTTTGGAATCTCCAGTCGGTTGATCAAACACTTCATGGATCAGGATGCCTGGGAGACGGACGCGGCCAAATTCGGCATTGACATCTGGATGACTACAACAGCCATTGTGAGCGGATACAATATCTGTCAGGCAAGGTTAGGAGTAAAGGTCCATGGGGAAAAAGACCCGGCAGCCGACCTGGGGCCCATGTTCCGCCAAGTGGTGGGAACTATCTTTCAACTCATGGATCAGCACGAAGAGTATTGGAAAAAAGTGCGGGAATCCAAGGAAATTCCCATCATGGGCGAGGAAATCTGCCAGGACCCGGCGCCCTTCAACATCGATCTGAAGGGGCTGATCGAGTACTTCAAGGTTGGATACCGGAATTTCCACAGCATCTGGATGCGACTGCTCGAGAAAGACGACATGGATCTGATCCGCGTGCTGCATACGGTCAAGCGGAACGGAGACTTCCTCCTCCCCATCGATACCTGGGTCCGCATTATATACCGTTACGCAGCTGCTTTTCACGCTACCCCCAGGCAAAGATTCAAGGTCCTGGATACCCTTGTTCCTCTCTACAACGCACGGGTGGCTTCCCTGATCAACGAGTTGAGAGACAAGACCAATGAAGAATCGGAAAAACACTTTGAAGAGAATGCCATGGCCTTTGAGGGGATGAAAGAGTACCTGCTGTCCATATGGAAAAAGGAGGGTTGAAATGACCGATTTCTGGCAGCATGGAATGATCACGACCCTGCAGATGCTGGGGAAAAGGCCGGTGGAAGACATCGAGGCCGAGCTTGCCTCGATCGGCAGGAGCAGGAAGATCGCTCTCCTTCTGCCCGCCCTTTTTTCCGAGTTTGAAACACCGGCCATGCCCCGGATCATCGAGCAGTTGAGCAAAGCGACCTATCTGCACCGGATTGTCCTTTCCCTGGACAGAGCCAGCCGGGAAGAATTTGACTATGCAAAGAGACGCATGGCCGTTCTGCCGTCGCAAGTGCGGGTGATCTGGCAGGACAGCCCGGCAATGAAGGAGCTCTATCGGGAACTGATGGAGGCCGATTTCCAGTTGGATTATCCCGGCAAGGGCCGTTCCGTGTGGATGGCCATGGGGTACATCCTGGCCGAACGGGATGTATATGCAATCGCCACCCACGATTGCGACATCCTGAATTATGAAAGGGAGATGCTCGCCAGGCTTGTTTATCCGGTGGTGCACCACGCTACCGAATTCGAGTTCAGCAAGGGGTATTACTCCAGGGTCCGCGGCAAGATATACGGCAGGGTCACCAGGCTATTTTACACTCCGCTTGTCAGGACACTGCGACGCATCATCGGGTTCAATACCTTTTTGTCTTACCTCGATAGTTTTCGATACGCCCTTTCAGGGGAGTTTGCATTGATCGCGAGTCTCGCCAGAGGAATCCGCATATCGCCCACGTGGGGACTGGAAGTCTCGCTCCTGAGCGAAATATACCAGAGGGCCTCGATGGATAGAGTCTGCCAGGTGGAGATCGCCAAGGAATACGAGCACAAGCACCAGACCCTTCAAAAAAGCAAGCCGAAGGAAGGGCTGATCCGCATGGCCGCCGACATCGCCGGGGCGCTGTTCAGGGTTCTGGCCCAGGGGGGCATCGTCATGAGCAGCGCCTTTTTCAGGACCCTCCAGACAGCCTACATCCAGGAGGCCCGGGTCACTATAGAAAAGTACCATGCGCTCGCCCTCTTGAACGGACTCCCCTATGACCGCCATGCGGAGATAGAAGGAGTGGAGGCCTTTCTGGGTGCTCTCAAGGCTGCTATTACCGAATTCGTAAGGGATCCGTTCGGAGTGCCCATGCTCCCGGCGTGGGTCCGAATCGCTGCGGCCATCCCCGATTTTCAGGACAGGCTGAGCAGCTGTATAGAAACGATGAATGCGGAGTGACGAGTGATAAGGGTAAAGATCCGGTCCCGGAGGATTGAAGTTTGACCGCTGAGAAACTTAAAGAGTTCGAAGCCCTTTTTTTGTAACCATCATTCCAATATTCCATTGCTCCAATATTCCGGTTGATGCATTTCTTTGTGCCTTTGTGTCTTTGTGGCGGCGTTCAAATGTTCTTCAGCCTGCTAGTTGTCGAGGACTTCTCTCAGCTTCGATGAAAAGATCGAGAGATTGAACGGTTTCTGAATGAAGCCCCTGCACCCCTCGTCCAGAATTGACTTGGCGCGGCTGTCTATGCTGTAACCGCTGGAGAGGAGCACCCGGACATCCGGATCGATCTTCTTGAGCTCCTCGAACGTTTCTTTCCCTCCCATGCCGGGCATGATCATATCCAGGACAACAAGATCGATCTTCTTTTTCTTTTCGAGGTAGAGTTCTGCGGCCTCTCTTCCGCTTCTTGCCGTCAGGACTTTGTAGCCCAGTGTGATCAGCATGCTGAGCCCCACCTCCAGGATCATTTCTTCGTCATCCACCAGGAGCACGGTTTCACTTCCCCTCAGGAGTTTTTCCCTAGCCGCTTTCTCCGCAACCATTTCCTTTTCCGATGCCGGCAGATAGATGTGAAAGGAGCTTCCTTCCCCCTTTCGGCTCTGCACCTGGATGATTCCTCCATGGTTCTTGATGATCCCATAGGCGGAGGCCAGGCCGAGCCCGGTCCCTCTCCCCATCTCTTTGGTGGTGAAGAAAGGATCGAAAACCCTCTCCCTTGTTCTCTCGTCCATTCCTTCCCCTGTATCCGTAATCGATGCCTTTACAAACCTTCCTCCCCGGAGGCCAAGGGCTTTCGATGCCCAACCGGACAGCTGCACGTTTTCAGTTTCCAGAAACAGCTCGCCACCCCCGCGCATGGACTGCCATGCATTTACAAAGAGATTGATGAAGACCTGCTCGATCTGTCCCCGGTCCACTTCCACTGTCCAGACTCCTTGCTGGTATCTGGCGTGAATGGCAATCTCCTTCTTGGTCCTGCCGAACATCTCCGAGCTCTTTCTCAGGAGCATGTTAAGATCGGATGGTTTCAGCTGGTACTTACCCCCTCTGGCGAATCCCAGGAGCTGCCGGGTCAGATCGGCCGCGCTCTCCACGTGCTCCTCTATGCCGCGGAGGTGATCATGAAAAGCGGGATTTGAGCCGCATTCCAGCAGCATGAGGGAGGCACGGCCCTGGATTCCCATGAGAAGGTTATTGAAATCGTGTGCGATGCCGCCGGCCAGGGTCCCGATAGCCTCCATCTTCTGCGCGTGAAAGAGCTGGGCCTGAAGATTTCTCTTTTCAGTCACATCATTCCCGATGCTCAAGACTTCCTCAATGTTCCCATGCTCATCCGCAATGGCCTTATTCGTCCATAAGACCCAGACACGCTGCCCATTCTTCCGCATGTTCTCGTGTTCATTGTTCTTGAACCGATCGGGATCGGCCTGGATCTCCATCATGAGCTTCCGCATGTCCCTTCCTGTCGCAGATTCCTTTTCCGGAATGATGGTTCCCAGGGCATTGCGGCCGATGATTTCCTCTTCATCGTAACCGAAGAACTCGAGACCGAAGCGGTTCATGTACAGAATCCTTCCTCTGGGATCCCACCTCAGAACGATGCTGTTGGCATTCTCCACCAGGTCCCTGTACTTCCCCTGGCTTTCCTTCGCCGCCTTCTCGGCCCTTTTCTGTTCCGTGATATCCTGAACAATGGCATACCAGCACTGTTCTCCCTTGATCTTGATGGGTCTCAAGCTCAGGAGCGCGTCATACGGAGACCCATCCTTTTTCCTGAGCCGCACTTCATGATTGTCGAGAAATCCCTGCTTGCTCGTGATCTCCAGGATCTTTGACCTCGCGTCCGGATCGTAGTAAAAGTCGGAGATCCTCCTTTCTCTCCCCATGTCCTCCTGCTCATACCCGCCGGGCCTCAGAATGGCCTTGTTGTTGTCCAGCAGGCGGCCGTCCAAGGAAGCGATTCCGATTCCTACAGGGGAATTTTCGAAGAGACTTCTATACCTCTCTTCAGTCTCCCGGAGCGCAGCTTCCGCCTTTTTGCGCTCAGTGATATCCCTGTAGCTCACAAAGACGCCTATCTGCCGATGACCTGCCATGACCGGTGCGGCCATTCCCTCCACATAAACGACTGTGCCGTCCTTCCTGAAGCGGGTGCTCTCAAACCGAACCTGCTCGCCGCTATGCACACGGCCGGTTATACGACAGGCTTCCGGGTGCCTCGTCCCCAGGGCAATCAGATCATCCGCGCTTCTGCCGACAGCCTCTTCAAACGAGAACCCAAACATTTTTGTAAACTGGGGATTGATCCTGGTGATTCTGCTATCCCTGTCCGCCAGGAGGATTGCCTCCGGGGCGCTATCCAGCAGCAATTCAAGGTATGCATTTTGAATCCTGAGAAGTTCTTCGGCATCCTTGTGCCTGCCCGCTTCGATTTCCAGTATCTCAATTTTCTTTTTCAGGTTTTCCTGTTCCATTCCCCCTCCGCTGATGGTGGGGATAGACCACATTTTCGATCTGAGATCAATCTTTTTGAAACCCCTTTTTTCACCAAGGTGAAACCCGGTCCAAGCCGAGGACAAGGAGTGGACATTGAACATCGAACGTCGAATGGAAGATATAAATGTCCGTAGAAGAATGGGTAGAGCGTAGCGAAACCCATAAGCGGAGTTCGAGCGGTTCTTAGCATGTGTGGGAGCGAGCTCTCCTTGACCTCCGACCTCTGACCTCCGATCTCCGACATCTGTTTCGCGCTATGCTCTATGCTCTTCTCTCCTTTTAGTGGTATGATCCTCTGTCTGATCCCAGGCGAATTCGGAAACCTTGAAAAGGAGTTGAAAGATGCAGTTCCCTCACCTTTTTTCACCCATTTCGGTTAATTCAATGACCATCAGGAACCGGATAGTCATGACCGCCATGCATCTCGGCTACACCCCCACCGGCGAGGTCTCGGACCGCCTCGTGGCCTTCTACCGGGAAAGGGCCATCGGCGGGGCAGGGCTTATTGTTGTGGGGGGATGTCCGATCGATCAATATGGAGGCATGCCCGGCATGATCGGGCTTTTCGACGACCGGTTCATTCCAGGGCTGGAAAGGCTCACTACTGCAGTCAAGGCGGAAGGCGCGAAGATTGCCGCCCAACTCTATCAGGCCGGGCGTTACACGCATTCAGCCATGATCGGGGGCAAGACTCCTTTTTCCGCATCGGCGGTCCGATCCAAGCTGACCGGTGAGACCCCCCGGGCTCTTGAGTTGGAGGAGATCCCCGAGGTACAGCAGAGCTTTGCCACCGCCGCCCTGCGTGCGAAAAAATCCGGGTTCGATGCAGTGGAGGTCCTCGGCAGCGCAGGGTACCTGATCAGCCAGTTTTTCTCCCTTGTGACCAACAAGAGAGAAGACCTCTACGGCGGCTCCCTCGAAAATCGGATGCGTTTCGGGATTGAGGTCGTTAGAAAGGTGAGGGAGGCGGTGGGCGCCGATTACCCCGTCATGATGCGGCTGGCGGGCAATGAATTCATGCCGGGCGGGAACGAAAACAAAGAGGCCAGAGTTTTCGCCGCCGAGTTGGAAAAATCCGGGGTCGATCTCTTCGACATTACCGGCGGGTGGCACGAGACGAGAATCCCTCAACTCTCCACGTTCGTGCCCCGGAAGGCTTTTGTCTATCTGGCCCAGGGCATCAAATCGGCCGTGTCCGTTCCCGTCATCGCAAGCAACCGGATCAACGATCCGGCCACCGGGGAACAGATCCTCCGCAGGGGGGAGTCCGATATGGTGACCATGGCCAGGGGTCTCATCGCCGATCCTTACCTGCCAAAAAAGGCTGCAGAGGGGCGGGAAAAGGAGATCCTCCACTGCCTTGCCTGCAATCAGGGATGCTTTGACAGCATCTTTCGCATGAGGTCTGTCACCTGCACAGTGAATCCGAGGGCAGGCCTGGAGTCCGATGTGGAAACGACGGCTCCGTCCCGAAGGAAGAGAGTCCTGGTCATAGGCGGCGGGCCCGCCGGCATGAAGGCCGCGTGCACTGCCGCGGAAAGAGGTCATCACGTCACCCTGGTGGAAAAGGAGAATGTGCTGGGAGGCCAGGTGCTGCTCAACCGTGTTATCCCGGGCAGAAAAGAGATGGTTTCCCTGGCAAGGGATCTGAGCAATAACCTCAGTGCCCTTGGGGTGAATGTGGTTCTCGGCCGTGAGGCGGACCCCGGCTTCATCAAGGACATGGCTCCGGATGCACTGGTGATTGCCACAGGCGCCGTATCCAATGTCCCGGATATCCCCGGGGTAGAAGGCGGCAATGTCTACCAGGCTTGGGATGTCCTCTGCGAAAAGGTCAGTGTCGGCCGAAAAGTGGCAGTCGTGGGAGGAAACGCGGTGGGACTGGAAACGGCCCTTTTCCTGGCGTCTCAGGGGACCATTTCACCGGAGACCCTTCACTTCCTCGTGGTAAACAAGGCAGAGTCCTGGGAGATTATCGAGGGACTGATCAGCAAGGGTAACAAGGAAGTGACGGTAATCGAGATGACGAAGAAAGTGGGCCAGGACATAGGCGCCTCCACGAGATGGACAGTGCTCGCCGAAGCGGGCAGGCTGGGCGTGAACATCATCACAGGGGCGCGCGTCGCGGAGATCACGGGAAGCGGCGTTATGGTCGAGAAGGAAGGAGGAAGCGATTTGCTGCCCGCAGACTCGGTGGTTCTCGCCACGGGCTCGAAATCCGTGAATTCCCTCTCCGCCGCAATGGCCGGTGTGGTGCAGGAGATCCATACCATCGGCGATGCGGTCCAGCCGCGGAATGGGCTTGAGGCGGTCAAGGAAGGATTTCTGGTCGGACTGAAAATCTGACCGGGTGTGATGCGACGGAATGACTATGAGAGACATCGGTGCATTGGTCGTTGATGATTTTGCAGATACCAGGAAAGTCGTCAAGGGCGTCCTCAGAAGAATGGGCGTTCGAGAAATCTTTGAAGCTGCGGACGGGCTCGAAGCATTGGGGATCTTATCGGGACGCGATGAACACGAACAACCTGTAGTCCACAATATCCAACTGGTCGTGTGTGATATCCTTATGCCCAGAATGAATGGGTTGGAGCTGCTCAAGGAGATAAGAAGCAGCGATGCATTCAAGGATTTGACCTTCATCATGATCACAGCCGACCGCACAGAGAAAAGTATCCTGGAGTCAGTGAAGCTGGGAGCCGATGCGTTTGTGGTCAAGCCTTACACGCTGCAAATCCTGGAAGACAAGATCAGGGAGGCGCTCAAAAGAAGAGGCCGTAGGGCGCCAAATTTTGGATGACATCAGACAGTGAAGTTCATCCGAATGTGGACTCATTACGAGTGAGAGCGCCCCATCCGAGCGAACAAGCGGTTGATCGTGCCGGGATTTTCAGATTGAATGGAGTGATGTTTTCTCTTTGACGGACCTTCCGTTTTTCAAGAAAGGATCAGCACCTCTTGGACAAAAAACCATTTGCTGGCGTGTTTCCATACCTGGTCTCCCCGGTGGACGCCGAGGGGAAGGTTAAGGATGCGGTTCTGGCGGATCTGGTGCTGGGAGACACCGATCCCACGACTCATCGAAAAAAAATACAACGGGCTGCCAGGAGTTTCCCTGCCGTGATTCTCACAGGCCCGAGAAGGGCCGGGAAAACGGTGTTCTTACCATCTCCTTGAAGATCCTTCCCCATCCCTTCCAGGGACCGTTAGGAAAAGATTTTCATTGACAACCAAGCCCTACTCATCTAGTAGGGTTGTACTCTGATCTATGTAATCGGAGTTCAGCGTGTGACGTTGAGGAGAGCTTCCGGGGGTGCACTGATACCCTTGGGATGCTTTTTTAGGGGGAGTGATCTGAGCCCCGCAGAGTCCTTAAAGCGGAAGCCCACCTTCATTCTATAACCCTGCGTACCCCCGCGTCTCAAAAGACGGCGGGGGTTTGTTTTTGAGGATGATGACTATGAAGCGACTTCTATTATTGGCCATATGTCTTTTCCTGGTAATCTTCCCTTTTTCCGCCTCCGAATCGGCCGCCCAAGGCGCCTTCTGGAGCAGCTTCACCGTACCTCTTCCGGAGGGCTGCATCGACGTGGGAGGCGTCAACGTGTGCGGTCCGTTCAGGGTCAACGATATCCAGATCATCGAGGAGAGCACCGGGGATATACTCGGAGATTGCGAGTTCGGGAACAGCGACACGGCCACGACCGGCTTGATTCCACCCGGCTATCAGTTCTGGGCCGAGCGCAACGGGGGCAGCATCAGGGTATCCTCGAATCAGGCCAACCTTCCTATCATCCTCGCTCACATCGTACGCGTGGAAGGGAATCTCTCCGTGTTATGGGACTACTATCACCCGGAGGGCGGCCTGCATGGGCCCGGCGGGGCGGTCTATCCCGACCCCTACCAGCGCAAAGATTTCGAGTTCGCGGGAGTCAAGAAGCTCACCTTCACCACGAGTGCGGACAAGGACTTCAACTGGATGATGAAGCACGCGCTCCAGCCGCTGCAAAACGCGGGGTACACGGCCAATCGCGGCACGTTCACGGACACCCACCCCGGTTTCACTGTTGAAATAAGTGTCCACGACACCCTGGACGGTCGCGTCCTCCTGGAGGACGACGTGATCAAGAAAGAGGGCTGGAAGGTCAAGAGCGGGGATGGCACAAGGGGCAACCGTGGAACCTATGAATACACCATCAAGTATAAAGGGACCGCAAAGGCAACTTTATACTGGCCTGCTCCATTCCAAAACTCCAAGGTTTGGGAAATCACCGCCAATGTCACGTTCGAAAAAGACCTGAACTCCAGCACCGAAGAGGCGGATGTATATACTACTGCATCTGAGGGCACGATCACTCAGACGATGTACACCGGCACCCCCGTGTGTCCTGGCCCCACATTTACCGATACGTACCCCATTTTCACGGGAGAAGGTGTCCTATACATCAGGCGCGGCACCGACCCGGCCCAATATCAGGCCGATGCGTCCATGTCGGCTTTAACACCCATAGAGGCGAAAAGCTTCTCGTGGTGCTGCCCCCCTGGATCGACTTCTTGTACAACCTCCACGTTGACGAGAAGCGCGCAAGAGCACCAGTGGTTGGAAACGGGGGATTCGGACCAGACTGCCCAGGCGGGCGGCACGCTCAAGGGGAACTATAAGGATGATACCGGCTCCTTTGAATGGGATTTGAAGCCTGTGGACAAACCTTCAGCAACATTGCCAGGCTCTATGATGCTGCTACTCGGTGATTAATCTGAAATTCATCAGACTCCGAGAGGTTCTTCTATTCGCCGAATCAAAGTTCTGCTATTGATCGGGCCTTTCCAGTACCGAGAGGACGTGGAACTTGTTCACGATGAAGTCCTTCTCCTGTCCCATGAGGTAGAGAAAGGGAGGAGTAAGGTTCAGGTGATCGCTCAGCCTCGAACGCTCAGGGGGCGACTCCACCGGGAAAACCCCTTGAAGAAGGTTGCCATCCCGCATTTCCACTTGCACGGAGATCTCCCGGGTGAATACGCTCCCCTCCAGGAGGTCCCTCCCTTCCGGCTCAACGCACACGATGCGCTGTTTGTTCACCGCGACAAACTGCCCTGTCTTCACATCCTCCAGGGACAGGAACTGGAATTCGGAGTTGAGCACATCCAGGATGAGCTCCCTGCCCGAATGTTCGTCCACATGCTCCTGAAGGTAAAAGTGGACATTTCTGAATCGGTTGTCCGTCTCGACGATGCGTGCCCTTCGGCGATTTTTCTGGATAATCAATTCAAGACTCCTCCCTTCCCGTCAACATCGCTGCAAAGAGACTCTTGTCATTCCCCTTTTCGTAAGCGGCCTCCGGAGTGATGCGGTCTTCCCTGATGGCTTTCATCAGGGCCGAATCCATGGTCTGCATGCCCTCGCTTGCCCCTCCCTGGATCAGGGAGGGGATCTGGGAAACCTTTCCCTCCCGGATCATGTTGGCAAGCGCCGGGGACCCGAGAAGGATCTCGTTGACTGCACAGCGGCCTTTGCCGTCCTTGGTGCGAAGGAGCTGCTGGGCGATGATGGCCTGCACGGAGTCCCCAAGCATGGAGCGGACTTGATTCTGCTGGTCCGAGGGGAAGGCATCCACGATGCGATCGATGGTCTTGGCCGCGCTGTTCGTGTGGAGCGTACCGAAGACGAGAATCCCCAGGGAGGCGCAGGTCAAGGCCAGGGAGATGGTCTCCAGATCGCGCATCTCCCCCACGAGGATGATGTCCGGGTCTTCCCGGGTAGCCACCCGGAGGGCCTCGGCAAAGTTGTGGGCATGGACTCCCGCTTCCCTCTGGCTGATGAGACACTTGATGTTGGGGTGCACGAATTCGATGGGATCTTCGATGGTGAGAATGTGGGCCTCCCGGGTCTTGTTGATCTGGTCCACGATGGCAGCCAACGTCGTTGACTTCCCGCTTCCGGTGGGGCCGGTCACCACCACGAGTCCCCGCCGGAACTCGGCGATTTTGTACAGGACGGAGGGAAGCTTGAGATCCTCGATGGTGAGGATCTTGGTGGGGATGATGCGGAACACGGCGCTGATGCCCCGATGCTGGTAGAAAAAGTTGCAGCGAAAGCGCGCGACTCCTTCCAGTTCATAGGCCGCATCCAGGTCCCTGTGCTCTTCCAGATGGTGCTGCTGTTCAGGGCTCAGGATCTCATAGAGCATCTCCGTAAGAGACTGGTTCGTCAGGATCTCGTGTTTCGTGCGGCTCATCTCGCCCTTCAATCGCAGCATTGGCGGAAAACCTGTAGCCAGGTGCAGGTCGCTCGCACCCGCTTCTTTCATCTCTCGGAACAACTCGTTGATCTTCGCCACAGAGGATCCCCTCCTGTCACCGTTTACTTGCCCTTGA
The DNA here is from genome assembly GCA_002840535.1 of Deltaproteobacteria bacterium HGW-Deltaproteobacteria-15. GTDB lineage: Bacteria > Desulfobacterota > DSM-4660 > Desulfatiglandales > HGW-15 > HGW-15. The sequence continues at coordinate 1,421 of PHBH01000007.1, read as the reverse complement.
CTGCCGTCTCGAAAGGTTTCTTGTTCAAGGCGTTCGCGTATGCCGCCTCGGGGCTGATCAGGCCGTCCTTGAAGAGCTGCATCAGGCTTTCGTCCATGAGCTGCATGCCGAGCTTCTTTCCCGTCTGGATCAGGGACGGAAGCTGGAAGGTCTTGTTGTCGCGGATGATCGTTCCAATGGGCACGGTCCCGACCATAAGCTCGACGGCCAAAACCCTTTTCTTCCCCTCCCGGTCCTTGATGAGACGCTGGGTGATGATGCCTTTGATGGAGTCCGCGAGCATGGTGCGCACCTGATTCTGTTGCTCCGGCGGGAAAGAGTCGATAATCCTGTCGAGGGTCTTGTGCGCGCTTGCGGTCGACATGGTCCCCACGACAAGATGCCCGGTCTCGGCCGCGGTGAGGGCCAGTGAAATGGTCTCGGGATCCCGGAGTTCGCCGATCAAAATAACGTCCGGATCTTCCCGCAGGGCCCCCTTCAGGGCATTGGCGAAAGACAGGGTGTCCCGTCCGATCTGCCGCTGGTTCACCACACCCTTCTTGTCCACAGAATGCACGAACTCGATGGGGTCTTCGGCCGTCAGGATATGATGGGACTTGGTCTCATTAAGGTAGTCCACCATGGCGGCCAGGGTGGTGGACTTGCCATGGCCAGTCGCACCCGTCACCAGGATCAGACCCTGGTGCTGGTCCAGGATTCTGGTGATCACCGGGGGAAGCCCAAGTTCTTCGAAACCTGGGATCTTGAAGGGGATTATCCTGAAACTCGCGTCGATGCCAAGCCTCTGGTTGAACACATTGGCCCGGAACCTGGCGACTCCCCCGATCTCATAAGAGAAGTCGATCTGAAGGTCCTTTTCAAAACGCTCCTTCATCTCCTGGGTGAGGATCTCGTGAAGAAGACCCTTTGTCTGTGGGGCCGTCAGGGGCGGGGCTTTGAACTTCTTGAGCTCCCCGAGATGTCGAAACAAAGGAGGATTGTTCACCGAGATGTGGACATCGGAGGCCCCGATTTCCGCGGCCCTTGTCAGCACCTGATCCAACTTCGCCATAGATGGCACCTCCGCATGCTACCCAGGATATCTGCTCAATGCGGCTTCCGTCTGTTCCAGGCGCCCGGTATTCAGGCACGGGCGTTTTACTATCACGTATGGGCGTCTCTTACTATCAAATTGCCGCGGCAGCAACTGAAGATTCAGACCAGTCCGCCCATGCAGTACAGGAATACCTGTATTCAATCGGTACCATGAGAGTTTTCCTTGACGCAAAAAAAAGAGGACATATAGAGTCCAAGTAGGATCAGAAGAGAATGTTCTATTCTCTAAGAAAACAGACGCTCTTTCCAGCACTGAAACGGCAGAATACTCGCATAATCTCGACCCGGAAAAACTCACTGTAATTGAGGAGGAAATCGTGCGAAAG